>CAZUWO010000075.1:0-15257 GCA_964623995.1 uncultured Prevotella sp. | reverse complement strand
ACGTTACCGGTTACTCTTCAGACGATGCTAACGCAGTGCCTGTAACTGTAAACGCCGACGTGTATAGCGATTACTCATTCGACGTTTCTCTGCCTGCAGCAGGTAGCGATCAGCTCACAGCAAGCAAGGCCACTGTAAACCTTCGCATGAGCGATGTTGCTTCTCTTGGTGTTAAAGGCACACGTTCTTACAGCAAGACAGTTGAGACTGGTGTTAGCGGCGTTACCGCTAATCTGTCAGGTGCTCTGGAGAACACTTACGCATTCAGTGGTGCTTCTTGCCCTGTTACCATCAAGGCTGATGGACAGGAGAAGAGCTTCACCTATAATATCGCTGGCATTAAGGACTACCATATCGTTGGTACTCCTTCAAACAGTGCTGATGCTCAGGCAGCTTGGCAGCTGATGACATCTAAGGTTAAGGCAGCTCAGGGTTCTACCGATGATACACACTTACTTTTCAAGAAGGGTGCTTATCTGCAGATTGGCGACGAGCGTCTGGTATTCCTCAAGGACTTTGACTTCTTGAAGGGTTCTGCCTCAATGGCAAATCTTTTTGACGGAGCACAGACTCGAATTGAGAAGGCTAACGTAACCGGCGCTAAGACTATCAAGGCTGCCGTATATCTTCCTGCAGGTTCTACTCTTGGTGTAAGCCAGAGCAACGCTACGGTTACAGAAGATGTAAAGGTTACAATGTCTGCTTTTGACGAAGTTGCAAAGCAGCTTGAAGATGGAGGTCAGGGTATCAGCAACATCTTCACTCAGATGAAGGGTTCTTCTGCTAATCTTAATGCAAAGACAGCTATTGCTTTCCTCGTCCAGGCCTTCGATGCTGTCATTGGAATGGTTGATGGAACTGATGGCGTAAACTTCACCGTTGAGTTCACTCAGCCTAAGGCTACTAAGTTCCATTTGGACGTAACAGGTTATGATGCTACTACCAATGATCCTATCGCTGTCAATGCTGATGTTTATGGTGACTATAGCTTTAAGGTAACTTTGCCTGATGCTTACAACGACAACCTTACTGCAAGCAAGGCTACTGTAAATATCTCTATGACTGGTGTGCAGAGCCTCGGTTTGAAGGAGGATGAGACTCGTAGTTACTCTAAGACACTAGAAACTGGTGTAACAGGTGTTTCTGCTAAGCTTTCAGAGTATTTGAAGAACACTTACGCATTCCAAGGTGTTAAGTGCCCGGTAACCATCAAGGATGAGAATGACACCAAGTCGTTCGACTATAATATTGCTGGTATCAATGAGGATTATCAGATTGTTGGAACTCCTTCATCTACTGAGGCAGCCCGTGCTGCTTGGAAGTTGATGACAAGCCACGTTAAGGCTTCGCAGGATCTCTCTACCAACGATACTCACTTCCTCTTTAAGAAGGGTGCTTACATACAGCTCGGTGATGAGAAGCTCGTATTCCTTGCAGACTATGACTTCTTGAAGGGTTCTGCTAATCTTGATGACTTGTTTAATAATATTCGTCCTTATGTCAAGGTAGTTAAGAGTGGCTTGGAAGGTGATGCTGTGAAGTCAGCTTCAGTTTATCTGCCAGCAGGATCTACTCTTGGCGTAAGCAGCAGCGCAGCAACAGTAGACGAGAATGTGAATGTAACAATGGATATCAAGTCTTCTTCTGTTGCAGCTGATAACTTCAAAGGTTTCTTCTCCGGATATCGTGATATGATATACAAAGAAGGTTCAGCTGACAAGAAGCTTGCCATTGGAATGCTTGTTGTATTCTTCGATCAGGTGGTTGGTGTAGTTGACGAAGCTGAGACTGTTCCATTTACTGTAGAGTTCACCAAGCCAGAGACTCCTAAGTTCCATGTTGATGTAACTGGTTACGACGCTGATAATGGCGATCCTATCGCTGTTAATGCTGATGTGTTTGGAGACTATCATTTCGTAGTTTCTCTGCCATCACCAGAGCTTGACAACTTGAGCGCAAGCAAGGCTACTCTGAATGTCTCTATGACAGGTGTTGAGAGCCTCGGTCTCGCTGCTGGTGAGACTCGCAGCTATAGCAAGACTGTTGAGACAGGTATTGATAATGTAAAGGCTCCATTGCATGAATTCTTGAAGAATACCTATGCTTTCAAAGGCGTTACTTGCCCTGTTACCATCAAGGATGGTGATGAGGAGCATAGTTTCGACTATTCGATTGCAGGTATCAATGAGAACTATGAGATAGTAGGTACTCCTTCTTCAACAGAGGATGCTCGTGCTGCTTGGAAGTTCATGGTCAACGACAAGCACCTTGCCACTCAGAGTGGTGTAACTCCTGAGGATAGCCACTTCGTGTTCAAGAAGGGTTCTTACATCCAGATTGGCAACCAGAAGCTCGTGTTCACTGCTGACTTCGACTTCTTGAAGGGTGGCGTTAAGCAGGATGCAACTCTTGCTGATCTCTTTGCAAGTGCTCAGGTTGAGACCCAAGCTGCCACTGAAGGTTCCAACGATCTTGCTGAGGTTTATCTGACAGCAGGTTCTACGCTCGGTCTGAGCAGTAGCGCAGCAACTGTTAAGAAGAACGTTACCATTTCGATGCGTGGTGCTAAAATAGGTGGAAATGATGATGAGAATGACTTCTTCAGCGCTCTGAAGAACGCTGGTAATCTTGATGCCAAGACTGCAATCGGAGGTTTGGTTTATGCATTCGATGCTGTGATTGGTGCAGTTGACAATGCTGAAAAGGTTGCCTTCACTGTTGAGTTTGACAATAATGGTGAGGTGTTCTACAAGAATACTGCTGCTGACGAATGGACTCTGATGTATTCTGATGCTGACACTGCTTACAACATTGATGGCGATGCTCTCTATGCATTCAAGGTTACGGCTGATCAGCCTGATGTGAACATTAACTTCACTCGCAACTTCACTGAAGGTGTTTGGGTTGCTTGGGTTGCTCCATTCGACTTGACTCTTACTCAGGATATCCTTGATAACTATGAGTTTGGTTATCTTGAGGGTGTTTCTAACAAGGACAAGCATGATTTCGATAAGGATAATGTCGATGGTGTTGAAATCGCAGTTAAACAACTTAAGGCTGGCGATGTGGTTAAAGCTAACCTGCCGTATGTTGTTTATCCAAAGGTTTCTGGCAAGAAGACATTTACTCTTACTGATGCTACATTGAAGAAGACTGAACCTCAGTCAACTCAGATCACAGGTAATTCTTACATCTATAAGAGCATAGGCGTCTATGAGAAGAAGAATTATGCTGCTGGTGACGATACTTGGTATGCATTGACTACTAAGGGAGAATTCAGGAAAGCTGGATCAAGTGCATTCTTGAACCCATTCAGGTTCTTCCTTACCATTACAGATAATAACAACAATCCTTACCTTGCACCGGTAAGCATCAAGCTCGTGATGGGCGGAACTGCAACAGGTATCAACAGTATCAGTATCGACAATCTTGATGGCAATACCAAGATATACGACCTGCAAGGCCGCCGCGTGTACAAGCCAAATATGAAGGGTGTGTACATCGTGAACGGACGTAAGGTTGTGTTAGGCCGATAAAGACACAATGCTGTGGCCATCTGCCCCTAAAGTGGGTGGCCACGGCCCTTTCTCTTTAAAAAGATTTGACTATGAAGGAAAAAAGGAAATATGAAAAGCCTGAATCTCTGATTCAACGTCTTTATGGCGATGGCTTGCTTGAAGGTCCAGGTGGTATCAAATTTGCCAGTGGTGAAGAGCATGGTGGCTTTGGTGCCAAGAAGCAAGACCTTACAGAAGACGAGGATGGGCTCGAAGAGCCTGAAAAGACTCTTAAAGATTATCTCAATTTCAAGCCATGGGATGATGGCGATAAGGCTATAGAGTGAATTTAATTTAGGTTCGTGCGGCTTGTTCCGTACGCTTCCTACAGTAATTTAATTTGGGCTTCTCCACTTTAGCGGTGGGGAGGCCTTTTTTAATTACTAATTACTTAATTTTGAATTTGGAATTTTTTATCGGAGCTATGCAAGAGTTCTTATTTTGAAAAGAGTGTAGCGATGAGATTTGCTGGCTCGTTTGTATGCAATACGACCATTGACAGTTAATGTTGTATTGCTATTGTGGAAATGTTTAATTTTCCATTACGTAAATGGTATCTGGCATGAAGATAATCATGTCAGTTCGTCTACCAGCGACTTTTTTATAGGCAGTACGGTTAGTATTATATAATTGATGCTATTGTTAAGTTTGCATGCATTTACTGTTGGCGTATGGAGAATATGGCACTTAGAACTCTATGGTTCTGCTGTTATCATCATTCTGAGTAATGCTAACTCGGACTGCATCCTCAGGGAGTAGGTCTTCGATGAGTTCAGGCCATTCTAACAGACAGAGGTTTCCGCTGTAAAAATAGTCCTCATAGCCCATGTCGTAGACCTCTTCTATCTTCTTAATGCGGTAAAAATCGAAGTGATAAATTGGGTCACCATTACCGTCGGTGTATTCGTTTACGAGAGCGAAGGTTGGTGACGTGATAACATCTTCCACGCCCATTGCCTCGCATAAGGCCTTGATGAATGTGGTCTTGCCTGCGCCCATCTTACCATAAAAGGCAAAGACTTTGGCGTTGCCCATGTTGTTTATAAATTCCTTTGCGGCCTCGTTAATGTGGCTTAGGTCCTTTATTTCTATTTTCATCTTTTTCTTGATTTTAGTGTTATGAGTGGTATTATCATCTCTTCCATGCTTATTCCGCCGTGTTGGAAGGTGTCTTTGTAGTAACTTACATAATAATTGTAATTGTTGGGGTAGGCAAAGAATGTGTCGGCAATGGCAAATACATAGCTCGTACTGACGTTTGGTGATGGCAGTTGGGCCTTTTGTGGATTGGATATGGTGAATACCTCCTTGGAATTATAGTTAAGATTCTTTCCTAATTTGTACCTAAGGTTGGTATTGGTGTTGCGATCGCCGATTATTTTTATAGGGTGAGTGGTGCGAATGCTGCCGTGATCGGTGGTTATTATTGTAGTGTAGTCGGTTTGGGAGAGTCGCTTTATAAGTTCAGAGAGAACACTATGTCGGAACCAACTGAGGGTGATGCTGCGAAAAGCTGATTCGTTGTTGGCCAGTTCGCGCACCATCTTCATCTCCGTGCGAGCGTGAGAGAGCATGTCAATGAAGTTGATTACCACTACATTGAGGTTGTTTCGGCTTAAGTTATTAAACTGTTGGAGCAATTTCTCGCCGGTTGCTGAATCGTTTATCTTGGTATAAGAGAATTTGTCATGCCGTCGATAGCGATCTATCTGTGTCTGAATGAGCGGCGCCTCGTTGAGGTTCTTGCCCTCTTCCTCGTCTTCATCGACCCACAAATCAGGATACATCCGTGCAATTTGGAGTGGCATCAAACCACTGAAGATGGCGTTGCGGGCATACTGAGTGGCAGTGGGAAGGATGGAAAGGTAGAGATCGTCGTCGATGTCGAACAAGTCTCCAATCTCTTGAGCAAGCGTTCGCCACTGGTCATATCGGAAGTTGTCGATGACAATAAGGAAGACTTTCTCGCCCTTATCAAGCAAAGGAAATACCCGTTTGCTCATTACGTCTGGACTCATGAGGGGGCGGTTGCCCTTGTCGGCAATCCAATCCATGTAGTTTCGTGTAATGAATTTGCCGAAACCAAGGTTAGCTTCTTCCTTCTGCATGCGCAACATGTCGGCCATTCCCGTATCGGCAGAACTTAGTTCAAGTTCCCATCGGGTTAGCTTCTTGTAGACATTTGCCCAGTCATCGAACGTTCGGCAATCACTGATCTGCATGGATATCTTGCCATAATCCTGCTGATAGCCAGTCTGAGCCACCTCTGTTACAATCTCTCGACGGTGAATATTCTTCTTCAGTGTAAGGAGAATCTGATTTGGATTGACAGGCTTTATAAGGTAGTCAGCTATCTTTGAGCCAATGGCCTGATCCATAATATTCTCCTCTTCGCTTTTAGTAACCATAACAACCGGCGTGGCTGGCTGTATGTCCTTTATCTGTTGTAGCGTCTCCAGTCCGCTAAGGCCCGGCATTTGTTCGTCGAGCAGTACCAGATCGAAAGTCTGTTTTTGGCAGAGGTCGATGGCATCGGCCCCGTTACTTACGGTGGTAACCTCATAGCCTTTCTTTCCGAGGAAGAGAATGTAGCCCTTCAGCAAGTCGATTTCATCGTCGACCCAAAGTAATGATCCGTTGCTCATATCGTTAAAATCCGTCTAAATCGTAATATTCATCCTCAAGGTCATAGTCGTTAGACCCATTGGAATTGTTGTTCGTGTTATTGTTTCCACCTTGTGGAGCAGTAGGCGTGTCATCGAAGTAGATGTCCGGTTCGTCGTTGTTGGCTGGTGGTTCCGGTTCTTGCACCTTTGACTGCACTGGTTGTTGTGGCTTTGAATTTGTTGTGGCATGTCGGCTGCTTTCCTCTTCCGTTGACTTTTGGCCTTCAACTGGTTGGGTTTCGGTCGATTTATGTGTGGGTTTTGCAGTCTCTCCCATTGGTATAGGGGGCTTAGGAGTCTCCTCCGGAATGACTATATCGGCACCATTTTCGTTGGTGCTATTAGTTTCGGTCTCCGTTTCAGGGATTACAATACCATTCTGCTCCTGTTGTGTGTTGTTTGTGGCAGCATTATTGTCTGGTACGACGATTTCGTTTTCATTCTGTATTTGGGGCTGATTTTCGTCAGTTACATTGGCATCTGGCACTACAATACCATTGGCATTTTGCTCTTGAGACTGGTTTCTTGTGGCAGAATTATTGTCAGGAATCATCAGCTCAGTCCCGTTCTGCTCTTGCTGCCGGTTGTCGGAGTCAGTTTCGGGCACTATGTTCATACCGTCATCAACAGGTTCTCCCAATTCGTCTTGCTCCGGTTGTTCCTCTTCCGGTTGTTTTTCTACAGATATTTCGGCCGGTTCATCTAACAATCGGTATTCTGGCACCTTAACCTTGCGGAAGTTCTTGGCATAGAAGTCGTCATATTCCTTATAGCTGAAGGCCTGTCCTAACAAAGGAAGGTTGGCAGAGCTGATTAGCACAGGCCTGGCTTTGGCTGCCAATTGGGCTATAGCTTTGTTGGCATATAGCTGGCGGGCATACTGGAAAGTCTCCTCGAAGTTGCGGAAACCGGATATTTCCATACGATGGAGTCCACCATCCTGTTCAATATTGATGTCGAAGTTGCGTACGAGGAAGTTGGTGAAATTGAATCTGGCCATCTGGAAAAGCAACTGATTCTCGTTTATTGAATCAGGGTTGTAGACAAGCAAGAACATGAAGTCGGTGTTCAGATCAGTTGAAAAGCCCTGCTTCTTCTGTGCGGCACTGTCGCTAAGCGTGGCTGCACGCCGTGTCCATACGTCGCCAAGGTCGAATTTGCCACCTCTAAGTCGTTTTCCAGAGTTCACTCCATTTACAATCATACCCGCAAGTTCACTAATGCGACTTTGTGGATACTTCTCCACAACTGTTTTCATATCAGCAACGCAGCCATTTGCATCGCCATTGTTCAACTTTGACAGTCCACCTATGAAGAGGAACTTATCGCGGTTGGCTCCCATCGGGAATCTTTGTTCAGACAATTTCGCGTTGGCAGCCACTTCAGCGAAGCGATCTGCCTTGAAAGCATTATAGGTAGCGGCATAGAGGGAGTCTTCCATCTGAGTGCCGAATCGTGCGTTCTCTGCGAAGTAAGGATCAGTGAGCAGTTGCGTCCATTGGCTTTCCGGGTAGCGAGCCTTAAGACTGTCGATGTAGTTTTGTGCCATTGCCGATTGTCCGAGCCTGGAATAGAGCAAGAACAGATGATAGAATACCTCGTCCATGTGCTCATAGTCGGAGTAATTATCAGTGAGTCGGCGTAGGAATTTTTCTGATTTGGGCAGATTATCGAGCTTGTCCTTGAATATGACACCAGCATGATGGAGTCCGTCTTCAAGGATTTTGTTGCTTGCGGCTACTTGTTCAGGTGTGAAAGGAATCTGAGCAAGATAATATTCACGCTTGTGGGGATCATTCTGAGCACTGTCTGCAATGTTTTGTAGCGAGTCTTTGGCTATTTCAGCCTGCAAAAGTGAGTCGCGTTGTTCGTCGGTAAGATTGGCAAGTGAGTCTGTATTAGCGGTTAATTCCTGCCCAACAACGGTCTTATTGCTGCGCTGCCAGTTGTCCTCATTCTTTCGATTACCCCACAAACGTTGGAAAGTGGTCTTACCTTGGTTTACTGCCATTTGGTTGTAGAAATACCATTGACCGGTGGATTGTTGTCCGGCAGTATTTGTAGGTCTGTTAGCGGCAGTGTTGTTTTGCTGTCCACCATATTCGCTTTTCCTCTGTTCAGCCTCTTGTTCAGCTTGCTTAGCCTGTTCTTCCTTCTCCTTTTTCTTCAGTGCGTCTATAACCCTGTCTATGGCGGCATTGCGGTCGGCTTCGCTCATCTTGGCCAATGCCTGCAGAGAGTCTTGCAACTGCACGGCATCGGTGTATGGTACAAGTTCGTCGAGTACCTTAGAGCGGTCAGAAAGCTGCTGGTAGTCTTTGCGGTCCTTGTCGAGCAAACCTATGGCTTCACCATAGCAGCGCTTAGCATCAGAGTATTTCTCCAACTGCCAGTACAGATCGCCAAGGTGGAGAAGGAGTACACCCTTTTCAATACCACTGCGTGTGGCCTTCTTATTGCCTTGTTCGTAAGCCGAAATGGCTTTGGCAGTATCGCCATTGCTCAAGTATATGTTGCCAATGGCATAATAAACTTGGTCGAGATAGTCTTTATTATTGTCTGAGGCTGCCATGCGTTTTAATCGTCGAATCATCTGAGACGACTTGCCTTTTGCCAAGACCTCAGTCATGGAGATGCGGGCGTTGAATTCAAGTTCGTATGGCGGATTGAGGCGGATTACGTGTTTGAAAGCCTTATAAGCTTCGGGCTGATGGCCAAGTGCTGCCTGAACCTGCCCCAATAAGTACCATTCGCGAGCCTTCTGCTTGCGTCGCATCTCATGTTTGATTACTTTTTGCAGATAAGGTACAGACTGTGCCAGTTCACCTGTGTGCAGATAGTAGTCGGCCAATGTATAGTCCCACTCTTTGCGCGCCCTCCAATCTACAGAGTCGCGCCTCATGTTGCGAATTACATCTTCGGCATCGTAGAGCCATCCCTCTTCTACATAGCATTTGGCAAGCCATGCTTGAGCTTTGCCATATATGGCTGGCTGAGTCTGAAACAGGCGGCTCATGTAAGCAAAGGTAGATGCTGCCTCGTCGAAAGCAGCCTGATGGAATTGTGAACGCCCCATGAGCATCCATACTTTCCACATGAATGGGTTATACTCCTTGCGGTTTAGCCACTCTATGTCTTTTTCTGTCTTGCGCCTATTCTTGGTCCATTCCGGTCGACGCTTAATGCTGTGGCGCTGAATAGCCTTTTGTGATTTTTCTATTGCACGGTCGAAATTGGCTTTTCCCAGTTCGCGACTGTTCTTATTGCCTACGTAATAGAGAGGCAACAACTCGGTATAGTTGTCTTTGTTGCCTTCTTCTTTCTCCAGTGAACCGTCAATATAGGCCAGTGAACCGTTATAATAGATGTTGTATTTCGTGTTGAAAGAATGCCAAAAGCGGCTTTTGGCAGTGTTTTTTTGCGAAGAACACCCTCCCAGAACCACAACAGCGATTCCGGTTAACAACAGTCCTATATATGTTTTAAAGATGTTCCCCACTTCTTAATTAACTTGTTAGGAGGTCTTTTATTGCCCTATTGGCATTTCTTAACCCGTCTTATTGCCCTATTTGTTTTCTTGAATGATGGCTATCATCTCGTCTTTTATCTGGTTGGGCACATTGATTCCTCTCAAAATAAGACTTCTACTCCATCCGATAACCTCCTCCGGCCGCATGGTGAGCATTATATTCTCAAACTCGGTGGCTTCATCATCGGTGTAGCTTTCCGACGGTCGGCCACTGTAGCGGTCCAATTCTTCGTCGTCATAATATACTACAGGTCTTGCGGCGGCTTCCAGTTGGCAGATTTGTTCGCACTTGTCCTTTTGCGTGCCATTGCAAGTAGCGCAGTTGCTTTGAGGCTTGCTGACGGTGTCATCCCCCTTCTGCTGCATGTTGAATGCAATGGCAATGACTCCACCGACGGCTATGAGCAGAATGAGGATTACTACTGCTTGCATTTGATAGTGAATCCGGCTTTTGTCAGGTCGCGCCAAAAATCAGGGTAAGACTTGGTCACTACCTCCGGATGATCGATTGTAATGGAGCCGAAGCGAATGGCAAGCGGAGCAAAGGCCATGGCCATACGGTGGTCGTTGTAAGTCTTAATGACGGGGTATTTCTCGGGTTGGCAACGCTCGCCATTCCAACTCAGTTCGGTGCCATGATTGTCGCTTACCACTATACCAAGCTTTCTCAGTTCATCTTCAAGGGCCTGTATGCGGTCCGACTCCTTAATGCGGAGATTTCCCGTGCCCAAGAATCGGAAGGGAATGTCGAGTGCTACGCAGGTCACAGCAAGGGTTTGTACAAGGTCGGGCTGATTTACGAAATCGTAATCGAGCCGTGGCAGCGTGCGCCCGTGATAGGAAATGACGATGCCACCTCCATGTTTCTGACTGTCATCCTGATAGAAGGCAGTCTTAACACCAAGCATGCTGTATAGGTATCTTACCACAGAGTCGCCCTGACGCGAGCCATCCTGCAACCCCATAAGCTTGGCTTGCCACTCACGGTTGTTGCCCAAAGCAAGAATCTCATACCAGTATGAAGCCGCACTCCAGTCGTTTTCTATCACGTATTCGCCGGCAGTGTAGTTCTGATGAGGTACTGTAATGGTGTCAACATCAGTCCATTCAGCCTTGCAACCATAGTCATGCATCACGTGTAAGGTAAGGTCGATGTATGGACGCGACACGATGCCGTTTTTTAATACCAGCTCCAAGCCGTCTCTCATGGTGGGTCCAATCATCAGCAAGGCAGAGATGAACTGTGAGCTTACGTTGCCCGGAATTTCTATTCTGCCCCCATTGAGCTCGCGTCCGGTTATGCGCAGTGGCGGAAAGCCCTCCTCACCGAGATACTCTATGGTGGCTCCCAGTTGGCGAAGCGCGTCTACCAGAGTGCCGATGGGGCGGTGCAGCATGCGCTCAGTGCCCGTAATAATGTGCTGTTCGCCTGGTGTGGCAGCAAGATATGCGGTGAGAAAGCGCATGGCAGTGCCCGCAGCGCCTATGTCTATGGTGCCGGGCATGTGCTTTAAAGCCTCCATCATCACCTTGGTGTCGTCGCAATCAGAAAGGTTTTGAGGCAATATGGTGCGTCCGGCCATGGCATGTATTATCAGGGCTCTGTTGCTTATGCTCTTCGAAGCCGGCAGGTTTATTTCTGTATTTATCTTGTTTGGTGCGTAAACAGTATATCGCATGTTCTCATATTTTTACTGTGCAAAAATATAAAATAATATTTGTAAAGCCGAAAAAGATGTGCCAAAATTTGCAAAGTTCAACAGAAGTTGTTACTTTTGCATCCGAATTGAAAATACGGGATGTAGTTCAGTAGGTTTAGAATGCCGGTCTGGGGGACCGGTGGTCGCTGGTTCGAGTCCAGTCATCCCGACTTTAGGGCTTGTAAGCTTGCTGCTTGCGAGCCTTTTTTGTTGCGCTTTTATTTTCTGTTCTTGCTCCTTTCGGCATGTAAACGAATGCGTTTTGCTCCGTAAACCATTGGGTTAGTTCATAAAACCAAAAACTTTTTCCATTATATTATAACATGGCTGATGAGTTTTTACTTAAATTTGCACCACATAAATAGAAGGGATAACCATGCATATTAATATAAAGGTAATGGCAACGGCGCTTCTTGGGCTTTCTGCTCTTACGGCAGGAGCTCAAGACAGCACTTCTGTGGACAAGATGAAGCAGACTCAAAAGCTTGGCGAGGTGGTGGTGAGCACCCGCAAACCTGGCACCCGGCGGCTCAGCGGGGCGGAGAATGCCATGCTCGTGAACCGTGATGAGCTGTTCAAGGCCGCTTGCTGCAACCTCGGCGAAAGCTTCGTAACCAACCCGAGCGTCGACGTCAACTACAGCGACGCGGCCACCGGCGCCCGCCAAATAAAGCTGTTGGGCTTGAGCGGCACCTACGTTCAGTTGCTTACCGAGAATCAACCCGCTTATCGCGGCGCCTCCTTGCCATACCGCTTGAGCTACATACCGGGCAGTTGGATGAAGAGTATTCAGGTGTCGAAGGGCAACTCCTCGGTGAAGAATGGCTACGAGGCAATGACAGGGCAGATTAACGTGGAATATCTGAAGCCAGACGATCCGACTGGAGGAGAGATAAACGTTTACGGAAACACCATGGGCCGGCTGCAGGTGGACGGCGAAGGCAACTTCCACATAGGCGGAAACAAGAATCTGAGCACCGAGCTGCTTGGCCACTTCGAGAATAACTGGAGTCATCACGATGGCAATGGCGACGGATTTCAAGACGATCCAAACATACGTCAGTACAACTTCCAAAACCGTTGGCTTGCAAAAGCGGGGCGATACATATTTCATGGCGGACTGGAGCTGATACACGAGAATCGCTCAAGCGGGCAGGCTGAGGGCCACGCCCACGCCACTGAGGGCCATTCACTATACCACATCGGCATAGAGACCGACCATTATGGAGCCTACATGAAGCATGCCATAATCACCGACGAGCGGCATGGCGGCAACCTGGCGCTGATGGGGCGCGTCAGCATGCATGAGCAAGACTCTGAATTCGGGCTGCGCAAGTACTACGTCAATCAGAAAAACGCCAACGCACAGCTGATTTACGAGACCAATATCGGCACCGACCACAACCTCTCGGCGGGGCTCAGCATGAACTATGACTACCTTCACCAAGACTATGACATCGGCTCGGGTCTTGTAAACGGCAACGAGAGCGAGACCACTCCGGGTGGCTACGTGCAATACACATTCAACCACAACAACCACATAATAGCCATGGCCGGGCTGAGGGTGGACCACAGCAACGTGTATGGCACCTTCGCCACGCCCCGCTTCCACGTGAAGTGGATGCCAAACAGCGTGCTCACCATACGGCTGAGTGCTGGCAAGGGCTACCGCTCGCCGCATCTGCTGGCCGAAAACAACTACTTGCTGGCCAGCGGAAGGCAGATAGTAATCGACAAACCTGAGCAAGAGCGGGCGTGGAATTATGGCGTGGCCACGTCGCTCTACATACCTATCGAAGAAAACACATTGAAAATAAATGCCGAGTACTATTATACTAAATTCGGCAATCAGTCCGTTATAGATTATGACAGCGACCCGCGGGTGCTGCACTTGGCCAATCTCGACGGCAAAAGCTACTCCCACACCCTGCAGATAGACGCCAACTATCCCGTGGTGAGGGGCTTGGAGCTCACCGCAGCCTACCGCTACAACCTCGTGAAGACGACTTACGGCGGACGACTGATGTGGAAGCCGCTGCAGAGCCGCTACAAGGCGTTGCTCAGCGCGTCGTATAAGACGCCGCTCGGACTGTGGGAAGCCGACGCAACTCTCGCATTGAACGGAGGCGGGCGCATGCCCACGCCCTACACAAGGGCCGACGGCAGCCAGTCGTGGAGCCCAAATTTCAAGGCTTACCCCACGCTCACGGCTCAGATTACGCGCCACTTCCGCCACTTCTCACTCTATGTGGGAGGTGAGAACCTGACCGGCTACAAGCAGAAGAACCCGATAATAGGGGCCATGAATCCGTGGGGCGCTGAGTTTGAGCCCACCATGGTTTACGGACCATTGAGTGGAGCTGTTGGATATATAGGAATCAGATTTAAAATAGGAAACAGATTATGAAAAAAGTATTAATTACCATGTTGCTTGCAGTTGCCACCGCAGCGACAGTATCGGCAAAAGACATCAAGACTGTGATATTCACCACCCAGCCGCAGATGTTCTGCCAAAATTGTGAGAATAAGGTTAAGGGCAATTTGCGCTATGAGAAGGGCGTGAAGGAGATTCAAACTTCGCTTGAGGATCAGAAGGTTACCGTAAAGTATGACGCTGACAAGACCTCACCCGAGAAGCTGCAGAAAGCCTTCAGCAAGTTTGGCTACACCGCAAAGCAGATTGACGCCAACACAAAAGTGGAGCGCGACACCAGCCATAAGTGTGAGAACATGGGCAGCTGCGAGAATATGTAATCAAACAGTCTGAAAATTAGAATCCGACCCTTACGCCGCCATCTTCCGATGATTGGGTGTAAGGGCCGGATTGTTTGTATATCAACGCCTTAGCCGCAGTAAAAACTGTCTTGTTACGAAGCTTTTGAAACGTATTTCGAAGCTTTTGAAACGTATTGCGGATGCTTCGCAATCTTATTAATGTAATTTACTTGCGGGGCAGAATCTCGTCGACGTGCTGCTCGAACTCCACAATGGAGTGGAAGAGCCAATCAGGGTGTTCGGCAAGCAGCTCGGAGTCGGGCAGGGGACCTGAGTTGATGCCCACGGTGAAGCACTGCGCGGCCACACCCGAGCGGATGCCCAACGGAGCATTCTCCACCACGATGCCCTGCCACGGCTTGAAGCCGCCGCACTTGCTCAACCCAGTCAGATAAGGGTCGGGAGCGGGTTTGCCACGCTTCACGTCGTAGGCTGTAACGATATGCTCCTCGCTCACCCACTGGCCCAAGTCGGTCAGGAGCCGCTCTATCAGAGGCCGTTGGCCGCTGCCTGTAACCACTCCTATGGTCAGCCCCGCCTCGTGGATGTGCTGCATCAGGGTGGTTACGCCGTCGAATATCTTCGTCTTTGGCAGGCTTTGGAATATCTCCGTCTTCACGTCGTACATTCTTTGCGCCTCTTCCTCAGAGATTTCGAGCCCTTTCTGCCGCTTCATGAATATGCGTATGGTGTCGATGCCGCGCGCCCCCTCGGTGGAGTAGGCGTCGGCGGGGGTGAACTTGATGCCGAAGCGCTCCATCGACTTCGTCCACGCCACGGCATGGTTTGGCATGCTGTCGTAGAGCACGCCGTCCATATCGAAAAGCACAACCTTGGGCTCGAACTGCCCAAAGCTGTGCTTAGACAGATAATTTTCTATTTCCTTGGTCATGAATAATTCTTGTGTGCATGGCTGCCCGATGCCTCTCGGCGTGGGGGTGCCGCACTTGATTACTCCTTGTTTAATCTTTCTTTTATAGCCTTGCTTTCGGCCTCGTAACCCGGTTTGTTGAGCAGTGCAAACATATTC
>CAZUWO010000074.1:0-15518 GCA_964623995.1 uncultured Prevotella sp. | reverse complement strand
AATAACCTCGGGGCGTTTCGACCCGAGGATTCGGAGGTCCCTCTAATCCCGACTCTGGAGGAGTCGCCCAGCTACCACGTGGTATATTAAGCAGGTCGCGAGCGCGGTATGGAGCCACAGCATGCTGAATCCGCAAATATGCCGAGGCGTTATGGCCTGTTTCGTGGGCCCGAAGATATGGGAATAAGGGGCGGAAGGGGTGCTTCTGACGTTGTAATCTTATAGAAAAAAGTATTTCGCTAGGCAGTGAAAATATAAAACCTACGTAGCAAAAGATATTTCGCTAAGCAGAAAAGCAAATACAAAAACGCAAGCACCGCACTGCCAACAATTAAGGTTGACAGTGCGGTGCTGAAAATATTAAGACGCGAGCGGACTAAATACTGGCCACGCTGGCGGCGTCAATCCAATCGAAAATGAAGCTACAAACACCGAAAAGCAGTATGCCCGTTGTGCAAAGGGCAAGGGCCAGACGGGTGTTTACGTCGCTGCGGAATGTAGGAAGCGGCGTATCGGTTTTCTTGATGTACATGGCTTTCACTATCAGCAGATAGTAGTAGAGACTCACAACCGTGTTGAGCAAGGCTATGAACACCACAATGTAGGCCAGCATGCTACCGGCTTTGGCAGCTGCCATGAACACGAAGAACTTGCTGAACATGCCCGCAAACGGCGGAATGCCACCGAGAGAGAACAAAGCCAGCGTCATAAGGAAGCTGAGCTTCGGATTGGTACGGTAGAAGCCATTGTAGTCGTCGATGTCGGTTTTGCCGCCATTGTTCTGCTCTACCACCGAAATAATGGTGAAGACGGACATGTTGGCCACCACGTAGACAAGTACATAGAAGCTCAGAGCCGTAATGCTCAGTGCCGAATCGCCCACGATGGCAAGCACGATATAGCCGGCCTGAGAGATGGACGAGAATGCCATGAAGCGCTTGAGTTCGCTCTGGCGGAGGGCAAAGAGGTTGGCCACGGTGATGGAAAGCACTATGACGATGTAGAGCAGATACTGCCAGTACTCAACCACAGAGCCGAACACGTGAATCAGTATTGTGCAAAGAGTGAATGCGGCAGCGCCCTTCGAGATAACGCTCAGGTAGCCAGTGACCGTGGTTGGGGCACCTTGGTAGGTGTCGGCGGTCCAGAAGTGGAACGGAACGAGCGATATCTTAAAGCCAAGACCACTGAAGAAGAACACCATACCGATGATAACAAGCGGCGTGGCTGTAAGCTTCGGGGCCACATCGGCAAAATAGAGCGTGCCGGCAGCTCCATAGATGAAGCTGATGCCATAGAGCATAACCCCACTTGAGAATGTGGCGGTGAGTATGAACTTGGCAGCTGCCTCGGCGGAATCGTTGCGTTTCATGTCGAAAGCCACAAGTGTGGCGAGCGGAACGCTGGCCATTTCGAGTCCGAGGAAGAACATAAGGAAGTGGCCTGCGCTCATCATTACGAACATGCCGAGCAGGGTTGAGGAGATGAGCATATAGAATTCGCCCTCCTTACCCGTAGTGGCCACCCACTGACGGCTCTGTATTACCACTATCAGAGTGCCGCAGGCAAGGATTGCCTTCATCACATTTGTGGCGGCAGAGGTGACATACATGCCACCGAAAGCCTCCTCTGGGGCAAGCGGCAACAGGCAAACGCAGGTGAGCGCAAGCATGAGTACCGAAGCCAAAGGATTGAACCAACGCCTCTCAGTCTGCTTGGCTGAGCAGAAATCAGCCACAAACAGTATCACGATAGATAGCGTGAGTACTGCTTCGGGAACCATTTTCAAGAAATCAGTATAATTCATTTTTCAGTCAGAGTCTTAGAGGTTGGCTAATGTTGAAATGTAGGGCTGCATATGATCGAATATTGGTCCTACGGCATTAATTATGATGTCCTGGAACAGAAGCGGGAACATGCCAAGGCCGGCAACGCAGAAAATGAGGCCGCCCACGGCGACTCGCTCGTCCCATGTGGCATCGTGGAGCTTGAGGAACTCCGGATTCGGAATCTTCTGATACAGAATCTTGCCCACGACACGAAGGATATAGACTGCCGTTATAACAATAGACGTGGTAGCGATGATGGTTGCCACACGGTGGAATGTGCCGGCATTCTCGAACGAACCCACGAAGATGGTCATCTCAGCTACGAAACCGGAGAAGCCCGGAAGACCGAGATTGGCCAAGCCAGCCACAACATAGGCAACGGCAAGGAATGGTATCACCTTCATAAGTCCGCCCAAATAGCGCACGTCGCGAGTTCCAGCACGGTGGTAAATCATACCTATCACTGCGAAGAAGAGGGCAGTCATGAGTCCGTGACTTAACATTTGGAGTATTGCACCCGTAATAGCCGTCTTGGTGAGCATAAGCAAGGCGAAGAGCACCATGCCGCAATGGCTCACCGAAGAGTAAGCATTGATGTACTTAAGGTCGGTCTGCACGCAAGCCGAAAGGGCTCCATAGACCACGCTTATAGTTGTGAGCACAAGGAAAACCGGGGCCCACATCTGCAAGGCATCAGGCATAAGGAACATTGCTATGCGCAGGCAGCCGTAGCCACCAAGCTTCATCAGCACTCCGGCATGAAGCATAGAGACAGCCGTTGGCGCACTTGCGTGACCGTCGGGAGACCATGTGTGGAACGGAAAAAGAGCTCCAAGCACACCGAAACCGATAAATACGAATGGGAAGAAGAAGTTCTGCTTGCTTACAGGCATGGCGTGCATCTGGGCCAGTTCGCTTACATTCATCGTGGTGGCACCGCTGAAATAGTAGATGCCGAGGATGCCGAGGATGAGCAAAGCCGAACCTCCCATGAGCATAAGCGTAAGCTTCATGGCGCTGTATTCCTTCGGGCCCGTTCCCCAAACACCGATAAGCAGGTACATCGGGATAAGGGCTACCTCGTAGAACATGAACATTGTGAACAAGTCGGTAGAGATAAAGAAGCCGAATACACCCGATGCCAACAGCACAAACCAAAGGAAGTACTCCTTGGTCATGGGCTCCATCTGCCACGAAGCAAACGTGCCGGTAAAGACGATGATGGCCGAAAGAAGAATCATTACCACCGAAATGCCGTCGACACCCACACTATAAGCAATGTGGAGTGGCGCAAACCAAGTGGCAGAATAAGTAAGAAGCATCGGGTCTGTGTTGCCTGCGCTGCGCTGTTGGACAAAATAGACCGTAAGCCAAATGGCAAGGCCGAGTATTATTGTCGAACCTACAGCCATAACACCGCGCACCTGCTTGAGGTCGTTGGCAAGCCAAAGACCCAAAAGCATTAGTACTGGGATTACTATGAATAATGTTAGTATACTCATCGTTAATATCTTAGATCAAGCAAAGTAATATTAATGTTAAGGCAACAGAGCCGGTAATGAACCACACTGCATACTGACGGACGTCGCCACTCTGCCAAGAACGGATGCTCTCGCCTGCGGCATTGGCACCCCAAGCGGCAAAGTTGAACATGCCGTCGATGACGTGACGGTCGAACCAGGCGATAGGAATTGAGAAGCAACGGAAGACAATCTTGTGGGTAAAGAACTGCCATGCGTCGTCGATATAGAAGCGATTGAGAGCTGCCTTGTGCAACTTCGGGAAACGATGGGCCAAAGCATCGGCCACAGGCTGCGTCTTACCGGCATAGAACCATGTGGCAAGCGCGATGCCGATTACGGCTGCTATGATGCTGGTTGCTGCAATCGAAGCGTTGATATGGATGTCAAAAGGCTGTCCATTGGCCGAAACGAAATGTCCGAATGGTATGAATCCGGCCACACATGATACGGCTGCAAGGATTACAAGTGGTATCCACATAACTGGTGGAACCTCTTGCGGGCGGCGACGGTGCTCAGGATCGAGCTCGTAGTAGCTCTGTCCCCAGAATATTACGTAGTAAAGACGGAACATATAGAATGCCGTCATGCCGGCCACGAGCGTCATCCACCACTTGAAGAAAACTCCTTGCCATCCCGGCATCAGACTGCAAGCATCGATTATTGTATCCTTCGAGAAGAAGCCGGCAAACGGAGGAATGCCCGAAATGGCCAAACAACCGATGAGGAAGCAAATGTTAGTGATAGGCATGTACTTGTGTAAGCCACCCATATACTCCTTGAAATTGCTGCCGATAATCACGATGATGGCACCGGAGCAGAGGAAGAGCAGAGCCTTGAACATGGCATGGGTGAACAGGTGGAACATAGAAGCAGTGTAGCCAAGGCCGGTTTCTGCATCCATTCCTGTGCAAACGCCGAGTGCGACAAGCATGTAGGCTATCTGGGAAATGGTAGAGAAAGCCAAGCCACGCTTTATATCGCGCTGACAGCAAGCAACTGCTGCTGCATAGAAAGCTGTGAAAGCTGCTATCCAGGCAATCCAATGAAGCTGCTCTTGTGCACCGAACTGTATGTAGATTGGGAACAGACTTGCAACCTGATATACACCGGCCACAACCATGGTTGCAGCATGGATGAGGGCCGAAACAGGGGTAGGACCTTCCATTGCATCAGGAAGCCAAATGTGCAATGGGAACATTGCACTCTTGCCGGCACCACCAATGAACATCAAAAACAACGATGTGGGGATTACCCAACCATACTGCGATGCCACCGTTCCAAGCTTCTGAGCCAGGCCCGGGTCAACACTCTGATTGAGGTCGTAGTTGAACGTACCTACATAGAAGCTGAAGAACAGGATACCTATAAGGAAGAACAAGTCGGCAAAGCGGGTAACGATGAATGCCTTCTTGGAGGCATGGACTGCCGCATGCTTCGGATAGTAGAATCCAATGAGCAGATAAGAGCAGACACCCACAAGCTCCCAGAACAGATACATCTGGAAAATGTTGGTTGCTACAACAAGTCCGAGCATTGACATTGTGAACAAGGAGAGGAAAGCATAGAAGCGCTGGAAACCCTTTTCGTAACCTTCCTTGTGGTAGTTCTCGTCGCGTTCGGCCATATAACCGAAGCTATAGATGTGGACCATGAGACTCACCGTGGTGATAACAATGAGCATCATCACACTGATAGGCGACAGACGGAAACCAATGTTGAACGTTAGGAGCTCTGTGAAGCGCAACCAAGTGAAGTTGAACACCGTAACAGTGGGGAAAAGTCCTGTTGCAGCGTCGCGTCCTTGGCCAAAGAAATACTCATAGGCTGTGTAATAGCACATTGCCGTAACCACAAACATGAAAGCGGTACCTATCTGACCGGCAAGTTTCTTAGGCATCTTCATGCCCAACAAGCCGAGCAAGAGGAAACTCAGGAACGGCAACAGCAGTATCAAAAATGCGTAACTGTACATAATTCCATTAATTTCTTAGGTTTTCAATGCTGTTTACCTGATCACTGTGGAAGTGACGGTAAACGTTAATGATTATGGCCAAGGCCACAGCACTCTCAGCGGCACTGACGCCGATACTGAAAAGAGTGAAGAAGAATCCCTCCATTCCCTCAGGATAGAGCAAGCGGTTGAAGGCTGCGAAGTTGAGGTCAACTGCATTCAGAATCAGCTCAACAGAAATGAGCATTGCAATGAGATTGCGGCGGGTTACAAAACCAAACACGCCGATAAAGAACAGCAATGCTGAAAGGATAAAGAAATAACTAACTGGTATCATTCCTGTGCCTCCTTTCCGTTATTGTTCTTTATGTTAAGTATTACAAGACCACCGATGATGCAGGCCAACAGGAAGAGCGATATGAACTCGAAAGGCAGCACATAGCCATACTTAGATGCACTCATGAGCGACATGCCAAAATCCTTTACGGGGAGCTCCTTTGTAAGGTCAACATTGTTGCAACCCATAAGGAGTTGGTTCTTGAGCATAACGCCAACCACCGTGGCAAAGCCCACCACTGCTATCAGAGCGGCAAGGATTGTCTTCTTGCCGAGCCAGCGTTCTGCAAGTCCTTGAAGGGTGCGTTTTGATACAAGCTGGATGGCAAAGATATACATCATGGTTACGGCACCGGCGTAGATGCTTATCTGTGCGGCGCCGAGGAACGTGTAGTCGAGCACAAAATAGAGGCCGGCCACACCAAAGAGGACGAACAGCAGACCCGTAGCCGCCCTCATGATTCGCTTGGTCGAGACACAGAATATGGCTGATGCCAGTATCACGACTGCGAGTATTATGAACATTATTATTCGTGCCATGTTTCTTTAATTATGAATTCTGAATGCTGAATGTGTGGGTTATTTTTATGCTTTGCCGGAAACTTGAAGTTAAGAAGCCAACTACGCAAACTTATTAATTCTCGATTCAGCACTCATTATCCAACATTATTTTGTTTTAGTGTTGAACTTTCCAATTTCCAACGGTGCTCCTCCGTCTATCAGATTGGGCAGAGAACCACCCGTATAGACTTCCTTGTTGAGATGGAGCACAAGCTTCGAGCGGTCGAAAACGGCATTTTCGAAGTCGTTAGTGAAATGGATGGCGTCGAAGTTGCAGGCGTTGACGCATAGCTGGCAGAACATACAGTCGCCAAGATCGTACTGATAGTCGTCGAGTACTTTCTTCTTGCGTCCCGTCTCCGGGTCGACCTCCATGTGAGAGGTTATCTTAATAGTATCGTTAGGACAAGCCTTCTCGCACATTGTACATGCGGTACACTTGTAGTCACCTATCTTAAGGCCACGCTTTACTGCCTGTGGGTCGTCCTCACTCTCTACGCGTTTGAACACGAGGCGGCCACGATGACGGGCCGAAACGTGCAACGTAGTCTTGCGATTCTCAGGATACTGCTCGGTAGACTTGGCCGTGAAGTACTCCTTCATTGTCGTCCTGAGTCCTGTGGCCAGTGTTTTCAGGGCACTGCTCACACCGCCGAAATATGATTGATTCTTATCTTCCATTTCCTAATCCTTATTTAGTAAATGTTAAGCCGAATGTTACACACACCACCATGAGCACGATAATGCACAGTGAAAGTGGCATAAGATATTTCCATTCGAGTTTCAGTATCTGATCGATGCGCAGACGTGGGAACGTCCAACGTATCCACATGAGCAAGAAAACTACCACAAATGTCTTTCCAAGGAACCAGATGAGGCCCGGGATAAGGTTCATCACGTGGTCGAAACCGCTGATACCAATGTTGATAGGAGCCCAACCACCAAGGAAAACCGTTGTAGCGATGCCGCTAACAACAAAGAGGTTGAGGTACTCGGCCAGATAGAAGTAGCCGAAGCCCATACCAGAGTATTCTGTATGGTAACCTGCGGTGAGCTCACTTTCGGCCTCAGCGAGGTCGAACGGGCCACGATTGGCCTCAGCATTGCCTGCTATGCAGAACACGATGAATGCCAATATGGCAGGAATGTGGCCTTGGAATATGAGCCATTGCCACGGTCCGGTCTGTGCTTCTACAATTCCGGATATCTGCATTGTACCGGTCAGGATTACGGCGGCTATGAGACAAAGTCCGAGAGACATCTCATAGCTGATCAGTTGCACTGCTCCACGCATGGCGGAAACCACGGAATACTTGTTGTTAGAGGCCCATCCGGCCATGAAAATGCCAAGAACTCCGATGGAACTGATAGCCGTGAGCAGGAAGATGCCCACATTGAAGTCGAGCACATCCCATCCTTGGTTCCACGGTAGGAACGAGAATGTACCCACCGAGGCTATTATTACGAGGAAGGGGGCTATGGCATAGAGCAGCTTATCTGCCTTATCAACGAAGAAAATCTCCTTAATGAGCATCTTCAACACATCGGCAAACACCTGCAAAGTGCCCCAAAAGCCTACGCGCATAGGGCCTATTCGGCACTGAAAGTAGGCGCAGACCTTGCGCTCCATGAAGATTAGGACGATGGCCAGCATGGCATAGGCTACTAGAACCAGCACACCGACTATCACACACTCCACGAGCACAGCCCAGAAGTCCGGCAATCCGCAAGTGTTGCGGAGCAATTGGTCGAACCAAGCGGGCAGATTGGATAAAATATATGTCTTTTCCATTGTCTGTGTTTATCTGTCGAGGTCGGGTATTACAAAATCAATTGAGGCGCCTGTTGCTATAAGGTCAGCTATTTTCTGGCCGCGCAGCATCTTGTCGAAGGCTCCTGTAAGTGTCAGTCCCATAGGACGCATCTTAACCCTGTAAGGGCTTGTGCCGCCACGGGAGTCGAGATAGACACCAAATTCGCCTGCTCCGCCTTCAACAGAGAACCACCATTTGCCCTCGGGCACTTTGATTACAGGGCGCTGTTTTATGTAGAACTCACCTTCAGGGATATTGTCTATGAGTTGCTCTATTATGTCAAGGCTCTGATATATCTCATTGATGTGTATCATGTAGCGCTCCATTGAATCGGCGCCTGTACCGGTTATTTCCTTCCATTCCACCTTGTCGTAGAGGTCGTATGGATGGTTCTTGCGCACGTCGTTGTGCCATCCGGCAGCACGACCGGCAGGACCGGTAAGCGCATAGTTGATACTGTCGTCGAGATTCATGTAGCCCACGCCCTCAAGTCGCTGATGGGTGATTACGTTATCGCCGAACACGTCGAGGTATTCCTGCACGAACGGACGCAGATACTTGCAGAGCTTCTTCGTGTTCTCCACGAAGTTGGGGTCTATGTCGTCCTGAAGTCCGCCTATGCGGTAGTAGTTCTGAATCAGTCGGCCACCGGTAGTCTCTTCCATTACGTTGAGCACGTGCTCGCGGTCGCGCATGCAATAGAGGAAAGCTGTCAGTGCACTGAGGTCCTGAGCACATGTTCCGAGGAAGAGCAAGTGGTTGTCTATACGCTGCAACTCGTCCATAATGGTGCGAATGTAGTGTATACGGTCGCTCAGTTCTATGCCCATTGCCTCCTCTATCACGCCCACAAGGGCATGGCGATGGTGCATGGCGCAGAGATAGTTAAGACGGTCAGTCAAGGCGAGAGTCTGAGGATAGGTCATGCTCTCCATCATCTTCTCCATGCCACGGTGTATGTAGCCGAGGTGAGGATAAATGTGCTTGATGGTCTCATCATCAACTATGGTCTGCAGGCGCAGCACTCCGTGGGTCGACGGGTGGTTAGGACCGAAGTTTATCACATAGTCGTCGGGGCCGAAGAGGCGGTGCTTCTTCTCCACCAACTCGCCGCTTTCGTCGAGGTTCCACTCCGAAGTCCAGTCGGTTTCGGGCTCATCGGTCATGGGGAACTGGTTTGCCTCAGGACTCATATCGAAGTCTTTTCTCAGCGGCCAGCCCTTAAAGTCGTTACGCATGAACAGGCGACGCATGTCAGGATGGCCCAGGAACTTGATGCCGAAGAAGTCAAACACCTCGCGCTCCAGCAGGTCGGCGGCGCGCCATATATAATATGTGGAAGGCACCACGTAGTCATCGCCCACCTTTTTGGCCAGTTGCCTGAGGCTGACGCGCTCGTGTGTCTGTGTGTTTTCAAGGATATAGATGCAGCCGAGACCCTCTTCAGGACCGAAATCCTCACCAATTATAGTAACAAGGTAGTCGAAATGCTTCTCGTCCTTGAGCTTCGTCATCTCCTGTTTGAAGGTGTCGAAGTTGAGTTCTGTATATTCTATTTTCATTTGTCCTTGCCTTATTATTCGTTATTGGTCTTGGTTTCCGTGGCTGTTTGGGCCATAGCCTCTGCCTCATACTTGTTAGTGCCCTGCTCTGCCTGGTCTAGCGAGTCGAGCTCCTTGGCCAACTGCTCCACGGCTTCACGGTTAGGCGACTCGCTTACTATGATTGGCTCTTTCTCGCCTAGCACTGCTGCCGAGAGGTTCTCGTTGCTTATGCCGTGCAGTCCGCCCAGTCCGAGTGAGTATTCTTTTTCCTCGCGGGTCATCTTGTGGTTGGCTCCGCCAAAGAATTTCTCAATCTTCACTTTGCGCTGCAGCTGCATCATGCCGTAGAGTATGGCTTCCGGGCGCGGTGGGCAACCGGGAATGTAAACGTCTACAGGTACTATCTGGTCGATGCCGCGCACCACCGAGTAGCTCTTCTTGAACGGTCCGCCCGAGATAGTGCAGCCACCTACGGCTACTACATACTTAGGCTCGGCTATTTCGTCGTAGAGGCGCTTGAACACCGGTGCCATCTTGTTGGTAATAGTACCGGCACACATGATAAGATCTGCCTGACGGGCCGAGTTGCGGGTTACCTCAAAGCCGAAGCGGGAGAAGTCATAGCGGGCGCAACCCACTGCCATGAACTCAATGCCGCAGCACGACGTGCCGAAGGTCAGGGACCAAAGGGAGTTGCTTCGACCCCAATTCACGAGCTGATCGAGCGATCCGAGCGCAAAGTTCACGCCGCCGGCGTTCAGCTCTTCGGCTATTTTCTCCAGCGTGTCGTTGTCTTTGAAGTCTGAATAAGGCACTGCCTTGATTTTCGGTTTCCTTATTTCCATTCGAGAGCTCCTTTCCGCCAGGCATAAGCAAGACCCAGCACTAAGACTAACATAAAGAAGAAGATGGAGAAGAGCATGGCTCCGCCATTCTCAGCTGCCAACGAGCGAAACACGGTGGCCCAAGGATAGAGGAACACGGTCTCGACATCGAACATCAGAAACAACACGGCAAACAGGTAATAGCCTACATGGCTGGGCAACCAACTGCTGCCGCGAGTTGGTATACCGCACTCAAAGGGCTCGCCCTTTACCGGATTGTACGACCTGGGGCCTATTAACTTGGCAACGACATAGGCGCCGACCACCAATACAACGGCCGTTAGGATTACGGTAATGAACAATGTGAAAAACATAAATGTATAATATAGCTATAATAAAATCCCGTTTTTTGCGACAGGTGCAAAGTTACTAATTATTTTTGGATTGTTTAGGTATTATTAGAAAAAAGACTCTAACAAGAGCTAATTATTTTGACATCGGCCACCGGCTACATCTAACTTGCAGAAATATTCTATCAGCATAGTTGAGGAAAAGAACAGCAAGCCTGACGCAAGGGGGAAAGCGACCAAGAGCCCCTCCCCATCCTCTCACTGAGCAGTAGTCAAGCCACGGCAGAGGCCTCGTGGCATTACCACGGCGGCAAGCATAAAGCAAAAGGGGCAGCGGAAACACATTCCGCTGCCCCATTTGCATATATTGGGTTATAAAAATCTTAGCCTATGGCAGGCGGTGGCATTACTTAACCACGACCTTGCGGCCGCCAACGATGTAAATTCCATGACGCATCTCGGAGCGACTCACCTTCTGGCCCGTAAGCGTATAGATGTCATCAGCGCCTGCTTTCTTCACTTCCACGGTGCTTATGCCAGTGGTGGCAGGGCGCTTGCGGCTGTATATCTGTATGGTTGTAACCTTATCGGGCGAGCAAACGAAGTCGTAGGCAGTGCCATCGTAGTCCAAATAGGGTGTGCCAGTGCCTTGAAACCGCAGCAGAGCGTTGCCGTTATCAAAGCTAAGAGAGCCCTTATAGTCGTTGCTGGTGCGGAAACGGGTGTTTGGAAGGGCGTAAACGCCGTTTGTTCTTGACAGGGCAAGATAGGTACTGCTCGTAAGCTGGAAGGCGAGGAAGCCATTGCCCTGGCGGTAAACCAAGGGTTGAACGTCAGGTGTGGCATAGGCCGTGCCGTTCTCCAGCCAGATGTCGGTGCCCAAGCGACTCGTACCCACGTTCACCTTGCCCATGGCCACGCCGGCTTCCTCATTAACTAAGATAATGGAATCGCCGGCCGCAATCTGGCTTTGGTCGGTTATCTTGTAGTAAGCGGTTTGTCCCTTAACGGCGTTATTTATGCTTGGGTCAGAGTAGCTTAGGGTTATTGTGCCGTCGGCATGCTTCATCACCCGGTATATCGGCGTGTTTGTCTGCGTGGTTCCGTTGAGCATGGTAAACACAGGCAGGTTGGTGACGCCGTTGCCATACAGGTTAGACGGGCTGGCATAAGCATGATCAGAGGACAGAGTGTCAAGGCTGATGCCGTCAGAAACTATTATAGTGCTGTCGGCAGTAACCACCATCATGCGCTTGCGGCTCTGCGTGTTGTTCAAGTTATTACGGCCCCAGCTGTAACTACTGTATGCCACGCGCATGTTAAGCAGTCCGCTTCCCAGGCTGCTCGGATACCAGGTGGAGGGCTGTCTGTTTTCCAATATGAAGTATTGATTCTGGTCGCTGTTGCTCCTAACGAGCACAGCCTCGCCCGGTTTCAGTGTTTTTCCGGTGGCAGAACCCGCAGTCAGCTCCTCTATATTGAGCCATCCCATATAGCTTTTCTCATAGGCGTTGTAGCCAACGGGAGTATAGCCGTTGTTGTAATATTCGCCTTCGTCCATTACTGACCAGCGTCCCATGGGCGAATCGTTACTATAGCCGTAGTTGGTAACATAGAAGTCGGGCAGGCCGAGGGCATGACCGAACTCGTGAATAAACACTCCCATACCCATAAGATAGGTGGCAGCGAGCGAGCCATCGGCATATCTTGACTCGAGCGACTCATTGCCTACGAAGTAAGAACTTATTCTGTAACCGCCTATATAAGTATATCCGAGCGAGCGGAAGTGCGGCCAAATGGTGTTCGCTCCACCGTTTGTGGCCTCGCCAGGGCCTGCATAGAGGAAGGAGACAAGAGGCACCGTGCCGTCGACATAGTACTTGCTGAAGTCCACTCCTCGGGCTACGGCCTTTTCTATTGCCTCCCTCACCATGTCCATCACGTGGGTGTCGTTGCCGGAAGAGCCGTTAGCGCCATAATATACATAGGAAGAGTCGAGCGTTATGGGGCCTATCATTTCGAATGACGGCACAAACATGCTGTCGCTCTGGCTTACAAAGTAGTCCTTTACCGAACCTACCGAGCCCATGCGGTCGGTATATCCGCTCTCATTATATACGCGAGTCATCAGCGCCGGCGTTGTGGTCGACTGGAAAGAGCGGTCGGGGAACTGCACCATTATTACGGGAATGGTTAGCTTGCCTATGCTAGGCACGTCGCCGCTAGACCTTTTTCCGTAAGAGCCAAGCCCGTCGCTGGTGCTGGTACCCATCGACTTGGCCGGCCGGTTGCTCCATTGCGCCATCTTCTCCTTGTTAACAGCCAGCATCTTCACTTCAGAACTGCTGGCGTCTATCTTGTTGGCGGCAAGGAAGTTGAGCTCAGCTGCCGAGCGGTTTCCGGCCTCGTGGGCTATCAGTGACGAAGCCACGAGCTTGCCGTTCTGCATCCGCGCGTAGCAGAGGTCGTTGCCATTGGGCGTGCGCATAAGCACTTTGCCGTCCACGCTGGTATAGTAGGCCTCAAAGCCATCGCCGTGCAGGTAGGCCATTATAACGGTGCCGTCGCTTTGCTTGTGGGGAAAAGCCTTGTGCATGGGGCGTATAGCCCAACTGCCGACCGACACTGCCAGCAGCAGCAACAATAGGAATGATTTTTTCATCGTATTTTAGTTGGTTCTTTTTTATTCTATATTTTGCGTTAGAAAATGCAAAGTTACGCATTTTGAACATAATCCGCAACTTTCATAATGCTTTTTATATTTCGTTGACTTCACAAAGAGTTGTGAGGCTGATTACGATAAAAACTCCGGTGCCACTAAACCTGTGCAGATATCAATAAAATATGGTTATTCAAACCAATCTACAATGCTGACACCGGGCATACGGACAAAAAGCTTGGTGTTATGGGTAACAACGGTGCAACCATTTGCCCGTGCGGTTGCACCAATCAATATGTCAAAAGACGCAGAGTGAAAGCCTTTCTCCGGCAAAGCATTCCTAATCTCTGCATTATCCATCAGGCAGCCACCAATGGGCAGAACCTCAAAAGCCTCCTGAAGTTCATGAATCTCTTGCAGATATAAGTCGACCCAGATAGGGTCGCCGCTGGGTTACGCTTGTGGAAGCAATTCTTTCTGCCCCACATACATACAGGAGCCATTGATGCTTTCGCTTCACCGTATAATAACCGCAGGTCGTTTCGACCTGCCGGAGTATAGGCTCCACCTCCCACCCCGACCCCAGCGGGGTCGCCCATCTGCAGCAAAGGCCACGTGGCAACTGGGCGACTCCTACGGAGTCGGATAGGGAGAAGCTTCCGGTTCCTAGGGTCAGGACGCCCCGAAGTTATTGAGCAGTGATGCCGCCGACATCAATCAGGGTATGAAGACCATAAGAATCGCTTTTGACTTTCTGCTTAGCGAAACACCTTTTGCTGCGTAGAATTCATATTTTCGCTGCCTAACAAAATATCTTTTGCTATAAGATTACAACGTCAGAAGCACCACTTTCACCCCTCATTACCATATCTTCGGGTCCACAAAATAGTCCCAAACGCCTCGGCATATAAAAGGAATCGGCATGCCGCAGCTCCATACCACGCCCCCAACCTGCTTAAAATGCCGCGTGGTAGTTGGGCGACTCCTCCGGAGTCGGATTGGGAGGGGCTTCAGATTCCTCGGGTCGTCCCGACCCGAGGTTATTATACGGTGATGTCTCCGACATCATCTCGCAGTGCTGACGGGTTGGCTCGGCGATGCCGTCAGGCTGACCCTGCACCACCATTAGAGCCATTGAGTCCGGAGGACTCATCGCTGCACTAACCCCGTCTCATCATGCGAAGCATGTGAGGCTGGGCTTACCGCCATGCGAGAGGCATCGACCCAGGAAGGGTCGCCGCTGAATACAGCCTGTGAAGGCAACTTTTTCTGTCTGACATACACGCCGGAGCCATTGATACTTTCGCTTCACCGCTCGGTAGTTATGGAGGCGCTTATGCCTCGAGTTGTGTCAGAGCCATTGATGCCAGAGGCATCACCGTATAATAACCGCAGGTCGTCCCGACCTGCGGAGTATAGGCTTTCCACCACAAATCGACCCCAGCGGGGTCGCCCATCAGCAGAAAAGCCCACGCGGCAAATGGGCGACTCCTCCGGAGTCGGAGTGGGAGGGGCTGACGAATCCTCGGGTCGGAACGACCCGAGGTTATTATACGGTGATGTCTCCGACATCATCTCGCAGTGCTGACGGGTTGGCTCGGCGATGCCGTCAGGCTGACTCTGCACCACCATTAAAGCCATTGAGTCCGGAGGACTCATCGCTGCATTAACCCCGTCTCATCATGCGAAGCATGTGAGGCGGGGCTTACCGCCATGCGAGAGGCATCGACCCAGGAAGGGTCGCCGCTGAATACGGTCTGTGAGGGCAACTTTTCTGTCCGACATACACGCCGGAGCCATTGATACTCTCGCTTCATCGCTCGGTAGTTATGGAGGAGCTTCTGCAACAAGTTGTGTCAGAGCCATTGATGCTTTTGCTTCACCGCTCGGTAGTTATGGAGGAGCTTCTGTAACGAGTTGTGCCTGAGCCATCGATACTCTCGCTTCACCGCTCGGTAGTTATGGAGGAGCTTCTGCCACGAGTTGTGCCAGAGCCATTGATGCCAGAGGCATCAACGTTTGGTAACAGCAGGTCGTTTCGACCTGCGGAGAATAGCCTCCACACCCCACTCCGACCCCAGCGGGGTCGCCCATCAGCAGAAAAGCCCACGCGGCAAATGGGCGACT
>CAZUWO010000073.1:0-15956 GCA_964623995.1 uncultured Prevotella sp. | reverse complement strand
AGGGCCTCGGCTATGTTGCCGCGCTCAATGTGCATGCCCACGGTATGGGCTTGCATCACGGCCGTAGTGCCGTAAATGTCAATTACAAGCCCGGGAAGTCCGTCTCCTTCGCCATGTACCAGCCGGTAAGTTGTATTTGCCGGCTTTCCATCTTTGGCCTCATTGCGTATCAGTCCCAAGCTTTCTCTCATTTTTAGGGCCTCTTCGAGTCTGTTTTGCCAGAACTTTTGGTCAATGTTTTCATTAAAAGTCAGAACCCTTACTGCTATGGAGCCAATCTGGGCTTGTCCGCGGGCAATGAAATCACCTTTGCAGTCTACTACGTCAACAATATCGCCCTCTTCCACCTGTCCGTCGGTGCGGTTTATGGCTCCTGAGAACACCCAAGGGTGGCGTCTCTGCAGTGATTCTTCTTTACCTTTCTTGAGATATATCTTCTTAGTCATATCTGTTTCTCTATTTATGCAGTTTGTTCTGTCTCCTCTTCTGTGTCAATTGTGTGCCAAGAGCCTTCCTTCTTCAGTCTTACCATTTCTTCGTATAGGTTGATGCATGTCCATGCATCGGTGGCAGCGTAAAGCTGTTGCCCAGGTTTAAGCTCCGGTGCTTCCCAGTTTGTGAGCCGTTCCCGCTTTGATATGCGCTGATGAAAGAAGTTTGCGTAAAGCTTTTGCAGGCTAAGGTCTTCTATTCCGAATTCTGCCACGTGCTGCTGTAGGTCAATGAAGTTGCCCGGAGTAAAGTCACCGAGTCTGTGAAGCGAGAGAATATCGTCGTGAAGCGATAGCCCAATTTTCGGCACCTTATTGTCAGTTAGGAGCTTTAGCACCGGTTCGCAAAGTCCTATAAGGTTCAGCCTGAACAGGAAACATTCTTCATGGGTGCTAACTTGCATCAGTGCAACACGGTGTTGCTGGCCTTTATGGAATGAAGGCTTGGTTTCGGTGTCGAATCCGAGAATACTTTCTGACAGCAGAAAATCAGCTGCTTGCGTTGCTTTTTCAATGTCAGTGACAACAGTTATCTTGCCCTGAAAGAGTATTCTTGGCAATGTGCTGATAATATGTTTATCAAATCTCTTGTATAAAATCTTTTCCATCGATGCTTATTGTGGCTGCAAAATTAGAAAAAAACTGTGAAAACATGGTGAAATATGACTTTTTTCAGTTACTTTTGCAATAAAATAAACAGCAGGGAAGCATGGCACGTAGGAAATCAAGCCGTAAGTCTAAGTCATTCAGCGAGGCAGTAGGCTTTAAAAATATATTTGCAAGCGAAAAGGTAAACTTCATCACTGGCTTCATTCTTGTGGCATTAGCCATTTTCATGATAGCAGCTATGGTAAGCTATCTCTATACCGGAGCTGATGATCAGAGTCTTGTTTTACAACTCAGACCTGGTGAATTGGAGAATCAGGCCCATGAGTTCCACAACTGTTGTGGCAGCATTGGGGCCATGATTTCTTACTATCTCATTTCACGTTGCTTTGGTCTTGCCTCGTTTCTAATACCAGCTTTTGCCATATTTTGGGGATTACAGCTTATGGGCGCTTACCACTTCACGTTGTGGAAGTGGTTCTTTGGCATGGCCCTTACCATGATTTGGCTGTCGGTAACATTTGCAAAGTTCCTCACTCCCATCATGGACGACCAAGTGTTTAACCCCGGTGGCGACCATGGATTGTTTGTTTGTCAGTATCTTGAGAATGTTGTTGGGGCTCCGGGGCTGCTTGCCATATTAATCGTTGTAGCAATTTGCTTCCTGACTTTCATAACTTCGGAAACCATTACCGTTATACGCAACTTGCTGAATCCGATAAAATATTTCCGCAAAGTGCCGTTTACCATCACCAGTGGCGTTGAAGAGGGAGGCGAAGAACCAGAACCAGAGCCGGAAGAATACGACGATCCGGCTCCGCAAGTAGTTACTTTTACTGACGGTAAGACCCAAGTGGACGATCCAGGTTATAAGAAAGAGGATGTAAAAGAGGGCGATGATAATCCCGCCAATGTGGAGTTTGTGGTTGAGCAGCCTAAAGGTGAGGAAAAGGCTAAGGGCTCTACGATGGAAGGTAAGCCCAATCTTGAGACTCCGATCAATCCGCGTGAGCCATTCACTAACTATAAATTCCCTACTCTTGACCTGCTTCAGAAGTATGAGTCTGACGGTCGGACCTATGTTGATCCAAAGGAGCAGGAAGCCAATAAAAACAGAATTATAGAGGTGCTCCGCAACTTTGGCGTTGAGATACAGTCCATTAAAGCAACCGTAGGTCCCACTATCACGCTCTACGAGATAACCCCTGCCAAGGGCGTAAGAATATCAAAGATAAAGAATCTTGAGGATGACATAGCCTTAAGTCTTGCAGCCTTGGGCATAAGAATTATAGCACCGATGCCTGGTAAGGGCACTATTGGCATTGAAGTGCCTAACGCCAAGCCTAACATAGTATCGATGTTGAGCATTCTTAACTCAAAGAAGTTTCAGGAGTCTAAGATGGAGCTGCCCCTTGCTTTGGGCAAAACAATTACCAATGAGGTGTTTATGGTTGACTTGGCCAAGATTCCTCATCTGCTTGTTGCCGGTGCTACGGGGCAAGGAAAGTCTGTAGGACTTAATGCAATAATTACTTCCTTGCTCTATAAGAAGCATCCTAACGAGCTGAAGATAGTACTTGTTGACCCTAAGAAGGTTGAATTCAGCGTCTATGAACCAATAGCCAAGCACTTTATGGCTTGTATTGAGGAAAACGAAGATGAGCCAATAATCACTGATGTACAAAAAGTGGTGAAGACTCTCAAGGGCCTTTGCGTGCTGATGGACCGCCGCTACGATCTGCTTAAGGCAGCCGGAGCCCGCAATATAAAGGAATATAACAGGAAATTCCTTAGCCATCAACTCAATCCTAATGATGGTCACGACTTCATGCCATATATAGTGGTCATCATTGATGAGTTTGGCGACCTCATTCTCACTGCAGGAAAAGAGATAGAGCACCCCATTACGCGCATTGCTCAATTGGCTCGAGCCGTCGGTATCCACATGGTTATAGCCACACAGAGGCCTACTACAAATATCATTACGGGTAATATCAAAGCTAACTTCCCAGGAAGAATTGCATTTAAGGTTACTTCTGGAATCGATTCCAAGACCATTCTCGACCGCCCTGGAGCGCAACAGCTTGTTGGAAGGGGCGATATGCTCTATCTGAATGGCAATGAGCCGGTGCGTGTACAGTGCGCATTTGTTGATACTCCAGAAGTGGAGCGCATCTCAAACTATATAGCAAAGCAAATTGGACCAGTGGAACCGATGATAATACCAGATCCTCCTACAGACGATAATGGTGAAGAGGGAGGTGGAATGCTTGAGGCCCACAGCCTAGATCCGATGTTTGAACAGGTGGCAAGGTCGGTTATTGTAACCCAGCAAGGCTCTACGAGCATGATACAACGCCGCTTCAGCATCGGTTATAACCGCGCTGGCAGAATAATGGACCAATTGGAGAAAGCCGGAATCGTAGGTCCGGCTCAAGGTTCCAAGCCACGTGAGGTGCTTATAAGGGATGAAAATTCACTCAACGCCATTCTTACATCATTGAAATAGGATAAAGAATCATGAGAAAATACAGTTTATTTCTTCTTTCGTTATTGTTTATGCTGCCTGCCATATTGTCGGCTCAGACCAGCAAGCAGGCAAGACAGATTTTGGATAAGACAGCTGCTCAACTGGGAAACCGTTCTGGTGTGGAAGCTAACTTCAGCTTTCAAAGTGGCAAATATGGTTCAGCTTCGGGCACAATAGCCATAAAAGGTAAGAAATTCAGGGCGTCAACTGCCCAAGGTACCACTTGGTTTGACGGCAAAACGCAGTGGACTTATATGAAAAACTCGGGCGAAGTGAATGTTTCGACGCCCAATCAAGCTCAGCAAATGAGGATGAATCCTTACACATTTATTAATATATACAAGAAGGGATACAGACTCAGCGCAGTGAAGAGTGGCTTCGGCTGGCAAGTAACCATGAAGGCTATCCACCCAGGTTCATCAATACAGGAAATAATTCTCGACATCTCTTCGGCCTATATGCCTCAGAAAATCAAAATGAAGCAAGGCAAGCAGTGGACCAATATTACTGTTTCTGGGCTTCGCAAGGCTAATTTGGCAGACTCATATTTCAAATTCAACTCAAAAGATTATCCTAAGGCAGAGGTTATAGACCTAAGATAGAATTATAAAGACACACATATGAATCTAAAACACATGCGCTACGCCATAATTGTTCAAGTGACTTTGTTGGCAGCTTTACTCTTTCCAACGGCCACTTTCGGGCAGCGTCATGTTGTTAAATGCGAGAATATACGGTCGCTTACCGTTGTGGCTGATGGCGATTGGCAGCGGTTGCCAATAACTAATCTGGCCGATGGCTACATAGATATCGATTTTGATGAGATGAGCCACACATACCATCGCTATTCTTACTCGCTGATTCACTGTGAGGGAGACTGGTCTGAGTCGACCGATTTGTTTCCAAGCGATTATGTCAATGGATATGCTTCGGGTAATCTTATCGACGACATGCAGCAGAGTTTGCTTACCAATAACCTATACACCCATTACCATTTGCAGCTTCCTAACCGTGAGTGTGCTTTCAAGTTGGGGGGTAATTATAAACTTATAGTGCTTGATGAGGACAACGAAGGCGATACTGTGCTTACGGCATGCTTCATGGTATTGGACGAGAAGATGAATGTAGGGCTTGAGTGGACTACTGTTACTGATGCCACAGTCAACGACCGTCATCAGCAGATAGCTATGTCTGTTAACTACAATGGCATACAAGTAACAAACCCAGAGAGGCAACTTCGCACTGTGTTGGTGCAGAATGGACGATGGGATGATGCCCGTATAAATGCCCGACCGCAGTATAATTCGGGCTCCCAACTGTCGTGGAGCCACTGCAAAGACTATATTTTTGACGCATTGAACGAGTACCGCAAGTTTGAAATATTGAGCACCGACGTGGCTTCTATGGGTATAGAGCGTTTGAGTTGGGATGGGAAACAACTTTACGCTTATCCGTTTTTGCAGGCGCTCAGACCCAATTATCTTACAGATGTTGATGCCGATGGCCACTTCATGATACGCAACAGCGACAACCAAAATGCAGATAATGAGAGTGAATATATATATGTAAACTTCCAATTGAAGACAAATGGGCCTCTTTCAACTGATGTTTACGTCAGCGGAGGCTTTACCGACGACTGGTTTCAGCCTGAGTTCAAGATGGAGTACGACCCTTCTGCGGGCGTTTATGAGAAGGCAGTGCTGCTCAAAATGGGCTATTACAACTATCAATTCCTCACCCGTGGAGCTGATGGAAAGATGAGATTGCTGCCGGGTGACGGCAATTTCTATCAGACGGAAAACACATATCAAGCTTTTGTTTATTATCGTCCTGTAGGTGGAAGAACCGACAATCTTGTGGGCTATCGCCAGATAAGGACAGAATAGGGTAGAGAATAAAATTAAAATAGTTTCTCCTTTTTGTGCAATAAAGAGAGTTCCAAGCCGTTATAAGTGTGTAATTAATTAAATAACACGGCCTATGAAGCATTTTACACTTAATGAAATGGAGCCCTCTGAGCAAACTTTAGCACTGATAAGAAACGCAGCCCACACCTACAGGCTACTATACGACGACGGAGTAAAAATAGCTTACTGCCTTAATTGATGCAAAAAATAAAGATTTCGCCATCGCTTCTCGCTGCCGATTTCGCACATCTGGCGTCAGAGATAGAGATGATAAACAGCTCGGAAGCTGATATGCTCCATTTAGACATAATGGACGGTGAGTTCGTTCCAAACATATCGTTTGGCTTCCCTGTTATAAAGGCTATATCGCAGATATGCCAAAAGCCGCTCGATTGCCACTTCATGGTGGTTCATCCAGAGCGATGGATAGAGAAAACAGCGCAGTTGGGAGCCAAGATCATGAATGTTCACTTCGAAGCAGCTCTCCATCTGAACAGAGTGGTGGCCGAAATACGTGAGGCGGGCATGTCTCCTGCGGTTACACTCAACCCTTCAACGCCAGTCAGCATGCTTGAAGACATTATCCAAGATGTTGACATGGTATTGCTTATGAGCGTGAATCCAGGGTTTGGAGGACAGAAACTCATAGAAAACACCTATTCTAAGTTAGGGCGTCTGCGCAAGCTGATAACCGAATCGGGCAGCAAGGCTCTGATAGAAGTGGATGGTGGCGTCAATGCTGCCACAGCTCCGCTCCTTGTAAAGGCTGGAGCTGATGTGCTGGTAAGCGGCAGCTACATATTCAAAGCGGACAATCCGCTGCAAACAATTAAGCAACTTAAGGCTCTCTGAATTATATTCTTCCTCTTGTAGTGATTTTACAAGGGGAAGAATTTTTTTGCCCTGTAGTTCTTACTTCAGCTTCATAATAATTTTATGCCATTTCCTTCAGTCGGATAGTGGCACTTTTGCTGTTGCAAACCAATGCTTTAGCTGTCGTAAACCTATGGCTTATTGATTGTAAAGCTATGCTTTAGGCGTTAATATGTGATTCCGCAGAGGCTCAGGGCATTGGCTGGCACACTTTCTCCTGCCGAGCTGCGATTGCCATTGCTCAATATCTCGTCGAACTGGGCTATGCTTATGCGGCCACGGCCCACGTCAATCAAGGTGCCAACCACGGCCCTTACCATGTTTCGGAGAAATCTATTGGCTGTGATTTCGAACGTCCAGCCTGTCTCAGTCCTTATCCATTCGGCTTTGGTTACGTGGCAAATGGTGGTCTTAACATCGGTATGCGATTTGCAGAAGCACTTGAAGTCTGACGTTGTAAGCAGGTGGCTTGCAGCTTCGTTCATCTTTTCAAAGTCGAGATTGTAGTGAAGCTCAAGCGAAAAGTGCCTTGCAAAGGGATTCTTACTTAGATGTATGTTGTAATGATAGGTGCGCGACGTGGCCGAGAATCGGGCATGCATGTCGTCTGCAACCGGTTTTATCTCGCTTATGGCTATGTCCGGCGGCAGCATTCGGTTTAGTCTATAGACAGTTTGATGGCAGTCAATGGCCTCCGGAGAGTCGAAATGGGCCACCATCATTGATGCGCTTACGCCGGCATCAGTGCGTCCGGCGCCGGTAATATCGATGCTTCTGCGCATTAAAAGACTGAGGCAGCGCTCCAGTTCTCCTTCCACCGATATACCGTTTGGTTGGATTTGCCACCCGTGGTAGCGTGTACCGTCGTAGGATAAGGTTATGAAATATCTCATAATATTTGTGCAAAGTTATCAAATATTTGGCATTTAAGACTCTGACTGATGATAATTTTATTAACTTTGCAGTATGATTTTTTACTTCTCCGGAACGGGTAACAGCCGCTGGGCTGCTTATAAGCTTGCCTCAATCCTTGATGATGACGTTGTGGCCATGCAGGATTATCCCTGCGATGGCAGCAGTATTGAGGTTTCGGGCAGGCTTGGCTTTGTGTTTCCCATACATGGTTGGCGCCCTCCAAAAATAGTGAGAAGTTTCTTGAGTGGCCACAAATTCAGTCTTGCTGCCGGCACTTACGTCTATGCCCTTTGCACTGCTGGCGATTCAATAGGGTTGGCAGCCGACATGTTCAGGAAGGATTTGACAGCCGCCGGCATTCAACTTGATGCCATAGAGAGCTTGATTATGCCTGAAAGCTATGTGGGATTGCCGTTTATGGACGTGGATACCCTGAGCCGCGAGCGTGAGAAAAAGCAAGCTGCTGTGGGTGTTCTTAACTCGTTTGCCGACGTTGTGGGGCAGCGGAAGAAGGGCTACGAGCATGTGATTAAGGGCCATTTGCCATGGCTGCTCACTTATCCGGTGGGTGGTTTCTTTCTAAATCACATAGTCAGCGACCGCCCTTTCCGGGTGGAAAAAGATAAATGCGTAAGGTGCGGACGCTGCTCTGAGGTTTGCCCCGTGGGCGATATTGAGGGCGGAAAAGGGCTGATGCCCCGCTGGTTGCACAAAAAGGAATGCTTGTCTTGCTTCTCTTGTTATCATCATTGCCCGACTCATGCCATAGAATATGGCTGCCGGACAAAGCGCAAGGGGCAGTATTATTATGAAAAAAACAAAGTATAAGGATATGAAAAAGATTTTGGCAGTGCTTGTATTGCTCGCTATGGTTGCCGTTGGCATGAGAGCTTCGAAGGCTTGGCCATGGGGCATGGAGGTGGTTCAGCCCGATGGCAGCAAGCTGACAGTCTATCTTAGGGGCGATGCCGACCATCATTGGCTCTCCACATCAGATGGTGTGCTGCTTGTAGAGTATAGGGGAGCATACTATGTGGCTAATATCGACAGCAGGGGTGCGCTCTCAAAGTCGACAATGCTGGCCCATGAGCCCCAGCTTCGTACGGCAGCAGAAGCCAAACTCGCTTCTTCTCAAGACAAGAAAGCCCACGCTGCCTTGGTCTCGGCATTGAGCCGTCCACTCAAGACTCCGGTGGGAACTTCGTATAAATACATGCCACACAATGGAGAGGTGCACGTGCCGGTGCTCCTTGTACAGTTTGCTGATGTTCAGTTCGAGCTTAAAGACCCCAAAGCTCAAATCTCTCAGCAGCTCGACTCACTGGGAGGGCTCAACGAGATGGGCAATGCCGACTCGCTTAACATCTGCTCAGTGCGCCAATACTATAAGAGTTGCAGCCGCGGACTCTTTGAGCCACGCTTTGATGTATATGGTATCTACACTCTTGCTGACAGCATTTCGAAGTATGTGCCAAGCGCAAGGCGCGACAACATGTTCAAGGACGCTCTTCAGCTGGCCGATGCCGACATAGACTTCAGCAAGTATGACAGCAACGGCGATGGCTATGTGGATGGGCTCTACATTGTCTTTGCCGGCTTTTCAGGTGCTGTTACCGGCAATCAGGACTCATACATTTGGCCATACGCCAAGTTTGGCAACCTCGGGGAGTTTGATGGCAAGATAGTTTCCGCCCACTGCGCAAGCGCAGAGCTTAATGGCAAGCCCACTTCTTATGCCAATACGAAGATTCCACGCCGCATTATGGGCATTGGCACCTTCTGCCATGAGTTTGCCCACACTATGGGATTGCCCGATCTTTATCCGTCTGTCGGCTCCACTGGCGATGGTCTCGACAATCAAGGATTGGAGTATTGGAGCCTGATGGATGGTGGAGAATATCTCAGCAATGGCCATGCGCCCACGGCTCTCAATGCTTGGGAGCGCGAGGTGCTGGGCTATGAGAGCCCCGACACGCTTACCGAGGCCCGGAAGGTGGAGCTGTTGTCTTACGAACGGGGCGGTAAAGGCGTGAAAATACTCAACCCCGCTGATGCCACTGGCAAGGAATATCTGCTGCTGGAGAATGTACAGCGCCGCGCAGCCAATGCCGCAGCCAAGGGGCATGGACTTATTGTCTATCGTGTGGCTTACAATTCAGATGCCGTAAACACGTTGGACTTCCCCAATAACACTGCCAATCGGCCGCAGATTACGGTGCTTCCTGCCGACGGAAGACTGATGAGCCAAGCCTCGGCCATAAGCGAGGGGGGCAGCAAGGCGTCGGCCCTATACTATCAGCAGCTGGCCGGCGACACCTATCCTGGCACCACTGGCAAGGATAACATAATGTCTTTCGACGTTTACAACGCAAGCCCCCTTGCCCGACCAATTCTGAACATAGACGAAACTGCCGACGGCAAGATAACGTTCGACTATCTGCAAGCAATTCCAACGGCCATTTCTAAAGTGAAAAACAATGACATGGCCGACGTAAAGGTGTACTCTGTGAGTGGCCAATACGTGGGAAAGAGCCTCGAAGGCCTTGCCCCTGGCATCTACATTCAGAATAATAAGAAAATCATAATAACTAAAAAATAAAAATCTATGAAGAAGTTGATATTGCTGACCTTGGCGATAGGTGCATCAACTCTATTGCCTGCCCAAACCGACTCAACCGCATTGAGGATTAAACAATTGCAGGCCGAGGCCGAACGGAAGGCTCAAGCCGCAGCCGCAGCCGCAGAAGCTGCAAACAGAGCCGCCAAAGAAGCTGCCGATGCTGCCGCCAAACTGGCCGCAGAGGCAAAGACTCAGGGCGAAGCCGCAACCCAAACCGCAAAGAAAGCAACCGAAAATGCCGCAAGGCAGGTGGTTAAGACCGAGCCTAAGGCTGAGGTTCAGCCTTCGGCAAGCAATCAGACAAATGCTGCGAATGTTGAAGAATGGAAGGCTCCCGAGGTGGCAGAATCGCCAAAGAAAGCCGAAAGCTGGGATGACAGCTACGACTTCGACAAGAACAGCCCTGTATATTTGTCGGCAGACGCAGTGCCGCTGGTCGACGGCAAGGTGGAGTGGGTGTGCAATCTGCCAAACACAGGCAGGACCGATGCCCAGCTCAAGAAGGGCGTAGACGAGTTCTTCCGTCAGCTTAAGGCTCAGAAGGCAGTCTCCTCTGCCGCTCTAATACCGTCAGATAACGGCTCTACGGCGTATGCAGTGATAGAAAAGCTTACGTTTACCGCCAACTTCATATCGCTGGATCAGACCCAATTCTCATACGTCCTTGAGGCTAAGGTGCAAAATGGCAACGCAAGCCTTACCATGAGCAACCTGCGCTACAACTATAATCAAGACAAGAAAGTGGAGCGATACAATGCTGAGGATTGGATAACCGACAAGCAGGCGGTAAACAAGAAGCACACCCGACTGCTGCCAATTACCGGTAAATTCCGCAGAAAGACTATCGACCGCAAGAACGAACTCTTCCAGCAGTTCAAGGATATAGTGCTCTGAGCCAGCAGCCAGAGCACCTGCTGTGGGCGGATTTTGAGGTTTGGGCATAGCTCCGGCTCATACCGCTCACAGAACCATAAATATTAATCATTAAACACTTATGGACAGCAACACGCAAAACAAAGACAAGGCGCAGCAAACGCCCGAAAAGTCGGCGGCAGTGCGCCCGCATCATCGCATGCGCCCCATCAGTCAGAAAGCTCCCCACCAGCAGTTGCGCCAATGGCTCAACATCATATTCATGCTGGGAGCCGTGATAGGACTTGTAGTCTACTTCTGCAGCGAGACCAAACAGACGGGAATCATCATCATTCTTGCAGCTATGGTGTTCAAGTTTGTAGAGGTGGCCCTAAGAATCATGAAATAGCTGATGAGAAAGCAAATCCTTGCCTTACTGTTGTCTGCCGTGGCCCTATCGGTGAGTGGCCAAGTGTTTGACGATAACCAGTTTACTGCCGATGGCTATACCAACTCCACCATGCGGCAGAAGACCAGCGACAGCATTCAGAGCCAGCATAAGGAGATACCCCGAGGCATACATGTGTGGACTGTTGACGAAAGATTCGGCGACCGTCATGAAGCTGAAATCGACACCATGACGCACATGTTTCAGAACACAGTATTCACCGATGGACTCAGGGGGGAGTACAACAACCTTGGCAATGGTGGCTCGCCACGCATAAACCGCATATTCATAGACAGGCTTCAGGGGCAGCAATTCTCCTTCCTCGAGCCCTACGACTTCTTCGTGGAGCCGGTGTCTAGACTGCATTTCACCAATACGCTTTCGCCAATAACCAACCTGAGCTACAACACCTGCGGCAACCGCACCAATGGCGAAGACCGCTTCAAGGCGCTGTTTGCCGTAAACGCGGGTAAAAGATTTGGGGTAGGGGCCAAGTTCGACTACCTGTATGCACGCGGCTACTACGACAGCCAAAGCACGTCGCACACCAACTTCACGCTATGGGCCAGCTATCTTGGCGACCGCTACGATGCCCACTTCATATTCTCCAACAATCATCAGAAGGTGGCAGAGAATGGCGGCATCACAGACGACAACTACATATCGCATCCCGAGATGTTCAACGACAACTTTGCCGAAGACGAGATACCCACCGTGATGGAGCAAAACTGGAATCGCAACGACAACCAGCACCTGTTCTTCACCCATCGCTACAATGTGGGCTTCCGCCGCAAGGTGCCAATGACCAAGGACGAGATAGAAGCCCGCAAGTTTGCAATAGCTGCGGCCAAGGAGAATCAGGCAGCAAAAGCCAAGGAAACCGCACGGAAGAAAGCCATGACCGAGGGCACCGACTTCGACGAGGAGGAATACGACCGCCAGCAGCGCAGCCTCGGACGGCCCGACGACGCAAAAATAGCCGGCGACCTGAGCGTGGCCGAAGAGAGCGCAAAAACGAAGGAGCGCATCACCGTGGACAACGCCGCGGTGCAGGACTCGCTGCTGGCTGCAGAAGTCAGGAAAGACTCTGCCGACATGTGGATGAAGTATGAGTATGTGCCGGTGACAAGCTTCATTCACACGGCAAAATTCGACAACTACAGGCGCATATACGAGGCTTATCAGACTCCCGACCAGTTCTATGCCAACCAATACTACAATGTGGGAGAACTTACGGGCGATTCCATTTATGACCTTACCAAGGCCTGGAGCCTGAAAAACACAATTGCAATAGCCACCCTCGAGGGCTTCTCAAAGTGGGCCAAGGCGGGGCTAAAGGCCTTTGCTTCCTACGACCTGCGCCACTTCTCGCTGCCCGACTCGCTTGGCGGCACCAGCAGCTACAATGAGCACAACCTCTCTGTGGGCGGGCAGCTGAGCAAGACGCAGGGCCACACGCTGCACTACAACGTTACCGGAGAATACACCCTTGCGGGCGAGGATGCGGGCAACGTGGCAATAGACGGAGGCATAGATCTTAACTTTCCGCTATTTGGCGACACGGTAAGGCTCGATGCGTCAGGATTCTTCCACATGACCAATCCCACATTCTACTACCGCCACTTCCACGCGCGCCACTTCTGGTGGGATAACGACCTCGACAAGACTATGCATTCGCGCATAGAGGGCAAGCTGACCATAGGCCGAACCCGCACCACGCTGCGCGCTGCCGTGGACGAGCTGAAGAACTACGCCTACCTGTCGCAGTCATACAGCACCGACCCCGCAAACAACCTGTACCGCTATGGGGTGAGCACCGTGGCACGGCAGCAGTCGTCGCCCATCAACATGCTCACGCTGCAGCTGGCCCAGAACTTCCGCTTCGGCATACTCAATTGGCAAAGCGTGCTCACCTATCAGCACTCTTCCGACGAGGACGTGCTGCCCGTGCCCGCATTCAACGCCTACACAAACCTCTTCATAAGATTCAAGATAGCCCATGTGCTTAAGTGCGACTTGGGTGGCGACCTGCGCTATTTCTCGAGCTACTACGCCCCGTCATACAGCGTGGGATTGGGGCAGTATGCCGTACAGGGCGGCGACAACCGCACCAAGACCGGCAACTACCCGTGGATAAACGTCTACGCCAACTTCCACTTGCAGCACACGAGGTTCTTCATCATGTACAGCCACGTTAACGCGTCGGCAGGCAACTACTTCCTCACGCCGCATTATCCGACCAACGGAAGCATTCTTAGGTTCGGGCTGAGCTGGAACTTCTTTAATTAAAACATAACTTATGGCAACAGAAGAAAACATAAAAGTCAACGGCTTCAAAGCTTGGATTCTAGCCTCACGGCCAAAGACGCTGAGCGGTGCCGCCGTACCGGTAATGATAGGCTCGGCATGGGCCTACAGCCTTTCGGCGGCCACATGGTTCAACACCGCGGCCATGATTCTCTGTTTCCTCTTCGCCTTCATCATGCAGATAGACGCCAATCTGGTAAACGACTACTTTGACTGCGTGCGTGGCAACGACAATCCCTCTGAGCGGCTCGGGCCCAAGCGGGCTTGCGCCGAGGGGTGGATTACCCTTGGAGCCATGCGCAAGGGCATTACCGTAACCACGCTGCTGGCCTGCGCCGTGGGCTTGCCGCTGGTGCTCTATGGCGGCCTGTGGCTCATACTGGTGGGGGCGCTCTGCGTGGCGTTCTGCTTCCTTTACACCACCAAGCTCTCATATCTTGGCCTTGGCGACCTGCTGGTGCTCGTATTCTTCGGCTTCGTGCCCGTTTGCTTCACCTGCTACGTTGAGCTGCCCATGGATGCCGGCATAGCCTTCTCGTGGCCTACGGTGGTGCTGAGCCTGGGCTGCGGGCTCTGCATTGACACGCTGCTGGTGGTAAACAACTACCGCGACATGGACAACGACCGCACCGACGGCAAGCTGACCCTCGTGGCAAGGCTTGGCCGCAAGCGCTCAGAGTGGCTCTATCTGGCTCTCGGGCTGCTGGCCGTGGCGGCTTCGGCCGTGGTGGCTGCCCATGTCGGGGCCCCGCTATGGACCTTTATCCTCTGGCTGCCCTACCTGCTGCTCCACGTGGGCACCTGCGGCAAGCTGAGGCGCATGCGGGGGCGTGAGCTCAACAAGGTGCTCGGCTGCAATGCCCGCAACATGTTCATATACGGCTGCACGTCGGTCGTGGTGTATCTTTGCCTATGAAAACAGAGCCTATCGACAACAAGCTCAATCTTGAGATAATGGATTTCGTGGAGAAGAACATTCTCCCGCAATATGCACGCTTTGGCCGCAGCCACGGCATTGCCCACGTAAGCCGAGTGATAAATAACGCCCTGCAGATGGCAAGAACCATGGGGGTGGACGTCAACATGGTGTATGTGGCCGCTGCCTACCACGATCTTGGCATGTCGGGCCCAAGGGCCATACACCACATAACCAGCGGCAAGATTCTGCAGGGCGACGCACGGCTGAAGAGGTGGTTCACGCCGCAGCAGATCGAGATAATGAAGGAGGCCGTAGAGGACCACCGCGCCTCGGCGTCGCATTCGCCGCGCAGCATCTATGGCAAGATTATAGCCGAGGCCGACCGTGACCTTGAGCCCGAAGTGGTGTTTACAAGGGCCATTGAGTACGGGCTTGAGAAGTATCCCCACCTTGGCGCCGAGGGGCAGTGGCAGCGCTTTCGCAAGCACATGCACGAGAAGTATTCCTCTTCCGGCTACATCAGGCTCTGGATTCCGGGCAGTCCCAACGAGGAGCGGCTCAGGGAGGTGAGAAACATCATCGCCGACGATGCCCGCCTCAAGGCCGAGTTCTACAGGATATACAGCCGGCTGACAGATGCTTAATTACGAGTTACTAATTTGGAATTACTAATTACTAATTGGAGACAGGTGGGCGGGCTCGACTCGTAACCCCCGTAGCTGCGTTGAGGGCTAATTAGTAATTCGTAATTACAATACCCCCTCGTAGCTGCGTTGAGGGCTAAATTAGTAATTCGTAACTCGTAACTCGTAATTATTTATATCTATTGCAAAGTTACTGAAAATTCTCCATTCCCGCAATAGACAAAAACCCTCAGGAGCAGTTTTTTCGGCCAACTCCCTGAAAAACTGATTTTCCCGCTGAAAACCAGTGTGTTACAGCATCTAAACCTATACGTTTTCAAAGCGGATATAAGGGGATGGGCTGCCGCCCTGCCTCTGGCCCCTGCAAAGGGGTGGATTATTGATTAAACCATCAGCCAAATCAACATTCATCATTCAACACTCAACACTCATTAAAGCGCCATTGATGTCGGAGACATCACCGATTGGTAACCGAGGGTCGTTCCCCGACCCTCGGAATACGGAGCTTCACCCACACTGCCGACTCCGGAGGAGTCGCCCATCAGCCGCAGAAGGGCCTCCGCAAGCCTATCAGCGCAGGAGAGGCTACCCACAAGCCAGCTGGGCGACTCCTCCAGAGTCGATTCGGGGGGGAGCGGGGGACGGGAGTCCGCAGGTCTTACGACCCGCGGTTACCAATCGGTGATGCCTCCGGCATCAATGGCTCTGCCCACCACAGTGGCTCCGTGAGGGCTGATGGCTCTGCCGTATGGGTGTGTAGCCATGCTGAGCCGTACTGGCTGCCACAGGGGCTCCGTGAGGGCTGATGGCTCTGCCGTATGGGTGTGTAGCCATGCTGAGCCGT
>CAZUWO010000072.1:0-16204 GCA_964623995.1 uncultured Prevotella sp. | reverse complement strand
CGACTGGCAGCATGCCATCAACTGCTATATGGAAGCCATCGACATTGACGCCCAGTCGCCGGCTGTGGAAGCAAAGAAGATGCTTGAAGACATCCTTAACTTCTACGACAAGGATGCTTACAACCCTTAAATACAGAAGCTATGAGCAAGATTAAAGGTGCCATCGTGGTTAACACTGACCGTTGCAAAGGCTGCCAGCTGTGCGTGGTGGCTTGTCCGCAGAACGTGATAGCCCTGGCTCAGAAGAAAGTCAACGTCCACGGCTACCCCTATGTGGAGCCGGCAGTGCCCGAAAAATGTGTGGGCTGCGCCTCGTGCGCCATCGTTTGTCCTGATGCCTGCATAACAGTTTACCGTAAAAAAGTGGAGGAATAACCATGGCAGAACAGGAAGTACAGTTGATGAAAGGCAACGAGGCTATAGCCCGCGCTGCCATAAGATGTGGAGCCGATGGCTATTTCGGCTATCCTATAACCCCGCAGAGCGAGGTGCTCGAAACCCTTGCGCTGCTCAAGCCATGGGAAACCACCGGAATGGTGGTGCTGCAGGCTGAGAGCGAGGTGGCCGCAATAAACATGATTTATGGCGGCGGCGGCGCAGGAAAGCGCGTCATGACCTCGTCGTCGAGCCCCGGCGTGGCGCTTATGCAGGAGGGCATCGCCTATATGGCAGGATCTGAGATTCCCGGCCTGATAGTGAACGTGCAGCGCGGAGGCCCCGGCCTCGGCACCATACAGCCCAGCCAGAGCGACTATTTCCAGGCTACGCGTGGCGGTGGCAATGGCGACTACTACGTGATAGTGCTCGCCCCTAACTCGGTTCAGGAGATGGCAGACTTTGTCGACTTGGCCTTCGAGCTTGCTTTCAAGTATCGCACTCCGGCCATGATCCTCTCCGATGGCGTTATCGGGCAGATGATGGAAAAGGTGGTGCTGCCGCCGGTAAAGCCCCGCAAGACAGAAGAGGAAATACGCCGCCTTTACCCTTGGGCCACTATAGGGCGCACACCCGACCGCAAGCCCAACATCATGACTTCGCTCGAGCTGAAGCCGGAGGTGATGGAGCAACGCAACCTGCACTTGCAGGCAAAGTATGCCGAGATTAAGAAAAACGAAGTGCGCTTCGAAACTCAGCAAACAGCCGATGCCGACTACCTGATAGTGAGCTTCGGAAGCGCCGCGCGCATATCTGAGAAAGCCATAGAGATAGCCCGCGAGGAAGGCATCAAGGTGGGATTGTTCCGCCCCATCACCCTTTGGCCGTTCCCCTCCGCTCAGATAGCGGAAGCAGCAAAGGGCAAGAAGGGCGTGCTCGTGGCCGAGATCAATGCCGGACAGATGATAGAGGACGTGCGGCTGGCAATCAACGGAGCCGTACCCGTGGCCCACTTCGGGCGTTTGGGTGGCATAGTGCCCGAGCCGGAGGAAATCGTTGAGGCGTTGAAAAACATGTAGAATCAAATTGAAGCAATTATGGTCAACAATGATATAATCTCACCTGAGAACTTGGTTTATGAGAAGCCAAAGCTCATGAACGATACCCCTATGCACTACTGTCCGGGTTGCAGCCATGGAGTGGTGCACAAGCTGGTGGCCGAAATTATTGAGGAAATGGGCATGGAGGATAAGGTGGTAGGCGTTTGCCCTGTGGGCTGCGCTGTCTTCGCCTATCGCTATCTCGACATCGACTGGCAGGAAGCTGCCCACGGACGTGCCCCAGCCTGCGCCACAGCCGTGAAGCGCCTCTGGCCAGACCGCTTGGTGTTCACATATCAAGGCGATGGCGACATGGCTTGCATAGGCACTGCCGAGACTATCCATGCTCTGAACCGTGGCGAGCACATAGCAATGATATTCATCAACAACGCCATCTACGGCATGACTGGCGGACAGATGGCCCCCACAACGCTGATAGGGCAAAAGACAGCCACATGTCCGTATGGCCGCGACCCCGAAATCCACGGCTATCCACTCAACATAACCGAGCTCGCAAGCCATCTGCGCGGCACTTGCTACGTAACCCGCCAAAGCGTTGACACCGTGGCCTCTATCCGCAAGGCAAAGAAAGCCATACGCAAGGCTTTCGACGCGTCGATGAAAGGACTCGGAAGCTCGCTGGTTGAGATAGTCTCTACATGCAATAGCGGCTGGAAGCTTTCTCCGGTCAAGGCCAACGAGTGGATGCGCGACCACATGTTCAAGGAGTATGTAAAGGGCGACCTCAAGGATACAACTGGTCTGAAATAATAAGGCTGACTCTATAAAACAGAAAAACCATGAAGAAAGAAATTATTATAAGCGGCTTCGGTGGCCAGGGCGTATTGTCAATGGGCAAGATTCTGGCATATTCCGGACTGATGGAGAATAAAGAGGTGACATGGATGCCAGCCTACGGCCCCGAGCAGCGAGGTGGCACAGCCAATGTAACTGTCATAATCAGCGACGACCGCATTTCCTCACCCATACTCAGCAAGTATGATGTGGCAATAGTGCTAAACCAGCCATCACTCGACAAGTTCGCACCTAAAGTGAAACCCGGTGGCATACTTATATATGACGGTTATGGAATAATGAATCCACCCGAGCGTAAGGACATAACCATATACCGCATCGACGCCATGGACAAGGCCGCAGAGATGAAAAACGGCAAGGTGTTCAACATGATAGTTCTCGGCGGGCTGCTAAAGGTATGCCCCGTGGTAAGCACCGACGGACTTAACAAAGCCCTCTTCAAGAGTCTGCCCGAGCGCCATCATGACATGATACCACTCAACATGAAGGCCGTTGAAGAAGGAATGAAGCTGATAAAGAAAGTAGAAAAACCTACAGACTGATTTTTTATAACTCTCTAATTTTTATGGTGGAGGCATCGCTACAGTGATTGCAGCGGTGCCTTTTTCTATTGCCAAAATAGTCATTAGCAATCTAAAACACCATAAAACAGTCCATTTTACCAATTTATCAGTTGATGCAGGTCAAAAAAACTAAAATATGTTTGGTGGTTTCAATAAAATTTTATTACTTTGCAGCCGAATAGAAGAAAATAGTAAAATTATTTCATAATTAATTCAGAGAGACATGAAAAAGTTAGTTTTATTGTTTGCTGCCGCTACGCTGGCAGTATCTGCTTCGGCTCAGACTACCGTTGCAGGAAGTAAGGCTTTCGACAACGTCTACATTGGCATCAATGGTGGCGTTGCAACGAAGATGACAGGCCACAGCTGGCTTGGTGATCTCGATCCTAACGCAGGTCTGCGCATCGGTAAGAACATCACTCCAGTATTCGGTCTGGCTGTTGAGAGTAACGCTTATTTCTCAAATAAGCCTTGGGAATCAACAGGTACTGTTGTTCGCGCTTTGAACACTTCACTCCTCGGAACATTGAACCTGAGCAACATGTTCGGTGGCTACAAGGGTGACCCACGCGTGTTTGAGGTTAGCGCCCTTTATGGTATTGGCTGGGGCCACGTGTTCCTGCATGCTAATGAGGGTCGTGCTTACAACCGCATGACTTCAAAGGCTGGTCTTGATTTCGCTTTCAACCTTGGCAAGAACAAGGCTTGGCAGATCTACATCGAGCCTTCAGTGACATGGGTGTTCAACGGACAGCCTGGAACCACTGGCTACAACTCATGGGCAGATCCTGAGTACAAGCTCGCTCGCAACGCCAACCAGGGTTCTTACAACATCAACAATGCCGCTTTCCAAGTAAACGCTGGTATTGTTTACAAGTTCAAGAACCATGACGGCCGCCACAACTTCACCATCGTTACTCCGCGCGATCAGGCTGAGATCGACGGTCTGAACGCTCAGATCAACGACCTCCGCAACCAGCTGAACGGCAAGGACAACGAGCTGAATGCTAAGAACCGCCGCATCGCTGACCTGCAGAAGGCTCTCGATGAGTGCAACGCTAAGCCAAAGTATGTGAAGCCAGAGACAGCTACCAACCTGCAGCCGACCGTTCTCTTCCGTCAGGGCAAGAGCGTTATCGACAAGGCTCAGTATGCTCCAATCGAGCTCATCGCCAACTACATGAACAACAACAAGAACGCCAACGTTGAGGTTCGCGGCTATGCTTCACCAGAAGGCTCTAAGGAGCTCAACCAGAAGCTGAGCGAGGCTCGTGCAAACGCTGTGAAGAACGCACTTGTAAAGAAGTACAAGATAGACGCTAACCGTCTTACCACTAAGGGCTTCGGCGCTACTGACAAGCTGTTCAAGCAAGTTGAGTTCAACCGCGTTGTTACTTTCAACGATGCCAACAGTGCTGACTAATTGTTAGTCTACAGAATTTATTAAATAATAATAGCCCTGGCTGCTGCTTGCAGTCAGGGCTTTTTTGCGCTTTAAAGTTTAGTGCTTGCTGATTAGTTCCCGTACGGGTAGAGAATTAGCCATGGCAAAGACTTATGCATTCAAACATCTGAACCACTGCCTTGCTACGGCTAAACCATTGCTTTGCGGCTATTGAATCGCTGCTTTGCTACTTCTTGGTGATGTCGTGGCTAAGCACTTTCCTCCTGCTGATTCTGTTTTGTAATTGGAGCGGGCAGACAAAGTATCAGTGAAATAGCAGCTGGTTCTATGCCATTCCACTTCTTTCCTGACTTTGTTAAGATTGATATGCGCTTCTGCTTTATATTGCCATTATTTGCTCTGCTACGTAATGTTTTAAATTTAGTAGAGCGTCTGCGTGTAATATAAAGCAAATCAAATATTTACTTCATGCGCTTGAATACGATTTCCTCGGGCAGTTTCACCCATTTGCGGTTGCGGGCTATCTTGATGGTGCTTCCGTCGCCCTGCTTCAGTATTGCGGTGCCGTCCGGCTTTACAGTTAGTCGCGCGGTGAGGTCCTCACTACCGTAGTCGTTGGATATTTCCAAGTCGGCCACGCCGCTTTTCTTTATTTTGGCGGCAGCAAACAGCCATTTGCGCCAATCTCGGTAGTCACCCAAGTAGCCGGCCATTTCGCCGAATATTTCCTGTCCGGGCACTGTTATGTTGTTGTGATACAGGTCTATGGTGATGTAAATATGGAATTCGTCGTTTTTGAAAGTCCCTTTCAGAAGCGTGGAATCGGTTTGCGCCATTGCCATGCTTGGCAAAAGAATCAGCGCCAAAAGCAGTTTTCTAATTCTCATGTAGCTTCGTTTTATTGATTTTGGGCAAAGTTACTGATTTTATGTCAATAAATGCGTTCTTTATTTCAAAAAATGATTTTTCGAATTGGTATAACTTGCAAAATTTAGTATCTTTGCACGATAACAAAAAATGGCTTATATGAGCGACAAGACATTATTTCCCGACTATGTGTTTGAAAGCAGTTGGGAAGTGTGCAATAAAGTTGGAGGAATCTATGCGGTGCTTTCCACCCGCGCAAGAACGTTGACCGAGCGGTTGGGCGACAACCTGATGTTTATCGGTCCTGACTGTTGGAAAGATAAGGAGAATCCGTTTTTTGAGCAAGATGATAATTTGTTGGCCAGCTGGCGTAGCGAGGCTAAGAGGGAAGGGCTACAGGTGAAGGTTGGCCGATGGAAGGTGCCGGGCTATCCTGTGAGCATACTGGTTGATTTCCAGCCATATTTTGCCAAGAAAAACGAAATCTACGCCAAGCTATGGGAGGATTATAAGGTGGACAGCCTTCATGCTTATGGCGACTACGACGAAGCTTCCATGTTCAGCTATGCTGCCGGCTTGGTGGTGGAGAGCCTCTACAAGCATGTGGTAAAGCCGGGTAGTCGGGTTATTTATCATGGCAATGAGTGGATGACAGGGCTCGGAGTGCTATATGTAAACCATTATCTGCCTCAGATTGGCACCGTTTTCACCACCCATGCCACGAGCATTGGCCGTTCGATAGCTGGCAACGACAAGCCCCTCTATCAGTATCTCGACTCCTATAATGGCGATCAGATGGCTGCAGAGCTCAATATGCAGAGCAAACACTCCATAGAGAAGCAGACTGCATTGAATGTTGACTGCTTCACAACAGTGAGCGAAATCACAGCCAGAGAGTGCAAGGAGCTACTCGACAAGCCTGTTGATGTGGTGCTGCCCAATGGATTTGAGGACGATTTCGTTCCTGCCGGGGCTGCATTCACCCGCAAGCGTAATGCTGCCCGCAAGCGTTTGCTCGACATTGCCCGCGACTTGACCGGCACTTTGATACCCGACGACGCCCTGATAGTATCAACAAGTGGCCGCTATGAATTCCGCAACAAGGGCATAGATGTGTTTGTTGAGTCTATGAGTCGCCTCCGCTATCGTGAAGGGTTGGAGCGTGACGTGGTTGCGTTTATAGAAGTACCGGGCTGGGTAGCTGGTCCGAGAGAAGATTTGAAGGCCCGTTTAGCTTCGGGAGCAACCTATGAGACGCCACTTAGCAATCCTGTGATAACCCATAATTTGCACAATGAGGGCGAAGATCGGATTCTTGGACAGATGAAGTGGCTCGGTCTCAATAATCAGGCTGCCGACAGAGTGAAGGTAATTTTCATTCCTTCCTATCTTATTGGCAACGATGGCATTGTGAATTTGACTTACTACGACGTGGTGCTTGGCAATGATTTGGCCATTTATCCGTCATATTATGAACCTTGGGGTTATACTCCGCTCGAGGCAATAGCTTTTAAGGTGCCAACTATTACTACCAATCTTGCGGGCTTTGGCATGTGGGCTGCGGGTGAGTTGAATAATAAGACTTCGCTTGAGAAAGGCGTTAAGGTGGTGGAGCGCACGGATTATAACTACAATGATGTGGTGGACGAGATAGTTGATGCGGTACTTGCTTATTCGCAGTTGGATAAGAAACATGCTGATGCGGCAAGGCGCAACGCTTCAAAACTGTCTAAGAAAGCTCTTTGGAATGAATTTATCAAGTACTACTATGAGGCTTACGATGTGGCTCTTAGAAAAGCCGAAGCAAGGTTGAAAAAGTAAAATATAGAGGATAAACAAAACAAAAACAAGATAACACGATGATTAAGATTAAACAAGATTACGTCAACGAGACTCACTGGAAAGAGGTTAACGTGAAATCGAAACTTCCTGAGCAGTTGGAGTGTCTCGATGAGTTGGCCCATAATATGTGGTGGGCTTGGAACTATGAGGCTCGTAACCTTTGGAAGAGCCTTGATGAGAAACTATATGAGGAAGTAGGCCATAATCCTGTACTTCTTCTTGAGCGTCTGAGCTATGACCGCAAGGAGGCAATAGTTAAGGATAAGGCCATCATGAAGCGTGTGAAAGACGTATACAAGATATTCCGCAACTACATGAATGTGAAGCCGAACAAGGAGCGCCCCTCCGTGGCTTACTTCTCTATGGAATACGGCATAAATCAGGTTCTCAAGATATATTCAGGTGGTTTGGGTATGCTTGCTGGCGATTACCTCAAGGAAGCATCAGATTCTAATGTGGATCTCTGTGGTGTAGGATTCCTCTATCGCTATGGCTATTTTAAGCAGAGCCTCAGCATGGACGGCCAGCAAATAGCAAACTATGAGGCTCAGAACTTTAACTCACTGCCAATAGTTCGTGAACTCGATGCCGATGGCAATCAAGTGGTTGTAGATGTTCCTTATCGCAATTATCAGGTTCATGCATTGGTATGGCGTGTAAACGTTGGCCGCATCAAGCTTTATTTGCTTGATACTGACAATGATATGAACTCAGAGTTCGACAAGCCTATTACTCATACCCTTTATGGAGGTGATTGGGAAAACCGCTTGAAGCAGGAGATTCTTCTTGGTATCGGTGGCATACTGACGTTGAAGAAGCTTGGCATAAAGAAAGATATTTATCATCTTAACGAAGGTCATGCAGCTCTGTCCAACTTGCAGCGTCTTTGCGACTATGTGGAGAGTGGCTTAAACTTCAATGAGGCTATGGAACTTGTGCGTGCATCTTCGCTTTACACTGTTCACACACCGGTGCCGGCAGGTCACGACTATTTTGATGAAAGCCTCTTCGGTAAGTATATGGGTGGTTATCCACAGAAGTTGGGCATCTCTTGGGACGACTTTATGGATATGGGCCGTAATAATCCTGGCGACCATAACGAGAAGTTCTGCATGAGTATTTTTGCTTGCAACACATGTCAGGAAATCAATGGCGTTTCCAAACTGCATGGTTGGGTTAGCCAAAAGATGTTCTCTCCGCTGTGGAAGGGCTACTATCCTGAGGAAAACCATGTGGGTTATGTAACCAATGGCGTTCACTTCCCGACATGGGCAGCCACAGAATGGCGCAAGCTCTATGATGCCAACTTCGATCCTACATTTATGCAGGATCAGAGTAACGAGCAAATATGGCATGCAATCTACGACGTTTCTGACGAGGAGATTTGGGATACTCGTATGGCTTTGAAGCGTAAGCTCATCACTTACATTCGCGAGAAGTTCACCAAGCAGTGGTTGCGCAATCAGGGCGATCCTGCTAAGGTGGTAAGCATACTTGAACATATCAATGCCAATGCACTAATGATAGGCTTCTGCCGTCGTTTTGCTACATACAAGCGTGCCCATTTGCTGTTTACAGATCTCGATCGTCTCAGCAAGATAGTCAACGATCCTGAACATCCGGTGCTCTTCTTCTTCTCAGGTAAAGCTCATCCGGCAGATGGAGCAGGGCAGGGACTTATAAAGAAGATATTTGAGATAAGCCGTCGACCGGAGTTCTTGGGCAAGATTATCTTCCTCGAAGATTATGATATGCAACTTGCCCGTCGCCTTGTCAGTGGTGTTGATATTTGGATGAATACTCCAACTCGTCCACTTGAGGCTTCCGGTACATCTGGTGAGAAAGCAGAAATGAATGGTGTGGTTAATTGGTCTGTGCTTGATGGCTGGTGGGTAGAAGGTTACCGTAAGGGTGCAGGATGGGCTCTGCCTCAGGAGCGCACCTATCAGAACCAGGCTTATCAGGACCAGCTCGATGCGGCCACTATCTATTCTCTGCTTGAGAATGAGATAATTCCTCTTTACTATGACAGGTCTGATGGCATGAGCTATAGCAAGGGTTGGATAAAGGTTGTGAAGAATTCAATAGCAACCATTGCTCCTCATTATACGATGAAGCGTCAGTTGGATGACTATTATTCTAAGTTCTACTGCAAGGAAGCTGAACGTTCAAAGAAACTGCAGGCTAATGACAATAAGTTAGCTAAGGAGATAGCCCAGTGGAAAGAGACTGTGGCTGAGCGTTGGGATAGCATTAGCGTTGTTACTCACGATGGTGGAGGTGATCAAGAGCCTGTTACTGGTGTAAAATACTCCATGACATATGTTATCGATGAGCAGGGACTAAATGATGCCATTGGCTTGGAGCTTGTTATGCTCAATAACCAGCCTGTCAATGATATAAATGTTCATAAGGTTATTCCATTCAAGATGATAAGCCACAATGGCAATCAATACACTTTCAAGGTGGAGTTTGAACCAGAGATTGCCGGTGCTTACAAGATGGGCGTACGCATGTATCCAAAGAACAGTTTGTTGCCTCATCGTATGGATTTTGCCTATGTAAGGTGGCTTGAAATCTAATTATGCAGCATTAAGATTATAATGAAAGAGGGAGCGTAAAATTGTTTGCGCTCCCTCTTTGTTATATAGAGTATAGTTTTTAAAGTTTTTCGGACTTTATAACGCTGCCATCCAAAGCTCTTACGTTAACAACACTATTATCTATTGTGGCGAATGTGGCTATTTTATTCTGCTTTGGGAATGTGATAGACCCCGTGTTGCAAATGAGAGTGCCATTGATGCTTTTTTCAAGTTTCCACAAATGTGTGTGTCCGTAGAAGAAAGCGTCGGCTCTCATTGTCGGCATATTTTCTTCATTGTATATATGTCCATGGGTCAGAAATATGCGCTTGCCACCATTTACCAGTATGGTGTATGTCTCCATTATAGGAAATTCAAGCAGCATTTGGTCTACTTCTGAATCACAATTGCCACGTACGGCCACAATGTCTTCCTTCATGCTGTTCAAAAGATTAGCAATGCCTTTTGCATCAATTCCATTTGGAATACAGTTGCGTGGACCATAGTTGAGTATATCACCCAAAACTATCATTAAATTGTAGTGTTCTTTTTGATAGAAATCTACTACTTGCTGCAATGTTGGTAAGCATCCGTGAATGTCTGATACCACAAGTATTTTTTCTGCCATAGTGTTATTATTTATACTTATGAAGAATAATAATATTGAAAGCCTAATAAGTTAGGGTCATTGCCAAAACTTATTAGGCTTATTCTATAATTTAAATGGTCTTATCTGCTCCACCAATGTTTACGTTTAGGTTCTTCGTAGCGTCCTTGCCGTTGAGCTATTATGTCGTTCCATGTCAGATGGTTGTGAACCATTTGGTAGATTGTCCCCCAATCAGGTAGTCCACCTATATTACGGTCATCTATCCACAAATCGACTGTTAGCTTTCGAGCTACTTGCTTGCCTCCACCAGCATTCTCTTCTGGAAAATTCTTGTTGATGGCATAGAATTCAACGCCACGTTTACGGCACCATTCGACGGCTTCATCGAGCAACTTGCCTTCGCGAACTGTCCACAATATTAAGTTGTGGCGTTCTTGAATCAACATTCGTAGTGTTTCCGTTGCAAATGGTCTTTCTGGACCAATCTTTGGATATTGGTGTTCTACGATGGTTCCATCAAAGTCAACTGCTATGTTCATTGCATTTAATTTTTGTTAATGCTTTACGGAATCATCATTAGGATTGCCATATCGACTATTGCTGTAATCGCCATAGGAACCATAAGAGCCGTAGTTGCCGTAATGACCATATTTGCCATAGTGTCCATAATAGCCATATTTACTATACTTTCCGTAGCGGCCATAACCATAATAATAGCCGTATTTCTTCTTGCTAAGGTCGATACCGTTGATGACTATGCACATGTTTGGAAGTTTATTATCATCGTGCAATTGGTTTATAAGACCAAAAGCGGCTTTCTGAGTGTAGTCAGCGCGGCACATTATTACAGTTGCATCAGCTATTCTACCCAGCTGTACGGTATCAGTAACAAGTCCAACAGGGGCTGTATCAACTATGATATAGTCGTATTCTTCACGTAGGATGTTCATAACCTCTTCCAAACTTGGACGCGAAACAAGCTCAGATGGATTCGGTGGAATAGGGCCGGCCAGCAACACGTCGAGATTCTTGTTTACTCCTGAAGGCAAAATCTGCGAGTTGACTTCCTCTTTAGTTAGATTATCTTTTATAAGAAGGTTGGTAATACCAGTGTGGTGGTTTGCAATCTCAAGTAATTCTGCCAAACGTGGTTTACGAATATCAAGTCCGACGAGGATTACCTTCTTACCGAGCAGTGCAAAGCTTACGGCAAGGTTTGCGGCATTGAATGTCTTTCCTTCACCGGAAGTACTCGATGTGAACATTATAACCTTCTGATTCTCCTTTAGTAAGAACTGTATGTTAGTTCGCATGCCACGGAATATTTCGGCCATTTGGTTGTTTCTATTCTCGTGAACAACAATATCGGCTTTCGTTTTGGCATGTTCGCTGGCCACGGCTACATCAGCAATGATTGGCAGACGAGTGAGTCGCTCCACATCAGAGTGGCCTTCAATCTTGTAGCGGAATAAGCTTGCGATGAATAGAACTATAGATGGTAATGCCAATCCAATGAGCAATGCTATTAGATAAATAATAGAAGCCTTAGGACTCACCTGTCCGTAGAACTGAGGATCATCTATCAGCTTACCCTTATCGGCTGTTGCTGCAAGAGAAATACTGTTTTCCTCACGCTTTTGGAGAAGCATAAGGTAAAGTCCTGACTTCACTTCCTGCTGTCGACCTATCTGTGTGAGCATACGTTCTTGCTGTGGCGTCTCTGAAACTTGGCTTTGATATTTGCCTAACTGCGAAGCTATAGAGTTGCGGGTGATGTTCAGATTGCGTCTGGCCTGCGACATAGCGTTGTGAATACTTGTTGTCAACTCGTCGAGTTGGCGTGTCAGAGGTATTACAGTAGGCGAAGTCTCGGAAGCGCTCTGTAATAGACGGTTGCGCTGAAGGGCTATTTCATTGTATTTGTTTATCAAACTTGTTGAGCTTGCATCGTTGAGACCAACGTTAGAAGGCAGTACTTGGTAGCGGTTGCCTGGTTGATTCATATATTGATTCAAGCTGTTGAGCAACTCTATTTGAGTGTTGGCATCTGCCAATCTTTGCTCGAATTCGGTCTGATTGGCCATGCTACTGGTAGCATTGCTCTTAACATCGACAAGCTTATTGCGCTGCTTGTAGTTTTCCAAAGCACCTTCAGTGTTTCCAAGCTCAGCATTTATCTTCTCAAGTCGACCGTTGATGAACTTCTCAGTGCGCAAAGCTATCTCGTTTTTGTCTTCGTTAGCTTGCAGATTGTAAACCACTGTCAACTCGCGAAGATAGTCTATGGCTCTTTGAGGAACCTCATCTGTCAGCGTAAGATTAGCTATAGAGGTAGTCTTAGATGTCTGAACGATTGACAACTCGCCTACATACTTATATGAAGCTGTCTTGGGGCTAACAAGATTTACGTATTCCACATCGCCATCCTTCATGCCTTCAGACAGATAATTGGTCGAAAGCGTGATGAAACCAGCACGAGTCGGTATTGTGGCAGGTAGTGAAGTGATGGTGCGGTTAAGAGAGAAAGGCCCTTCAACCATGTTCTCTTCTTTGCCGGGAACGGTATATGTGCCACTTACATTATAGTTTTTGCCATCACGTTCTATTGTAAGATTGATGCTGGCCTTATTCAGACGGTCAAGATGGGGTTCGTCAATATCGACTGTAATGGGCTGATCCTTATAGACAATGTTGTCCTTTATCCGCCCTTTCATCTTGTAATTGACGTAGAGTTTAAGATTCTTGGCAGCGCTGGCTGCAAGAATGTGTGAATCAAGAATCTCCATCTCATTCTCTATACCGTTGGTGTTGGTTATAGTTCCGAGTGTGTTGGAGTTTCTTATACTGCTACTGCTGCTACGACGAGTGTTGCTGTCGTCATCCTTGATAAGAATCTTTGCACCTGCATTATATAGAGGTGTGGTGTATCTAAGGTAGATTGCGGCAGCTCCGAGGCATATTATAATGGACAGTACAAACCATTTCCAGTTTAGGATAATGGTGGTATAAATCCGTTGGAAATTGAAAGAGGATACCTCTTCTTCTTCCTGTATTTGCTCTTGTTCGTTTATTTTTTTCTCTTCCATTGTGATTTTTGATGATTCTGAAGTTAGTTTATTTGCCTTCTGCCAATTCCATTAAATACTTGCCGTAGTTGTTTTTCATCATTGGCTGAGCCACTTCGCGTAGCTTCTCCTTTGTTATCCAACCACGTTTGAAGGCTATTTCCTCAAGGCAAGCCACTTTAAGGCCTTGCCGCTTTTCAATAACCTCTATGAAAGTGCTTGCTTCCGACAAGCTGTCGTGGGTGCCGGTGTCGAGCCAAGCAAAGCCTCGTTGCAGCGTCTGCACCTTAAGTTGACCACGACGTAAGTATTCTTGATTTACGCTTGTTATCTCAAGTTCACCTCTAGCACTTGGTTTAATGTTCTTGGCAATCTTCACCACGCTGTTAGGGTAGAAGTATAGCCCCACCACTGCATAGTTGCTCTTCGGGTGTTCGGGCTTCTCCTCTATGCTAAGGCAATTGCCGTCAGCATCGAACTCGGCCACACCGTATCGCTGTGGATCATTTACGTAATAGCCAAACACAGTGGCTTTGCCTTCTTTCTCGGCGGTTTCCACGCTGCCTTTAAGCATTGCGCTGAAGCCAGCGCCGTAAAATATGTTATCACCCAGCACAAGACATACGCAATCATCGCCGATGAACTTGTCGCCTATGATGAAAGCCTGAGCTAATCCATCAGGACTTGGCTGCTCGGCATATTCAAATCTTACACCTATATCGCTGCCATCGCCAAGCAGTCGCTTGAATCCTGGCAAGTCGTAAGGGGTTGATATTATGAGAATGTCGCGTATTCCAGCCAGCATCAGCGCTGAGATGGGATAGTAGATCATTGGTTTGTCGAAGATAGGAATCAGCTGCTTGCTGATGCCTTTTGTAATCGGGTAGAGTCTGGTACCCGAACCGCCAGCCAAAACTATGCCTTTCATTTTCTAAAAATAGTATGTTTGTGGTTTGTAATCATTATTAATTCTCTGTCAATGCTCAATAAGCGTTTTTGTCGGGGTGTATCATGCTCCACGCTGTACGAGCTATTATCTTCATGTCGAGCCAGAAAGTCCAGTTTTCAATGTACATTATGTCGTATTTAACCCTTTCTTCCATCTGCCAAAGCTCCTTGGTTTCGCCCCGGTAACCGTTAACTTGAGCCAATCCTGTAATACCCGGACGGCAGAAGTGGCGCACCATATAGGTTTCTATAAGCTTGGAATACTCCTTCGTATGTGCCAACATGTGAGGGCGGGGACCCACCACACTCATTTCGCCCTTGAGCACATTGAAGAATTGTGGAAGTTCATCGATATTGGTCTTGCGCATGAAATTGCCGAAGGCAAACTTGCGCGGGTCATTCTTTGTGGCTTGAAGCTTGTCCGATTGCTTGTTTACATGCATCGAACGGAACTTAATACAGTAAAACGTCTTGCCGTTTATGCCGGTGCGTTTCTGCTTGAAGAATATGGGGCCGGGGCTTTGCAGCTTGATTATAAGCCCTATAATTGGAATGAAAATCACTAATATCAGGCAGATGACAGCGCTGAAAACCACGTCGAAACCACGCTTCAGCCAATAATTTCTAGGGTCGAGTAGGGGTTCTTTGTGGTTTGTCATAACATCAACGTCGCCAAGCCGCTCGTTTATAAGATGCAATCTTGAATTGGGAAATTCCAATGGCAGATAGTAGAAATGAACCGTATGCTTATCGCAGAATTCTGCTATACTTGCCACTTCATCGCTCTCATCTATTGGCAGACTTACGAAAACGTCGTCGCAAGGGCGCTCGTTTCCATGTTGCTCCATAAAGTTATTGAGGTCGGCAATGTTTCCTTTGTGGCTCAACTCCTTAGGAGCTTTGCTGAAAGGCTTGTCAGCATAGTAGCCTATCACGTTGAAATCTCGTGTCATGTTGCCGCCGAAGCTTGCGTAAAGCGTCAGTAGACTGTGGTTATTGCCTATGAAAATCACCGACCTACGGTTGTGTCCTGACTTTCGATAGCGTCTAAGCGTGAACAGCTCTGCCTGCCTTGCTATAACGATAAGTATGAAAAGGATGGGCGAGAACACTATCATGAAGTCGAACTGCCCGCCACCCTGCGTGGCTAACCTTACGAAAAGGAAGAATATTAAGGAGAAAAGCAGGATGTATTCGAATACTCTTTGAATGACTTGACCAACCTTTACAAGGCGGTTGCTTACTATTTCCGGGACGAAGAACTCGGCCATTACCATGCAGGCACTGGCCGCAAAATAATACAAGAAGACATGATTCCTGAATACGGGAGGTATCAGGTCGGGCCAAAAGCAGTAAAAGACCGTCAGTAAACCATTGAGTATGAGCAGGTCAGCGGCCAATATGCCATACCTCAAAACGGAATTACCGTCATGTTTCTTCATTGTTCTATCCAGAATTCTAATAAGTTTTTCGATGCAAAGATAAACTTTTTTTTTTACATAACCTTTGCATTATTTAAAAAAGTTGTCATTATGCACTTATTTAATAGCTGTGTTCGCACCTTGGCTGCAATGCCATGATGCCTAACATGGGCTGGATAAAGATATGTTGGCCGTATGACAACTATAGAGTATTGCTTTCATGTGATTCTGCTAAGCCCACTTAGTCAGACAGATATAGGCTCATTGCTGAATATGAAAAGCCAAGAATATGAGTTTATATGAGCAAGTCTAAGAACATTGTGCGGTGGTCAGAAGTTTATATCCATGTGGTTCATGCTTTGTAAGCAACCGCTTTAGAGAGCGTAAAGCATAGGTTTAGCCATGGTTTTATGGTGGTTTCCGAAGTCAAAATATGCGGTTAAGAAAGCCATAATAGCTTAATTGATAGAAAAAAAATAACGAAATTCAAAAAATGTAAATTTAATTTTGTAACTTTGCAAGCATAAGTAGCTGGCGTAAGGCTGGCCGACAAAAACTAAAGTAATCAAAATGAGTTTCTTAGATAAGATATTCAAGAAAAAAACAGAGC
>CAZUWO010000071.1:0-16519 GCA_964623995.1 uncultured Prevotella sp. | reverse complement strand
ATTCTGAACACCGCCGGACTAACAATCCGCACCGCTTCAGAACAGAAAAGATGCAAAAGCCGGCCATACCGGCCACTCATAAGCAAGAAGTGCGAGTGAGAACACATAACTAATATAATCTAAACCAATTTCAAATGAAACAAAATCATTGCTATTCAAAAGTACGAAGGATGGTGTTCTACATCCTTTGCATGCTTATCTCAACGCAAGTATTTGCGCAAGGCAATCAAGCTAAGGGAACGGTTCTGGACCAGAGCGGTGAGCCACTGATTGGCGTTACCGTTAAGGTTAAGGGCTCATCAAAGGGAGTCGTGACCGACCTTGACGGCCACTTCACACTCGATTGCCCAGCCAACAGCACGCTGGAATTCTCCTACGTGGGCTTCAAGAACTATGAAGCCAAAGCCTCTGGCAACATGAAAGTTACGCTAACTGACGACACCCAGTCGCTGAACGAGCTTGTAGTGGTGGGCTATGGCACACAACGCAAGGTAGATCTCTCAGGTTCCGTGTCGGCAATATCGGGCGACAAGCTCTCGGCAGTACCGGCAACCGACGCCGTTTCAGCACTTCAGGGACAGCTTCCGGGCGTTATGATAATGCGAAGCAGCGGCCAGCCGGGCAGTGAGTCGAGCGGAATGCGCATCCGTGGATTCTCTTCGGCCAACTCTACCTCAGCTCTCGTGCTCATAGATGGCGTGGAGGGCGACCTGTCTCTGCTCAATGCCGACGACATTGAGAGCATTTCGGTGCTTAAAGACGCCGCTGCCAGTGCCATATATGGTGCCCGCGCCGCTGCCGGCGTGGTGCTTGTAACCACAAAGAAAGGCCAAACCGGCAAGCCGAAGATAAACTACAACGGCTACGTTGCCGTGAACACGCCGGGCAATATGCCTGAACGACTGCCTGCTTGGGAAGAACAGAACATGATAAACCTGAGCCGCCTCAACGCCAATGGTAAGGCAGAATGGAACGAAGAGCAAAGTAGCTGGGTTGGAAACCCCAATTTCAACTACCGGCCCAATAACAACAACGGCCGCTGGGACCTGTTTCAGGCAACCAATTGGGTTGATGAGGGCACCCGCGACCATACATTCCAGCAGAACCATGCACTCTCAGTGTCGGGCGGTGGCAAGGAACTGAGCTACCGTATATCGGCAAACTACTTCGCAAAGAACGGACTTCTGCGCTACGGATCGGACAATACCGAACGCTGGAACTTAAGTGCGAGACTGCAATCGCAAATAAACAAGTACATAAACCTGGCTGCCGACATCCGCTATCAGTCAAAACGCATAGCCACTCCATCGTATGGAGCCGGCAATGTGCTTACTTTGCTCTACTCGTCGCGTGGCCGCCAGCCCATCTACGCGCCGGAACCCGACATTTCCGGCAACATATATAATGGTGACTTGCAGGCCAACGCCATACAGATAATGAAAGAGGGCGGCACGGAAAACAACACTTACGAGGCTTATACAGGCAAAGTGCAACTCGGTATAGATCACTTGCTCGAGGGATTGCACATCAACATAAGCGCGTCACGTGTGGCAGGCTACTATCGTGACTCATCAGTGAAGCGCCTTATGGCATGGTACAGCCGCGACGGCAAGTCGATTCGCCAAACCGTTAACAACCCCAACTCACTCTACAAGCAGAAGAACTCTGACCACCACGACCTTATAGAGGCCACGGCTAACTACGAATTCTCAATCAACAAGCGCCATAACTTCAACATACTGGCAGGTACAAGCTACGAGAATTACCGTAAAGACCAGATTAGTGCCACTGCAAAGAACATGAACTCTAACGACTTCTTCTCTTTCAATTACTATGATACGTCTGACGCTACCAACACTTCGCTCAGCGATGCCATATCTCCCTGGTCAATGATGTCATACTTCGGCCGCCTGAACTATAACTTCGAGGAGCGCTATATGTTTGAAGCCAACGTGCGTTATGATGGCAGCAGCCGTCTGGCACCCTCAAAACGCTGGCGCGCATTCCCATCAGTATCGGCTGCTTGGCGCATAAGCGAGGAGAAATTCCTCAAGAACGTGGACTGGTTGGATAACCTCAAGTTCCGCCTCTCATGGGGTCAGCTCGGCAACGGTGCCGTTTTGGGCCTCTACGACTTCATTCCCACCATCCAGAGTGGTGACTACATGGGCGAGAAATACTATTATCAGCAGGCTCTTGCATCAACAGACAAGACCTGGGAGGTGATTTCGACCACCAACATCGGTGTTGACCTCGGCCTGTTCAAGAACAGACTGACTACCAGTTTCGACTATTATTGGAAGATTAACGACGATATGCTGGCCGCATTGCAGCTGCCCCACACCATAGGACTTAATGTTCCTTCGGCCAATGTGGGCAAACTGAAGACCTGGGGATGGGATTTCGAAATCACTTGGCGTGACCAAATCAAGGACTTCAGTTATCAAGTATCGTTCAACCTCTCTGACAGCCAGAACCGCTTGGAGCGCTACGACGGCGCCAGCGTTATAGGAGAAGGCAACGTTGCACTGCTCGAGGGCTACGAAATGAACACCATCTGGGGTTACAAGACTGATGGTTACTGGAAGAGTCGCGATGAATACTTGCAGTACAAGAAGGACCATCCGGGCTACTCTTCATTCAATGACGGCAAGGTTAGCGGTGGTGACGTGAAGTATCTTACCCAAGGCAACCCCGACCATCAGGTAGGAGTGGGTGGAGCTACACCCGACGACCCGGGCGACTTGGTATACCTCGGCAATTCAAACTCACGTTATCTCTACGGACTTACACTCTCAGCACAGTGGAAAGGCTTCGACTTCAGCATGATGTTCCAAGGTGTGGGCAAGCGCCACATACTTATAAACACAGCAGCTATTGCACCTTTCTACAACACTTATCAGATGCCTTGGACCATACACCGCAACTACTGGACCGAGGATAACATGAACGCAGAGTGGCCTCGCCCATATAACGGCAGCAGCTTCAACTTCCACCCGTCCGACAAGTGGGTGCAGAACGCAGCCTATCTCAGACTTAAGAACATAACCTTGGGCTACACCGTGCCAATAAACAAGCGCTACATTGAGAAACTTAGAGTTTACATCTCAGGCAACGACATATGGGAGCATTCCGACCTTCTGAAGGTTTACGACCCGGAAGTTACCAACAACATTGGCCGAAGCTACTATCCGTTCTTCCGCACATGGTCGTTTGGAGTTAACATAACACTTTAAAATAAGAACACAAAATGAAACTACATAACATTCTTTATATAGCAACCGCAGCACTCTTGCTGACGAGCTGCGAGCTTGACAGGGACCCGGAAACAACCCTTGTCGACAGTAACTTCTGGAAATCTACCACCGATTTCCGTGGCGCCTGCAACCGTCTGTACGTTGATTTGAACGGTTTCGGCCAGGATTATCGTGCCGACGACATCATCAGAAACTCACCAAACGACATCTCTAGCGGCAACTGGACAGTGCCGGGCACATCGTCTGACTGGACCAACCCTTATAAAAAGATTGCCACTTGCAATAACATCATAACCAAGATTACCAGCTCTACGGCCGACGAAAAGGACAAGCCGCGCTGGATAGCCGAAGCTCGTTTCTTCAGAGCTTACCACTATTTCGACCTCGTTAAGAAATATGGCGACGTGCCACTTATATTAAAGGTGTTCACAAGCACCAGCGACCCCGACGTGAAGATGCCCCGCACGCCTCGCGAACAGGTAATACAGCAGTGCTATGACGACCTTGACTACGCCTATCAGAACCTCCCCGACATCGACGATGTATCGTCAGCAGCCGATTGGGGACGTGTTTCCAAGTCGGCAGCACTGGCAATGATTGAGCGCATAGGACTCTATGAGGGCACCTTTTCCAAGTATCACAACCTGGGAAGTGACTACCGCGCCCACCTGCAACGTGCCGTAAGCGCAGCCGAAACACTCATAAACAGCGGCAAGCACAGCCTCTATCCCGACTTCCAAAAGCTCTTCCTCTTCGACGGTGAGGGAAGACAGAACCGCGAAAACGTGTTTGTGAAGGTCTACGGCCCTAACGACGCCGGAACCATAGTACACAATAACTCACGTACTCTCGAGAATGCAGCCTCAGTAACACGTCAGGCCGTGGAGCAGTTCCTCTACACCGACGGTCTGCCACGTGAGAAAAGCCCGCTCGCTATCAAGGATGAAAAGTCATACGACGATATTTTCACCAACCGCGACCCGCGCCTCGGCATGACACTTTACCACCTTAACGAGGAAGCTTACAAGGGAGCCTACATACCGTTTACCAACCAGCACGGCAACGGATTCCCAATAAAGAAAGGCTTTTCGTACGATCAGTGGGCCACAAACAGCAAGGAAACGGTCGACAAAATGCTCATCCGCTATGCCGAAGTGCTGCTTTCCTATGCCGAAGCCCTATATGAGCTCAACGGAAACATAACCGACGCCCAGCTCGACCTTACGGTAAACGCAGTGCGTCAGCGTTCAGGCATGACCGCAAGGCTTACCAACGAGTTTGTAAATGCCAACGGTCTGAACATGCTTGACGAAATACGCCGCGAGCGTCTCGTAGAATTCATAGACGAAGGCCTGCGCTACGATGACATCAAACGTTGGAAAATAGCCGAGAAAGTGCTCCCAAAGACTATGCTTGGACTTAAGTACATCGCCTCAGAAACTACGGCCGACAGCAAGACTCTCAGTTCAAGGTTCACACTGAATGGCGGCATGTACGAGGGCGTTAAGGTGTGCGACCAAGACAGTGTGTACGTTATCGAGGCAGCAAGTTCACGCTCTTTCAACCCCGACCGTGATTATTACTACCCAATTCCTTCCTATGAGATAGGAACAAGCGATGGCAACCTTAAGCAGAATCCAAACTGGTAATGGCTTGAAAGATGCTTTTGAAACACAAAATAAAGCTAATAACTAACAGTAAAAGAAACATGAAAAACATAAAATTGATGTTTGTCCTCATTGCAGCAGTACTGACTTTTGCTGCTTGTAGCGACGATGAGTGGAGCAATGACAATGCTGAGATGGAGAACATCTATTACTTCGGATTCCACGAGTGGGGCAAACTGAACAATAAAGTCACATACTCCTTGGCACCGGGCGACACCATAGCCATTCCCGTTGAGTTCTTCAGCGAGCAGAATAAGGGCTACAATGTTGAGGTGAGCTACTTTACAAGCAGCACCCTTACCCTTGGTACCGACTACCAGATTGTGGACGAGAACGGCAACGAAATACAGCCTGCTGCCGACGGTTCATGGAAACTCACATGGCCAAACGCCCACAAGGGCATACAGTATGTAAGGCTTAAAGCCATCAGTGGCGGCAAGACCGGTTCGGTAACAGTACTCACCTGCAACCCGGCCAACCCCGAAATAAGCGTAGACAGCACCACGATAGCCAAGACAGCCGACTATGAGGTGCGCGGATTCTCACAGAACCATAAGGTAACTGTTAATATTAAGTAACCTCAAATTGTGCCAACAGGCCATACAGTACCTATAGGAGCTAAAACCGAAAGGTACTGTATGCTTCTTTTCAAATACTGGTAATGCAGACTGTTGTTTGCCTCTTTCAGTAAAGTTTTAGGATTAGGTTTATAAGCTTGAGCCGGATTCCGCTATCGGAATCTGGCTTAGTTTTTTGTAGCTCCGCATTGTTTGCATATCATAATAATACACATGCAAGTACCGTAAAAGCAGGAATAAAAGTCGAAATGGCACTTTTTTGATAATACTAAGCATAATAATGAAAAAAAACTTAGATGCCATGGGTTAACTTTGCAGTCAAAACAATAACTAAATGAAAATACTAACCGCGGTACTACTGCCGCTATCCTTATTTTATATTAGTGCCGCAGCCCAGAATTTACAGCCCCTGCGCGAGCGCTACCGTGCCATGCTGGTGTCGGAATGGAGCCCAGAGGACTCACTGTATCAGTCCCTCCTGCAGCTGCCAAAGGAAAAAGAACTGAGCGATCAGATGGTTCAGGAGCTTACTAACATGTATCCGGCCGACCTGAGTCAGGTAAACGGATACCTGAGCAAGGTGCAACCCGACGGTTCTTTCAGCGACATCAACTACCAAGACAACGCCCGCAGCGGCTGGCAGCCCAAACAACACGCCGAGCGAGTGCTGCAACTGGCCAAGCTCTACGCCACAAAGGGCTCGCCATTCTATCGCTCCGACAGCACCATAAGCACCATTCACCGCCTGCTCCGATTCTGGTTCACGGCCAAACCTGTTTGCCGCAACTGGTGGCAGAACCAGATTGGCGTGCCCAAGGTTATGGGCGAAGCCTTCATTATACTTGGCAATGAGCTCTCGCCCTGGGAGCACCAACAGGCCGTGGAGCTGATGCGGGCCGCCCGTATAGGCATGACGGGGCAGAACAAGGTGTGGCTCTCACAGAACGTACTCATGCGAGGACTCATAGAAAACGACCCCACCACCGTGAAACAGGCACGCGACACCATACTCTCTGAAATAAAAGTGGGCGGCAAAGAAGGCATACGCAGCGACTGGAGCTACCAGCTCCACGGCCCGCAACAGCAGTTCGGCAACTACGGACTGGCCTTCCTGAGCAGCATGTCGTTCTTCTACAAACTGTTCGAAGGCACACCTTACGCCCTCAATGACAGTCAGAAGCTGATACTCACCAGCCTCATCGACAAGGGCTACCGGTGGGTAATATGGCACCGGCAGATGGACATCAGCGCTCTCGACCGCCAGCTCTACCATAACGTTTCGGCCCAAAAGGGTCTCATGGTGGCCATGATGGCTGAGCGGTTGGGCCTTGGCGGCTTCCCCGCAGGGCAGAACAACCTGGTGGGACATAAGCATTTCTACGATTCTGACTACACTCTGCACCGCACAAAGCAGTGGATGGCCTCGCTCAAGATGAGCTCACTGCGCACCATTGGCAGTGAACACGTAAACGAAGACAACCTCTACGGCTTCTTCATGGGCGACGGTGCCACATATTATTATAATGACTCGGGCACACGCCCCTATATGGACGCCCTCCCCATTTGGGACTGGCGAAAGGTTCCCGGCACAACCGCCTTCGACTACAAGGAGCCGAAAGCCTCTCCATCCAACTCAAAACAGATTCGCAACAACGCCGAAATGGTGGGCGGAATAGGCAGCGGCGACTATGGCATGAGTGCCATGGACTACTGCCGCGACGGTGTAAAGGCACGCAAGGCGTGGCTCTTCAGCCCGCAGTTTGTACTCTGTCTGGGCAGCGGCATCAGTGCCGACTCTACGCTGACCGTTAGCACCACCGTAGACCAACGTGCAAGTAGCTCGCCCGTTATGGCACTCAGCCAGGGCCGGTGGAGCCCCATAGGCCATGCCACACTCACCCAGAAGCCCCGCCTCTATCATGATGGCATGGGCTACATTGCGCTCGGCAACGACACAGTGAGAGTGGTTAGGGAGCTCAGAAATGGCTCTTGGTCTGACAACATGCGCATGTACACACCCTGTCTTGTGGCCGACACGCTGCTAAGCATTACCATTCCTCACGGCCTTAAGCCTCACAACGCCACCTACCAGTATCTCGTAATGCCCTCGGCCACACCCCAACAAGTGGCCCAACTGAACACTAACAACATACAAGTGCTCATTAACAGCGCCGAAGCTCAGCTGGTAGCCATCACCAATGATGGCAGCACCCACTACTGGGGAGTATTCTACGAGCCCACCACCCTGCCACACTCAGTGGCCCAAGGTGGCAAAATGAGCCCCGGAATATATCACTTCACCACCACGAACAACAACTTACAAATAATCGAACAATATAAATTCTAATCCAAAAACCATCATGAAACGAATACTAACCTTTGCCCTTCTGCTTGCGCTCGCACTGCAACTGAGCGCCCAGGGCAAAACTTCACAGGTCCAAAACAAAATGAACTGGTGGCAGGAAGCCAAGTTCGGACTCTTCATCCACTGGGGACCATACTGCCTTTACGGCGGAGTTTACGACGGATACCAGCAGCGACGGGGCGGCGCAGAGTGGATTATGAACCGCTGTAAGATACCTGTCAGGGAGTATAAGGCCAAAGCCACGACCTTCAACCCTACCGATTTTGATGCCGAAAAAATAGTTCTCATGGCCAAGAATGCCGGCATGAAGTACGTGGTTCTTACCACTAAGCACCACGATGGCTTTGCCATGTTCAAGAGCAATGCCAGCAACTTCAACATCGTTGACTACACTCCGTTCGGCCGCGACGTAGTAGACGAACTGGCAAAGGCCTGCCGCAAGTACGGGATGAAGCTGGGTTTCTATTACTCTCATTCGCAAGATTGGAACAATCCCGGTGGCGCCACGTCGAGAAAGCTTATGCGCGAAGGCTGGCCCAACCCCGACTCGGCCCTCGTCGATGCTTATACAGCCAGCCATAACGGCTCTTGGGACCCCATTCAGACCAGTCGCTCCTACGAGGATTACTTCCATCAGGTGTCGCTTCCGCAGATAAAGGAACTCCTTAGCCGCTATCCCGATGTGGCCATATTCTGGTTCGACACCCCAACACGTATGAGTGACGACCTCGCTGAAGAGGTTATGGCACTCATGAAGCAGCACCCGCAGATTATAGTCAATGACCGACTGAAGCGTCCTAACTATCCTGGCGACTACAAGACTCCCGAAGGCAAGGTGCCAAAGCCAGAAGACGTAGATGGCATCTATTGGGAAACATGTATGAACATAGGCTCTTCATGGGGCTACAAGAGCTGGGAGAACAAGTGGAAAAGCAGCGAAAACATTATTAAAACCTTGCTCATGTGTGCCGCAAGGGGTGGCAATCTGCTGCTCAACGTGGGTCCAGACCCTCACGGAGTGGTACCCATGGAGGCTCAGTCCAGGCTCGACAGCGTGGGCCAATGGATAAAGCGCTATGGCGAAGTTATCTATGGTACCGAGCGTAGCGGCATTAATCCCGACTGGGGCGAGTGCATCCGCAAGGACAACAAGCGCTCAAGCAGTTATTATCTGTGTGTTTACAACCTGCCGACCAATGGCCAGCTCAACCTGAAATGTGGCCATAGCGCCCGCAAGGTTACGCTTCTGGGCAGCGGCAAGGCTCTTAAGTTCAAGAACAACCGTGGCACCGTGAGCATAGACATGCCCCGAACCCACACCGATGGCTTTGCTACGATAGTCAAGGTGGAGCTCAGCAAGAAGCTGCCTCCTGTGGTACTGCGCACAAATGCCGACAAATATTTCAGTATAAAAGACGAAAATTAAACATGAAAATCACAGCTATCGATTTCAGGAAACACCTCTCCCTGCCGGCCATGGCACTGCTGTTGGGCCTGCTTCCAGCCACTTCGGTGGCACAGACAGGCCGCCACGGCGACGCTAACGACGAACAAGGACTTACACTTCCCGACCGCGTCGACTTGCCGGAAGACAGCATTGCCATAGCCGAAGCGCTCAACGGGTGGTGGAAACACTCGCAAATAAACCATGATGAGCGCACCAAGTGGTACCGCGATGCCCGCTTTGGCTGCTTCATTCATTGGGGAGTATACTCCGATGCGGCCGGTTACTGGCACGGAAAGCCCGTAGGCGGATACTCAGAGCACATAATGCGCAAGGCCAAGATTCCCCTTCAGGAGTACATGGACTCGCTTGTGTACCGCTTTAACCCTACTCAGTTCGACGCCGATGAGTGGATGCGCACCGTGGCTGCCACGGGCATGCGCTACTTTATCATAACTTCCAAGCATCACGATGGCTTTGCCATGTACCCCTCTGAGGTCTATCCGTACGACATTAGGCTTACTAAGTTCCACCGCGACCCCATGCGCGAGCTGCGCGATGCGGCCCGGAAGTATGGCATTAAGTTTGGTTTCTACTACTCGCATGCCTTCGACTGGGAGCACCCGGATGCGCCAGGCAACGACTGGGAGTATGATCATCCGGGCGGAGACCTGAAACTCGGCGGCACCGACTGGTGGACAAGCAGCTATCACAGCTACCTGAAAAACGCGCAGAAATATATTGACCAAAAGGCCGTACCGCAAATTCAGGAGCTCATTCGCAACTATCAGCCCGATATTCTGTGGTTCGACACGCCGGGCAAGTTGCCTCTCTACATGAACATAAACATACTTAAAGCCGTACGTCAGGCCGACCCTGAATGCCGGATTGTGGTAAACGGGCGCCTCGTAAGGTATCGTGGCTTCAACCTTGGCGACTATATCAACACCAGCGACAGGGCTGCTTACTTCTTCCCTGCCACGGGTTTGTGGGAGTCTATACCCACCACCAACGAGTCGTATGGCTACAATGCCGCCGACCACAGCCACAAACCGGCAGCCCACTTCATCAGGTTGCTGGCCTCAGCAGTGTCGCGCGGGGGCAACCTTCTTATGAACATAGGCCCTATGGGCAACGGAAAGTGGAGCCCGGAGGACCTGAACATAGTGCACAAGATAGGAAAATGGATGGACGTTAACAGCCAGAGCATTTACGGAGCCGGCGCTGCCAAGCTGCCTTTGCAGTCGTGGGGCGTGGTAACAGAGAAGAACGACACGCTCTTCCTGCACGTATTCAACTGGCCTAAGAACGGAAGCATAACGCTGGGTGGCTATAATGGCAACATTCTCAAGGCCAACCTCATAGCCGACAGCAGCCGCAAGATAACGTGGAAGAGGCTCTCGGCCGACGACATAAGGCTGCAACTGGGCGCCACAGCACCCGATACAATCAACTCGGTTGTGGCTTTGGTGGTTGACAAGCAGCCCGACAGCCACGCTCTCAGACTGCTTGCGCCCGACGCTGACAATACCTTGCTCACCTTCGACGGCACACTTGGTGGCCACGGACTGGGCTATGGTGACGGCAAAACCAACCGTAACTACCTTACAAACTGGACCGACACCACGCAGAACGTGAGCTGGCAGTTCCGCCTTACCAGCCCTGCAACCTACCGCATGATGCTGGAATACAACACCGTGGAGCCAACAGACAGCGGACAAATGGTAATATCGGTGGCCGGAAAGCAATACGAACTGAGCTACAAGCCATTCACTGAGGAGCAAGGCAAGACCCGCATCGATGCCGGAAAGGTTACTTTCCGCCCCGGCAGCTATACCATGCGGCTTACGGCCAAGAGCCGTTCGGGCAAGACATACATGCGACCCACGGCCGTGTTCCTGCTTAAAGAGTAACCCCCGTAGCGGCTCCTGCCAGCGGGCATTCCGGCAACAGGGCCGCACCTTTTCACCGAAAGTTAACGATAAAATAATGGGATAATTAACACGAGAGCACAATCATGTGCATTAACGCCTGCCTCAACAACTTCATAAGGCGATATGAATGGGGCAGCTAACCACTCTCCCCCGCCCCACATTATTTACATGTAGGGGCGGGTTTCTTGTTTTCACTAAAGCAAGTCTCGTTGTGAACCACTGCCGTCTTGCGTCCCAACAGCTGCGGTAAGTACTGATTTTAAAGCCATTGCCAAGTAAGGGGAATTGCCGCATTAAGATAAAGAAAATTATAAAAGTTTGCTTATGCTAACTTATTTGTTTATATTTGCAAGGTAAAAAGAAGCGAAACCGATATGGAACAGACGACAAGACGATACCCGGTTGGAATACAAACATTCTCTGAGATTATTCAGAATGGATACATCTACATTGATAAGACTGACCTTGTATGGCAGTTGGCCCATTACGCTAAGTTCGCTTTCATGAGCCGGCCACGCCGTTTCGGCAAGTCATTGCTCACTTCCACGCTCGATTCTTATTTCAACGGCGACAGCGAACTCTTCAAAGGACTGAAGATTATGGCCCTCGAGAAAGAGTGGAAAAAGTATCCCGTTATCCACCTCGACCTGAGTGTGGTAAAAGGTAAGGAAGATGCCGGCGAGCTGAAGCAGGCATTAATTTGGATGATGAAGCCTCTTACTGAAGTCTATGGCAGAGATTCCGACGAGACAAGTCCGGGAATGCTGCTCACGGGAATTATGACACGGGCTTACAAGAAAACCGGTTCGCAGGTCGTTGTGCTAATAGACGAATACGACGCTCCACTGCTTGACGTGCTGCATCAGAACGAGAAGCTCGAGGGTATGCGGCGGGTCATGCAGGAATTCTATCAGCCCTTGAAAGCCAAAGAGGCCATAATAAAGTTCTGTTTCATTACCGGCATAACCCACATAAGCCAGTTAAGCATCTTCTCTACACTGAATAACCTGACTAACATATCACTGCTTCCGGCATTCTCTACCATCTGCGGCATAACTGAAGAAGAGCTAACCACCCAGATGAAGCCCGATATTAAAATGCTGTCTGACGAATACAAATGCTCAGAAGCAGAGCTACACGACAAGCTTAAGAACCGTTACGACGGCTATCATTTTGCAGGTCGCGCGCCTGAAGTTTACAATCCATACAGCCTCCTTAGCGCTTTCAACAACAAGATTATTGCCAACTACTGGTTCAGCACAGGCACTCCAACCTTCCTTTTGCACATGATGAAGAGGTTTAACTTCAATATTGCATCGGTGGACAAGGTGGAAACAACCGACTATGCCATTAACCGGCCCACCGAAGCCATGACCTCCATGATACCGTTGCTCTACCAGACAGGCTATCTTACCATAAAAGCTTACGACCGTGAGACCGAAATCTATACGCTGTCTATTCCTAATCAGGAGGTGCGTATAGGATATACCGACGGATTGCTGCCCACCTATTCCGGACTGGAAGGAGAAGATGTGCAAACCGGATTTGCATTAAAGTTCTGGCAAGCCCTAAAGTCCGGCAACATAGACATGGCCATGCGGCACATGCGATCATATCTTGCCGCCATACCCTATGTTGAGGGTTTCAAGAAGAAACTTGCCGAAGCCTCAACCAAGGAAGGCTTTTACGAGTACACATTCTACCTCATCTTCTCCATGCTCAACGTGTATGTGCGCACTCAAGTCAAGGTAGCAGGCGGCCGTACAGATATGACCATCTTCATGCCCGATGCCATTTACGTAATGGAACTTAAGGTGGCCGACAGCGCAAGGAACGCACTCAGGCAGATAAACGATAAAGGCTATGCCACACCTTATATGACTGACGGCCGAAAAGTGGTGAAAATTGGCGTCAGCTTCAATCCCGAAAAGCACACCGTCGATGAGTGGGTGGTAGAGCAATGAGGGCCTAACACCCATGCCTACAGGCTCAAGCGCCGGCAAAATAAAATGTGGCCACTGCCCTCACGGGTAATGACCACCAGAAATTTGTATATGAAAAAATAAATTATTGCATATTATCTGTCATCTTAAAGGTGAAGATTAAAAATATAAAGTGGAATGCAATAGTGAATGATACAAATCTTACTTATCAGTCTTCCCAAATTGTGCTGCCGACATCTTCATCATCATTGTCCAGCGAATCCTCCTTAGAGTCTACTTCATAGTCTCGCTTCGACGCCGGATTCACATCGAAACCTTCGTCCATTAACGACTGCATTTCCAGGCTACCAACAGCCGGTTTACTGTATTTCTTCTTTACCATCAGTTGCTTTTCTTTAAGGTTATTGCTCATTTTCTCAGCACTTTCTTGCCGTTAATTATCACTATGCCCTTGTAATCATTACCCACACGCTGGCCGCTCAGGTTGTAAACAGGCCCTGCGTTGCGGCCTACTGGCACGCCGTCTATGCTGTCTATGCCGGTAGACACGCCGTCATCGTCGAGCGTAAAGGCCTTAGTGGCAGAAGTATTCGAGTTAATGTCGGAAAACTTGAAGTAACCACGCGTGTTTTTCACAATGGAATGGCCGGCACTACACCAAAATTTGTTGTCCTTAAAGTAGAAGCAATCATCACCTATCTCTATTGAAGCCTTGTAAGAACCAATAAATGAGGCCCACTTGTCATCGGCAGATTTCGCCGATGTTGCCACCAGTCCGGCTGCCGGTTCGGCCTCTATTTTTACGTAAACATAGCCCAAATTCTTTATGTCGGCTGCCGGTTTAACAAGGAAAGGAGTATTAGCCGGTATAACGTTATCGGCTCTATTATTATTAAGATTAAATGACTTGAAGTTTATTTTGCTGCCATCGTAGCTGCTTAATGTGCAAACTTCAACCGTTGTACCATAAGCTTTCTTCAGCTGAGAGGCATTAAGCGACATCGGCAACACCATGGTATTCCACTTGCCTCCCTTAAGAGTCCTGTTGGCTTGCCACAGGTCCGCGCTGCTCTTTGCCACCGGAGAGTAGTCGCTGTTGCAGTCAAGCGTGCTTGCTATGTAGAAATAGCCGTCAAGATACTTATAGTATGGCGGCACCTGATTGTTCTTGTCTAATTGTGCTTTGCTGCTTTGCAGGCTCTTGCAGTTATACCTTGAGAAAGTGAAAACCATTTTACAAGGGGCCGATGTCGTGCCTACGTTGCTTAAAGAGTTGTTTACGTTAAAGCTGTATTTAGTACTTCCCGACCCCAGATAGGTAAGATCGTTTGGCCCTAAGATAAGTTCCTTAAGACCTGTACACCCTGAGGCAAAGTAGTCAGAACTATAATATGACTGCCATTTTGTGCCAATGTTCCATTTACTTATATCAAGCGTGGTAAGACCGGAGCAGTTCTGGAACATGGAATTAAGATTCGACGCGGCTGTCATGTCAAACCCGCTAACGTCTATGCTCTTAAGGGCAGAGCAATTCTGGAACATGCTTCTCATATTATACACCTTAGAGGTATTGAAACTGCTTATGTTCACACTCTGCAAGGAGGAACAACCAGTGAACATATGCTCCATATTAGTTACCTTTTGCGTATCAAAGTTGCCAAGGTTCAGGCTCGTCAGGTTCGGGCTATTGCTAAACATATAGCTCATGTTTGTAACACTGGAAGTGACAAAGTTACTAATGTCAAGGCTGGACAGGGGATAATTCTGGAACATAGCCATCATAGTGGTTACCTTTTTCGTATCAAAGCTGCTCAAATCAAGTGCTTTCAGAGATTTGCAACCCGAAAACATGTACTCCATGTAATACACATTAGAGGTATTAAAGTGGCTAACGTCAAGCGTTGGCACCAAGTAGCAACCTTGGAACATGCCATTCATGCGTGTCACTAAATGCGTATCAAAGTGGCTAACATCAAGACTCCGCAACGAATTGCAACCGGAAAACATCATGTACATATCAGTAACGCTTGACGTATTGAACTTACTCACGTCCAGATTCTTTAATGCCGTGCAACCGTTAAACATACTTGCCATGGTGGTTACATTGTCAGTGGTAAAGTTACTTATATCAAGTGTGGTTAAAGATGTACACGACCCGAACACGTTGCTCATGTCAGTAACGTTAGTTGTTATAAAATTGCTAAGGTCAAGACTTGTCAAAGAGGAGCAGACATTGAACATACCGCTCATGTTTACCAAGTTTTTCGTATCGAACGTTGATACATTCAGAGTCGTCAGACCCTTACAATCATAAAACATTTGCGACATATTGGTTACATTACCGGTAGTAAAGTTAGGATACTTGCTGAAGTCAAGGCTCGTCAAACCGGAGCAATTATAGAACATACCCATCATATCCGTAACCTTGTCGGTCTTGAAGTCAGGGTATTTGCTAAAGTCCAGCTCCGTCAAGCCGGTACAACCGGAAAACATATGCCGCATATTGGTAACGTTAGATGTGTTCAAATTTTCCAAGCCATCTATTGCTTTCAAATTTGACAAATTATAAAACCAATATGCTGTACTTGTGGGAAGCACGTCTTTTACCTCTTCCGATATGACGGCCTTCTTTATCTTCGAGGCGAAATTTGAATAGGCATAATTTCCCGAACGCGCAAGAGAGTAATTGCCTATGCCGCTGGAATTATACGAGTCGGTAACCGTACCGCTCGACACTTTAAAGGTAAGCACATAGTCAGACGATGATTCCGGGTCGGCAGATACGTTGGCATAGATTGTTTGTGCCATAATAGGACATATCCCTACCAATAGCATGACGACAGACAAGAGTAGCGATCTTTTCATATATACATTCAGTTTAATAAATAACATAATACATTTTTACCTTCAGAGAAAGGCCATCACGGTGCCATAAGTATCGCAACAGTTCACACTTCCAGTGGGGCGATTAATCCATCAAGCATCAAGAGCTTTGCAATTATGCCGGAATTAATCTCGCACAAAGGTACAAAAAGGGGCGCACACTACCCCCCCCGATGGTTAAATCACACAAAAGTGCAAACATTTAATACACAAGTATAATCTAAAAGTCACACCTTCAGGGCCTACAAGCGTCTTTTCCCTCCACTAAACTCACAAATAAGCGTTTATAGAGTCAATTCTTTCCGCCCATGCTCCACCCCTTCCGGCCCTCATAGCCGCACATAGTGCCTTACGGCAGATGGGCGACTCCTCCAGAGTCGAAGTGAGAGGGGCACGCAGTTCCTCGGGTCGGGACGACCCGAGGTTACTGTACGGTGACGCCTCCGGA
>CAZUWO010000070.1:0-16586 GCA_964623995.1 uncultured Prevotella sp. | reverse complement strand
GTGAGAGGGGAAAGTCCTTCGAACTCCATTGTTGTGCTGGCTGTGCCGGTGTGGCGGCTGGGCGACTCCTCCGGAGGCGGAGTGAGGGGCTGTGGATGTCGTTCCGCAGGTCTGACGACCCGCGGTTATCGGACGGTGATGCCGCTGGCATCAATGGGATCTGTATCTATGGCATGGATCTTTGTGTATGTAGGGCATTCATTAGATGTTTGGTTCGGACTTTCATTTCTTTTTAGTAATGTTTTCTAACGAAATGCAGAATAGCCGATTGGCTTATAAGGGTTTTATTAGATGTTCATTACATCCAATAAAGAATAGATACGGAGACGTTTAAAATGTGAATATGTCAATGTCCGTAATTAATCAACATAAAGAAAATATGATGTAGTTGTATACTCTTTGTATGTTACACGTACGGGGAATATGCAATTACATTTTAATGATATACTATAATGAAGAAATTTAGTTTGACTAAATAAAATAATGTATTTGCTTTTTCGTTCTATTTATATTAAAATGTAAAATGAAATACTATCAATTATCTTTTTACTTTAGAAAAAAGTATAAGAGGAAATCATGAAATTCCTCATACAATTAATATAGAGTCGAAAAATTTTCTAAGATATATCTTAGAAAAAAGTAAAACTATCTCTATGTATTTTGAAAACAGAAAGAATTTGTATGACGAAATGCCTGATAACCTTCGTGGTAAACTAATTAAACGAAAGGGCGTGATAGACTTTATGGATTTCACACCTTCTTGCTTAAGTTTGGTTGCGGTAGTTAGCTATAAAATGAAACAAATTTTTGAGCATTTGAATGTTTCAAAAGGCGAGTATGTGTTCAAAAAAATATCTATCAAAGGTTATGCTGAAGAGTTCTATCTTTTATTTATCCCCATAATACCAGATACTGAATTTGTTTATCCCAAATGCATATTTAAGGATATGTTTGACAATGGAAACATTAAGACATTCAATAATCGCACAGAATATTATAATGACTCTAATGATTATTGTTTGAAAAAAGTGGTATTAAAGGACATCTATAGAGATTATGATTTATTGTATCCTCAAGGAGGTGGCTTCTTTTTCTCAGAGCAAATAGTTAATGCTATGCAAAGCGAAAATATTGTTGGATACGACCTTGTTAAATGTGGATATTTTTATGAAGAAATAGATTTTGTCTAAAGACATGAAGATTCACCGCACGATGATTGCGACCTATGTCACGCACTAGACTTACGACAGCCACAACCGCCTGTTGGAAATGATTTATCCAGATGAGGAGAGATTACCTATTCTTACAACTTCGGCGGTCAGCTTAAAAGGTATATGACAGCAACTCATATGTCTACATTATATACAAACATATGGATCAGTTTGATACAGTAAAAAATATGCTCCTTAAATTTTCATATTTAGGGATAGAAGAATCTAATCTTACAGGGGTAACTCTTATAGGAAAGGCTCCACATATAGCAGAAGAAGCATGGCTTAATCATATCTATACTCCAATTACATCTGACGAAATATATAAGATTGAATCAGCCATTAAGAAAAAGATTCCCATGTCTTATGCGCAATTCCTTACGAAATACTCTAATGGCTTAAATATTTTGGGAGATTCATTATGTCTTTTTGGCTACAGGGCTAACTATATTAGAGATACAAATGCAGCATGGCAACCGTATAGTATAGCCGATCTTAATAAATTTGATAGGCCCCGTAACTCTACAGATAATATGTTTTTTATTGGTGGTTATGACTGGGATGGTTCCTTACTATATATGACACCGGATCAAAGAGTTCATTTTTGCAAATCTGCTGATTCGAAAAGTATGATTTCATGGGACTCCATATACTCTATGCTGGTTAGTGAAATAGAACGTTTATACACACTCTTTAATTCAAAAGGAGTTCAGATAGATGAAGACAATCCTACGACACCTAAATGCTAAAGCTCATTTCCATCATCTGAATGCATGATGAAAATGATTGCCTTTCTGTTGATTACAAGCATAAATGTACCTAATAGTTGAATGCCATTAAGGATAATTATACTATCTTTGCAGTGCCGTACAATGGCACGTGCTATGGCAAGAACCTTAAAGAACAATTTCCAAGAAGGCGACGCATACGAGAAGATGCAGTTCTACTACCACCCAGACAACTTGGGTAGCAGCAGTTACATCACCAACCTTGATGGCGAGGTGGTGCAGCATATTGAATATGTTCCTTTCGGCGAGGTATTCATAGAGGAATTAGAGACTTGTCGGAAATCGGCGGCCGTAGGGAAAGCCAACAGCAACAACATCTGGAATACACCTTATCTTTTCAATGCGAAAGAATTCGATGAGGAGACAGGCATGTACTACTATGGTGCGAGATACTATGAGCCGAGGAGTGGTTTGTGGTTAAGTGTAGTTAAATTATCTGAAGAGGATTTAAAAATTTCATCTTATTGCTATACTGACAATAATCCTATAAAATATTTGGATCCTGATGGCAACAAAAAGCACAATTGGATAAAAGAGTCTAAAATGGATGAAATTTCTTTGGATGCACGTTATCACAATGCTTCTTACCAAAAAAGATTTACTAATAGTTTAGTACAGATATGGGCTCATGGTCTTAGAGAAGATATGCGACATCGCTCATGGGGTATAGAAGTTTCTGTAGATTACTATAAGCCTCGGGGTTATGGTAATGGTTATTTCCATTCTCCTAAAAGAGATGAAGAGCAAATAGACAATGCAAAATTATTAGTTCAATATTTGAATAAATACGATAAAAATTGGAGAAAGCCAAATGGAGGACATCCTATCATTATATTGCATGCCTGTGCATCTTCTGATTTTGCTAAGGCAATGTCTAGTGATGAAGAGTTTAAAGATGTAACATTCATTGCTCCAAATGCAACTTTGTTCTCATCCAAATATGGAAATGAAAAAGTGGGTAATATTGCTACTGGTAAAGATTATAAGACAATTGTTTCAGGTAAATGGGAAGTATATCGTAATGGAGAGCCTGTTAAAGATAGGAATGGCAAACCTATTACATATAAAAATACTGACCAACCAGGAACAGTAGGATTTGATTATAAATTTTAGTATATGTTGTATAAATATTTTGTAATAATAATTTTGTTTGGTTTGTCTGCCTGTACTGGTAAACAAACCGAACAAAATATAAAATCAATAAAGATTGAGAAAAAATGGGCGAAAGATTGCAATAAAGGTTCTAAGATTCATATTTTAGCAAATAATGCTCAATTAACAAATGGGAAAAAAGTCTTAACAAAAAAACAAAAATACATAAGAATGACAAAAGATTGCATAAATGATGCAGAGAATCTTATTGTTAAGTATCTCGATGAAAAAGACAATAACCATTATTTTGATAACAAAAATAACACTTTAGATTATTATTTTAGACAATACTTATGCTATAAAGAAAATAAGGATTCTTTTGTATTCGTAAATCTTTACGCTTATAGGATTACAAGATATGAAATAAATACAACCAACGCATTTGCGTGTAATCCTGTTATTAATGTAATTAATCCACTAATGGGCAATAATAAAAACTATAAAATTTTGATAGTGAACTTATCAAAAAGATCAATATGTTGTTTTGCAAAGTAATGTTTTGCGTAAAAAAAATAACTAGACAGGAGAAAATAATATCAATTAAAAATTTCACCTTCTGATTTTTTAGACGCATTTCTTCAGTGCATAGGACTTTGTATTCTTCGCACTTGGCTCATTCCCAAACGAGTCTATCAGAACAATGCAGCTGTCATTCTTCACCTTATAAAATATGTTGTCACCACTTTTCGGATGTTCAAGCATCAGAATGCTATCGTCAAGTACTTTGAAAATGCCATTCAACACTTCACAACTATCCGATTCGCTTGCAGATTTCCGCTTCAAACGATAGGTTCCATCTGTATTTAGTGTGAGTGTTGTTTCAACATTAGGCGGCAATGCACCGTAATATCTTCCTGCCTATGGTGTATGGCTCGTCGTTCACTATGTCGATAAATTCCCCTTTCCGTGTCTATAATATGCAATGCCAGCCGTGCTTCTGGCCCGGCCTTCCATGCCTTAAGCTTTACAGGCCGGCCGGGCCGGCTTTGGTTTTGCTACCTGTCAAAAGGTGATTTGCTACGTAGCGTTTATATTTTTGCTGCCTAGCGAAACATCTTTTTCTACAAGATTACAACGTTGTATGCACCATTTCTGTCCCCTGTTACAATTGCTTTCGGCGGGCAAAGTTGGCGCTAACTCCCCGTAGGAGTGGCTTGCCGGCATTAGCGGGCGCCATAATACGGAGGCCCGCAATAGCCTTTCGGGTGTGCCCTCAAGCCTCGGCCCCATGCTAATCAGAATCCTTCCGGTGGACCAAGGCCCCTTAACCCCGTGCCCGCGGAAGTCATTTTAGTGGCCGGAAAGTTTCTTTTGCTCAATATTTATTTGTAATTTTGAAGGGCGGGTTTGGCCTAAGGCAGGTGCAAACAGGCTGAAACTCAGCACCAAACAACAACTTACGCAGAATGAAGGAAAGAATAACCCAACTGCTTGCAGCCCTTAACCGGGGCATATATGAGAAAGAAAACGAGGTGGCACTGTCGCTCTTGGCTGCCGTTGCCGGCGAGAGCATAATTCTCTTGGGCCCTCCCGGAGTGGCCAAGAGCATGGTGGCACGGCGCCTTAAGGACGCTTTCAGCCACGCTCAGAGCTTTGAGTACCTCATGTCAAGGTTCTCCACGCCCGACGAAATATTCGGACCGGTGAGCATTAGCAAGCTTAAGACGAGCGATAACTACGAGCGCGCCACCGCCGGATATCTGCCAACGGCCGACGTTGTGTTCCTAGACGAGATATGGAAGGCCGGTCCCGCCATTCAGAACACGCTGCTCACGGTTATCAATGAAAAGGTTTTCCGCAACGGTCGCAGTGTGGTCAGCCTGCCGTTAAAGCTCCTCGTGGCCGCCAGCAATGAGCTTCCGGCCCGTGGAGAGGGTCTCGAGGCCCTGTGGGACAGGTTCATCATCCGCCTCGAAAGCAAGAGCATAAGCCTTGAAAGCAACTTCGACAGCATGCTCTGCGACGAAAACGGCCGCCCGCCCGCCGTGCCTCGCAGCCTGCAAATAACCGAAAGCGAATACTCCGACTGGAGCCGGCAGATACCGAAGGTAACCATTGGCGCCGACGTTCTCGATGCCATCCACAAGATAAGGCGCTCGCTCGGCTCGGTCAAGATAGAGGGAAGCGACGAGCTAAGGGCCGTTTACGTTAGCGACAGGCGCTGGAAGAACATTGCCCACCTGCTCCGTGTGTCGGCATTCTTGCAGGATAGGCAGGCCGTTGGCACCGAAGACTTGGTGCCGATATATAACTGCCTGTGGCAGGAACCCGACGAGCGCGACGCCCTTCGCACTGCCGTGGTGGGCTGCATCTTCTCGCCCTACGCCCAGAAGCTGGACGAAATGAAGCGCTCTATGATGGCCGACATACGTCAGGCCCGCACCGACCGCAGTGCCGGAAGGGTGCCTGAGCGCCGCCGTGAGCGCGATGCCGCAAAGAAGCTGTACAGCAAGAGCTACTACCTGTTGGCCGATTATGCCCCGGGTCCGTGCTATGTTGTGGCTCGCGACTACCAGCTTCTGCCCGACGTGGGGCAGGCTCCGGCCTCAGGCGTGCTCTATAGCGACCCCCGAAGGCCCAACATTGCCATACTGAGAACCTACGACGGCACCGCCGCCGCGCCCATAGGCAGCACTCCTGTAACCCTCGCGCGCGACGAGAGCCACATCTACCTCGACGGCAAGGCCTACACCCTAGAGGCCGAAACCGCCGCCCCCGACCTGCCTTCGCGACCCACCGGAGCCGACTCCGTCCGCGACTATGGGGCCGAGATAGACCTTCTGGCCGGCCGGCTTAGCGACTTGCAGCGCCGCATAGGCCAAAACATATTCGTGGCTGAGGCCGACCGCCGCCACGTTGACGACTATCTGCGTGAGCTTTACCGCCAAATGGCGCTCACAAGGCAGGACATAGGCAAGCTCTATTACTGATGAACGGCAGCCGGGAAGACTTCTGGTGGCAGCACGTCACACGGCAATATGGCGGCAAACCCGCCGATACGGCCATCTACCTTAAGCTGATTGAGCACTTCAGCCTTACGGGAAAGATAGCCGGAAGGGGTGAGGCGTGGCCCGAAGACGAGCCATGGCGCGAGCAGGACGACCCGCTCCTGCGCTTCCTTAACGCCCTTATGAGCGACGATGGCATAAGGTCGCGCGTGCTCTCCAACCGTCTCTGCGCCAAGGTGTTCCTCACTTCGGTGGGCCGTTTCGTGGCCGACAGCGTCCACCATCAGGCCTTCCTCGCCCAGAGCGTTCATGTTGAGGCCGCCCGAATGGCCGAAGCCGAGCGCCGGAGCCCCATGGCCGGTGCCGAAAGGCAGTGGTGGCAGGAGCTGATAGGGCAGATAGGGCAGCGCCATGACAGCGACGGGTTCGACCGTGACTATTTCCTCCGCATGTTCAGCGGGCATATAGGGCCGGAGCAAACCGACAAGCTGCTCTACGATTGGGCCTTGGCCGTGAGCGAGAACCTGCGGCAGAAGGAGCAGAAATACGTGGCCACGATGGGCGAAATACTAAGCGGCAACCTGCCAAAGCTGCTCGACAACGCCGCCCAAGCCATGAAGAAAAACGCCGTCAGCGAGCGTAAGGCCGTGCAGTCGTGGCAGATGATGGACGGCCGATGGACCGAAACAGAGTTTGAACGCCATCTTAACATAGTCAGAATGCAGGACCGCTACCCCCAGTTGCAGCAGGTGGCCGACCGCATGGGGCGCGTTTCGGCCGCCAACGGCACCGACAGGCTAACCGTGCAGCAAGGCAAGCGTGCCCAGCTTAGCCACTCTTCGGGCAGCGACATTGCCGGCATCACCACCGGCTCCGACCTTGGCAGCCTGCTGCCCATAGAGCTTGCAATGTACTCTGACAGCGACATGGAGGACATATTCTATTACCGCTACATGCGCCACCGGCTGCAAACGTTCGACTATAGGTCACGGCTCACGTCGCCGTCGCGCCGCCTCAGCTTCCGTCATGCACGCCGTCTGGGCCCCATGATTGTTTGCATTGACACGTCGGCAAGCATGTACGGCCCCCCGCAGCGCATAATTCAGTCGCTCCTTGCCATACTTGAGGAAATGGCAGAGCGCCTCCATCGCGACTGCTTCCTTATTGATTTTTCGGTCTCTATACGCACCATCGACCTGCGCCAGCGCCTCCGCGACAAGTTCTACACGTCGATAGGGCTGAGCCATGACGAGGCAATGTTTGCCCGGGGCCACCTGCCTTTCATAGGCGGAGGCACCGATTCGCGCGGCATGTTGGCTGCCACCTTCAGCCTGTTGCAATCCGACGAGAGCTACATCAATGCCGATGTGCTCTGGATTTCCGATTTTCTCATACCCATTCCACCCCAATCCGAGCTGGCCAAGATAAAGGCTTTCCGCTCCACAGGCACCCGTTTCTACGGCCTGTGCATACGTCCTCAGGGCGAGACAGCCACCGAGTGGGCCCCCGTTTTCGACCATATATATAATGTGGAGTACCGCATCGTAAGGCGCTACTGAGCAGTTGCGGCCCGCAGTGCTTAAATATCACTTTCGTAATAAATAGTGAAAGAAAACTAATACTTTCTTTTTCTGTGAGCCGCAAAATGCATAACTTTGCAGCTTAGCGCCATGTGTATGAACTAAAAACAAGAAGAATGAAGTTCAAGTTTGTGATAATCGTCCTCTGCCTGCTGGCATTCCGGCCCCTCGTTTCGCTTGCCCAGCAGGCCGACGCGCAGATAAGCCGGCTCGTTAACGGTGCAAGCTGGATAGAACTCAGCCGAACCTATCCGCAGTTGCGCGACTCCGTGCAGTCGCCGGTGCTGAAACTGGTGGCCGAAGCCATGATAGGCTACGAGCTTAACCGCCCAAAGCTGGCCACCGATGCCGTGTACGGGCTGCTGCAAAACTACCAACAGCAACTTGGCGGCGGCAATATCTACAACTTCATAATCATACTCGGCAAGGTGCTCAGGCAGCATGGCGACTATGCTCAGGCAGCATCGGTTATGCAAACCGTGGCCACCGCCCTGAAAGGCCAGCCGCAAACGGGCATGGTTAAGGCCATAACCGACTACAACAGGGAGCTGCAAGCCATACGCAATTTGCCCCCGTTGAGCATTGACCGTGGCGCAACCGACGTGCTCTTGGGCAGCGACGACCGCTGGACTCTGCCCGTAACGCTTCACGGCCGCACCTATAACTTCACGCTAAGCCAGCAGAGCGAGTACTCAGCCATTACGCCTTCTGCGGCCCGCGAGCTTGGGTTGCGGGTGCTGCCCGACACCCTTCTGCACCTCGACCGGCCGGTACAGATAGCCGTTATTGACAGCATGCAGCTGGGAGGGATAACTGTGCGCAACCTGCTTGTTGACATTCTACGCTTACCTACAACACCGTTCTGCCAAAGGTGTTTAACTATCTGGGGCTGGCCTACGGCTTTTCGGGCAAGTCGTTCGTCAACGTGCAGTATGCCGAACAGGGCGTACAGGTATGCACTTACGCCAACCCGTGAGCCGGGCGCGCCAGTTCGGGCTGACGCTGTCGCTCCGGCTGGGCCGCATGACGGCACAGGTTAAGCAGCCCGCCCGCACCATTCAGAACACCGACGTGGTGGGTGGAGCCGCTACTGCCGCCCCGCAGAAGCCGCTCGGAAAGTAGTTTGGCGGGTGCCGGGGGGCGGCTTCGCCCCTCGTTTTTTAAGCCAATTAAACTTGTATTCGGCCTCAGAATGTTGTAACTTTGCAGCCACGGGCAGCGGTTTTTGCTGCCGTCTTTTCCCCCTTGAAATCATATAGTGCCACACTCTTTATTCCGTAATCCGGTTACGGAGCTTCTGTAATCGGGTTACGGAGCTTTCGTAATCGGGTTACGGAACTTCTGTAACGTCGTTACGGGACTTCCGTAATGTGATTACGGGACTGTCGTAACACGATTACTTATGTTTTGCGGTGATTTATTCCGTCTTTTGCGGCCTTGCAATGGCGGCGCCACCGCAGCAAGAACCCTGAGCTCGGTCACGCCCTAAGCGCCCCCTGCCGGCAGGGGCAGAGGCTGTTTGGCTGAACGAAGATTACGTAAGGGCCCGTGGCTTAAGGCTTGGCCACGGGGTGGGGTATAGGCTTCCGGCCCGTCAGAAAGAATAGCTGAAGCCCAGTGAGAGGTACTCCTTGAACTGGAAATAGCCGTGATGGGAGTCGTATTCGCCTGCGTCGTCGAAGCGGGGATATATAAAGAGCTGGCTGCTTATCCAGCGGTTGAACTTGAAGGTTACCGTATTCTCCCACTCAACTTCGGTTCTGTGGTAGGTGGTATAGCCGTAAAGGCGGGTTTGCCACTTAATCATGTCGCTGAAAACCCATGCCAAATCAACCGTGATTTCGGAACCCAGGTCGTTCAAAGTATGCTTACCTTTGTCCAGTCCGTATCTTGTTGCAAGCTCGCCACGGTCAACGTAGCGGAAGTTATAGGCCAGAGGAGCCAGGTGTATGCTTCCCGTGAGCTTGTTCTTCAGCCATTTCACGTTGTAGTCCATACCTAACGAGAGGTTCAAGTTGAAAGGCGACATGAAGGCTGAATATATTTTAGGGTCATTACTCTTATATTGCCGGCTGAATTGGGTATAGGCCAGGAGCTGGAAGGTATAGTACCAGTGGCTGTGGGCTTGCAGTCCGAGCTTGCTTGTAAGTCGCATCAGGTCCTGAGTGGTCTTGAAGTTGTGCAGCGAGTCGCCCCTCGAGGTTTGCAAACCATACTTGAGCTCCAGCTTGTTGTCCCATTTCAGCTTCTGCTTGTTGTTGAAGTTGGCCTGCATGGTAAGCGCTCCGAGCATGCTATAGTTGCTTTCGCCACCCTTATACCAGTTACTCGACACGTAGTTCTGCAGGAACTGAATGTTGTAATCGCCTCCAAAGGTCCAGAAATGCGGCTTGCTGATGTAGACAAACTGCGGCCCCACGGTGGGCTCAAAGGGTTTAGCGTCGACCTTATCGGTAAGAGTCACGCTGTGGTGTATAGGTTCCGACATGGCGTCGGGGCTAACAACGTCGCGCCCCGGCTTAAGAAAGCTGATGTCGCGGGGCCACATCAGGTACTCCTTCAGCAGCAACGAGTCGGCCGCATGGTCGCCTCCGTCAACAGAGAAGAGCCTTTCGGCCACCTTGTTGTAGAAGGTGAGGGGCATGAACAGACGCTCGCGCTGCTCCAGTCCTTCCCTTCCCACCCACTGGTCGGTGGCAGAGAAGATAGTGGAGTGGAGCGAATCTATCTTTGTTCCGTACCGGGTTTCGATGTCGGAGAGGCGTGCCTGCTCTTCGGAAAGGCGCAAGTGCTCGGCCGAAGGCTCGTGGCGGTGAGCCCTCTGGGCTGCTACCGGAACCGACTGAGCCAGAACCACTGCGAGTATTATCAGCAATCTTTTTCCCATATGGTTGCAAAGGTAATTAAAGTTTTTGAGTTGTACAACCAAAAACTATTATCATGAGCTTATAAACTGAAAAAGTTTTATTACCTTTGCAGCTTGTTAGAGAATATAATATTTTATTAAAAACAAACACACATCGTGGCAGAGACTAAGTATATCTTCGTTACCGGCGGCGTTGTATCATCGCTAGGCAAGGGCATTATTTCCTCTTCGATAGGCAAGTTGCTGCAAGCCCGTGGCTACAACATCACCATACAGAAATTCGATCCGTATATAAACATTGACCCGGGAACGCTCAATCCTTACGAGCATGGGGAGTGTTACGTAACCGTTGACGGCATGGAGACCGACTTGGATCTGGGCCATTATGAGCGCTTTACTGACATAAAGACCACCCGTGCCAACTCCATGACCACGGGGCGCATATACAAATCGGTTATAGACAAGGAGCGACGGGGCGACTATCTGGGCAAAACAATACAGGTTGTGCCCCATATCACCGACGAAATAAAGCGCAACATAAAGTACCTGGGTAAGAAATTCGGCTACGATTACGTTATAACCGAGATTGGAGGTACCATAGGCGACATTGAGAGTGCGCCGTTCCTGGAGGCCATTAGGCAACTTAAGTGGGAGCTGGGCCATAGGGCCGTGAGCGTGCACCTTACTTATATACCCTACCTTAAGGCTGCCGGCGAGCTGAAAACCAAGCCCACCCAACACAGCGTTAAGGAGCTTCAGAGCGTGGGTATACAGCCCGACGTGCTGGTGTTGCGCACGGAGAAGCACCTGCCCGACTCAATTCGGCGCAAGGTTGCTGCCTTCTGTAACGTTGACTTCGACTGCGTGGTGCAGTCGGAAGACCTGCCAAGCATCTACGATGTGCCTGTGAACATGCAGAATCAGGGCCTCGACGCAGCCATAATACGCAAGACCGGCGAGAAGGTTGGCCCAACTCCTGAGCTCGGACCGTGGCGTAAGTATCTTGAAAGAATGCACAACGCCAAGGAAGAGGTGCACATAGGCCTGGTGGGTAAGTACGATTTGCAGGACGCCTACAAGAGCATACGTGAGAGCCTTTCGCAGGCAGGAACCTACAATGACCATAAAACGGTGCTCACTTTCATAAACTCGGAGTACATAACCGAGCAGAACGTGGCCGAGAAACTGGCCGGACAGGACGGCATAGTGATATGTCCGGGATTCGGCCAGCGCGGCATTGAGGGCAAGATAGTGGCCGCCCACTACACCCGTACGCACGATATACCCACCTTTGGCATATGTTTGGGCATGCAGATGATGGTAATCGAGTTTGCCCGCAACGTGCTTGGATATGCCGATGCCAACTCCCGCGAGATGGACGAGAAGACCCCCCACAACGTGATTGACATAATGGAGGAGCAGAAAAACATTACCAACATGGGCGGAACCATGCGGCTCGGTGCCTACGAATGCGTGCTGAAGCAAGGCTCTCGCGTGTTTGACATATACAAGAAAACACACATACAGGAGCGCCATCGCCACCGTTACGAGTTCAATAACGCCTATGAGCGCGAGTACGAACGCCACGGAATGAACTGCGTTGGGCGCAATCCGGAGAGCGATCTCGTTGAGATTGTGGAGATTCCGGGCCTCAAGTGGTACATAGGCACACAGTTTCACCCCGAATATCAGAGTACTGTGCTCAACCCGCACCCGCTCTTTGTCGATTTCGTCAAGACAGCAATAAACGCCAATAAGAACAAGAAAGCATAAATGGATAAGAATACCGTTATCGGCTTTTTGCTCATAGCAGCCGTACTTATAGGCTTCAGCTGGTACAGCAGACCCTCTGAAGAGGAGCTGAAACAGCAGGAGCAGATGGAGCAAAAGGTTGAAGCCGCGCGCAAAACGGCTCAGCGCAAGGCGCAACAGGAGAAACAGAAGCAAATAGAAACTATGGCCAAGGCCGTGGAAGACACCACAGCCCTCTTCCATAGCGCGCTTACCGGAAAGCCGCAGGACGTGGTTCTGCGCAACGGAAAGGTGGAGCTTACGCTCAATACACGTGGTGCCGTGGTGCGGAAGGCCGTCATCAATGGCTACGTGGGCCATAATATAAAGGTGAAAGACGGCTCGAAGGATTCAAAGAACGTTACACTCTTCGAGGCCAAAGACCAGAACCTGAACTTCACTTTTGAGGCTAAAGAAGCCAATATCAACACTGCCGACCTCTTCTTTACGCCATCGGCCGTTACCGACTCTACGGTAACATTCACCGCTAAGGCCGCCGAGGGCAAGTACATAGAGCTGAGCTACAAGCTCGGACGTGACTATCTGCTGGGCATGAGTATGCGTGCCGTGGGCATGGAGGGCCTCTTTGCCCCAAGCACTTCACAGGTAGACGTGGACTGGAGCGACCATTGCCGCCAGCAAGAGCGTGGCTTCAGCTTCGAGAACCGGTATGCAACGCTCACCTATAAGGAAAAGGACAGCGGCACAGACTACCTGAGCGAGACCAAGGAAAAGGTGGATGAGGTGATAGAAAAGCCCATAGACTGGGTGGCTTTCAAGAACCAATTCTTCTCGGCTGTGATGATAAGCCGCGACGGTTTTGCCGCCAACTCTAAGATGACCAGCATTCCGCAGGAAAAGGAAAGCCACTATCTGAAGCAGTATGAGGCAAAAATGAAGACCGCTTTCGACCCGACGGGCCGCAAAGCCTCTGAGTTTGAGTTCTATTATGGACCAAACGACTTCCGCCTGCTTAAGAAAGTGGAGAAGGAAAGCACCTTCGGCAAGGAGCTTTTGATGGAGCGTCTGGTATACTTGGGATGGCCTTTGTTCCGCATTATAAACCGTTGGTTCACGCTCTACGTGTTCGACTGGCTCAGCAAGGTGTTCCCCATGGGCGTGGTTCTTATACTCATAACCCTGCTTCTCAAGGCCATCACTTACCCGATGGTTAAGAAGAGCTACATGAGTTCGGCCAAAATGCGCGTGCTTAAACCAAAACTCGATGAGGCCACAAAGCAATACGACAAGCCGGAAGACCAAATGCAGAAGCAGCAAGCAATGATGCAGCTCTACTCTGAGTATGGAGTGAGCCCGCTGTCGGGCTGCCTGCCAATGCTGATACAGATGCCTATCTGGATTGCCATGTTCAATTTTGTGCCTAATGCCATACAGTTGAGGGGCCAGTCCTTCCTTTGGATGAGTGACCTTTCTACCTATGACCCGATAATAGAGTGGAATACCAACCTCTGGCTCATAGGCGATCACCTCTCGCTTACGTGTATTCTGTTCGTCCTTTCACAGCTTATCTACAGCTATTTTACCATGCAGCTGCAGAAGGATCAGATGGTAGGACAGCAGGCTGAGCAAATGAAGATGATGCAATGGATGATGTATCTCATGCCGCTAATGTTCTTCTTCATCTTCAATGATTACTCTTCAGGTCTTAATTTCTACTATTTCATAAGCCTTATCTTCTCTGCCGGCATCATGTTTGTACTGCGCAAGACCACCAATGACGAGAAACTGCTCGCTATTCTTGAAGCTCGGCGCGCCGAAAACAAGAAAAACCCGCAGAAAAAGATGAGCGGCATGGCCGCCAGACTGCAAAGAATGCAGCAGGAACAGCAGGAAATGCTGAAGAAACGCGAGGAACTTGAACGCAAAAAGAGGGGACTCAAAAATTGAAAACAGCAGAAACAACACCCAGCAAGTAGGGGAATCGCAGCCCCGTGAGTGTCTCAACAAGATGCCGACAGGCCGAAGGGACATCCACGGGGCTGCATCCTTACAGCATAATAAAACCAAAATAAATGAACAAAGCAATAGCGCTGATTTCAGCAGCAATCATTATGGGCAGCACAGTAGCACAGGCTCAGGAAAGCGTAATTGGCAAAAGCAACATCAGTCTCGGCTCAGACCTGATGACGCCTGAGGCCCTTTGGGCCATGGGACGCATAGGAGGAGTGCAGGCAAGTCCTGATGGCAAGCAGATGGTTTACCAGGTTGGCTACTACAGTGTTAAGGAAAACCGCGGTCATCAGGTAATAGTGGTGAGCAAAACCGATGGTACCGACCGCCGGCAGCTAACCACTTCGGCCAAGAGCGAGACCGATCCGGCCTGGATTAACGGCGGTGAGCGCATAGCTTTCCTTACCGACGGGCAACTCTGGACTATGAAACCGGACGGCACTGACCGCAAACAGCTAACCAAATCGGCCACCGACATTGAAGGATTCATATTCTCTCCCGACGGCAAGAAGGTGATTCTGATAAAGAGTCTGCCTTATAACGGCAGCATAAAGAAGAACCCCAACGACCTGCCTAAGGCCACAGGAATGGTTATTACCGACATGAACTACCGCCATTGGGATCACTACGTTACCACGATAGCCCATCCTTTTGTGGCCAATGTTACGGAAGCGGGCGTAGATGAGGGTAAGGACATAATGGCAGGTGAGCCATACGAGTGCCCGATGGCTCCATTCGGAGGCACCGAACAGCTGGCTTGGAGTCCCGATTCAAAACAAATTGCCTACACTTGCCGCAAGAAAGAAGGCGTGGCTTATGCCAATTCTACCGATGCTGACATATTCCTGTATGACACTCAGAGCGGAAAGACAACCAACTTGTGCAAGCCTGAGGGCTACAAAGAGCCGGCAATAGACTTCACTAAGACGCTAAAGGACCAGGCTGTGAACCATCAAAAGGGCGACATGATGGTGGGTTACGACGTGAATCCACGCTTTTCGCCCGACGGTCGCTACATTTCATGGCTCAGTATGGAGCGAGACGGATATGAAAGCGACCTTAACAGGCTCTTCATTCTTGACCTTCAGACTGCGAAACGTACATATCTGACCGCCAAAGATAACCTTGATACCAACGTTGACGATTATTGCTGGGCTCCGGACAGCAAGACTCTGTACTTCACAGCATGCTGGCATGCCACCGAACGCATATACAGTGTGGACCTGAACCGCACCGTGAAGCAGCTTACAGGTGATGAATGGGCCGATTATGGCTCTGTGCAGCCGCTGGGAAAGAAGCAGATTCTGGCCACGCGCCATTCCATGCTGACCCCTGATGACATATGGCTCGTGAGCCCGGCAAAGAAAGAGAAGGAGGCCAAGACACGCCAGCTGACCTTTGAAAACAAGGAAATACTCGACCAACTGGCCAAACCCACACTGCAACAGCGCTGGGTTAACACCACCGACGGGCAGAAGGAGCTGGTGTGGATTATACTTCCGCCCCACTTTGACGCTACAAAGAAATATCCCACATTATTATATTGTGAGGGCGGACCACAGAGTCCGGTAAGCCAATTTTGGAGTTATCGTTGGAATTTCAGCATTATGGCGGCCCACGGTTACGTGATTGTGGCCCCGAACAGGCGAGGACTGCCCGGCTTTGGCTCTGAATGGAACGAGGAGATAAGCGGCGACTGGACCGGACAATGCATGAAAGACTACCTCTCTGCCATTGACGACGCAACCGAAAACCTGCCCTACGTGGACAAGGACCGGCTGGGAGCAGTGGGCGCAAGCTTCGGAGGATTCTCTGTTTACTATCTTGCCGGCCACCACAACAAGCGCTTCAAGTGCTTCATAGCCCACGACGGCGCCTTCAACCTGCAGTCAATGTACACTGATACTGAGGAAGCGTGGTTCTCTAACTGGGAATACGACGATGCCTATTGGAACAAGGACCAGACCGAACGTGCCCGCCGGACCTACGATAACAGTCCCCACATGGCCGTGGACAACTGGGACACGCCCATACTCTGTATACATGGAGAGAAAGATTACCGCATAAACGCCAACCAAGGCATGGGTGCCTTCAACGCGGCACGCATGAAAGGCATTCCCGCTGAGCTGCTTCTGTTCCCCGATGAGAACCATTGGGTGCTCAAACCACAGAACGGAATACTCTGGCAACGTACGTTCTTTAACTGGCTTGACCGCTGGTTGAAGAAGTAAAAGGATAACCGCAAGCTTGCCGTTCCGCACGGAATGGCCAACAGCATA
>CAZUWO010000069.1:0-16615 GCA_964623995.1 uncultured Prevotella sp. | reverse complement strand
ACCTGCGGTTACTATACGGTGATGCCGCTGGCATCAATACGCAGCACTGTCTGACCATACCGATACTGCAATAGATATGGGGGATTGATGCCGGCGGCATCAAAGCCGACCTTGGCAAGTGGTAACTTCAGCGGCGACCCTGCCTGGGTCGGGACTTATAAGATAGCGGCGACCCACGCCTCACATGCTACGCATGATGAGACGCGGTTAATACTGCGGTGAGCCCGCTGGGCTCAGTCCGCCACTACGATATGAGAGCCATTGATGTCGGAGACAAAAAATCGCCCCTGCCTTGATGGAGGCAGAGGCGATTATTATACATTATTATAATATGTATCGGGATTATCAGATGCCGCACTTCTTGCGAATGTCCTTAGGAACGGCATTCTTGTTTACGAGGAAGTCCATGGTGTTAGCCACGATGAAGTCCTTAGTCATGTACCAGATGCCCTTGTAGTCGCCGGCCTCACCCCATGAGTTCTTCACCATGTAGTACTCACGGCCAGTCTGATCCTTAGCTATGCCGAAGATCAACATGCCATGGTCGTCGGTAAGCTCCCAGTCATCGTAGCGCTGTTGACGCTGTTCCTGAGTAGGTTTCACCTCAGGGACGTTGACGCCAAGGGAGTCTATCACGTTGTTTTTAGCCTTACGGGTTAGCCCAAGCCATTTGGCCATGTCGGAACCGGTTAGGCTTTTCATTTTCTTTGTATCAAGATTGTAAGCCAGACCGGTGCGGGTGAAACCATCCTCACTAACATCGCCGCCCCAAGCCACGGTGTAACCATTCATCACGGCATTGTCAATAATCTTTGAAAGATCCTCAATGGGAACGTTCCATGACAGCGGATTGCGCCAGTTGTCCTGCACCTCAACGGCAAAGGCAGTCCAGAACGGATGGTGGGTGTAGCTGGTGAAGCTCACGTAGTCGTTCCAGTCAAGTCCGAGAGAAGCAGCAAAGGTCTTCGGAGTGTAAGTCTTGCCCTCATACTGGAAGCTCTCAGGGCACTTGCCGAGATAGGCATCGAGAATGCCCTGCAGTCCCACCTTCCACTGAGATGACAGCTTCTTGGAGTCGCTTTTGGCCACAGCGGTAACATAAGGAGTCATAACGGCAAAGAACTCGTTGAAGTTGTTGAGTGAGTCGCCATAGAGAGAGCCCGGGAAAGGCATTGCATTCTCAGGGCAGATGCCGTAGTGCTGCAACACGTAGAGAGGGTCGTAGGCCGAGCCACCCTGTGAGAACTGGCAGTCGCCATGCAGTCTGACAACCTGAATGGCACGATCCATGTATGTCTTGTTGGCCACAAAGCTCTCGCAAAGGTCGTAAGTCTTGCCACTCTTCTTGAGGATTTCAGCCTCAAAGAAGCTCAGAGTGGAATAATCCCAGCACGTGCCTGAACGGTTCTGGTCCTTGATACTGGTGATGGGATTCTCCTTCACCACTGTGAACACAGGCTTCAGCGGGTTCACACTGTCGTTTTTCTCGGCTGCGTTTGCGCCCGTTGCAACCATTGCAAGGAGTGCAAAAATGGTAATTTTCTTCATGTAGTTATGTTTGTTCTTATTTAATTTGTCATACATTATCATAATGCCAGCCGGAAGCCCCGGCCATTACTGTAGGTCCCGTTATAGGAGAAGAAGATGCGATATGAAACGCGGAGTATGTCGAGAGATGAATGACCAACGGCGCCTCCGCGCTCTATCATATAGTCGCTACGGCTAAGGCCTTTGGGATTGGTCTGCATAGTCTTGGGATACATGCCACCCTTGTCGGCCACTATTTCTGCCACGTTGCCACTCATATCGTACAATCCAAGCTCGTTTGGCCTCTTGGTGGCCACAGGATGGGACTTGGTTTCTTGGCCGGAGACATAGTGCCATGCCACATCGCTGACGTTGTTAGAGCCGGAATACATATAGCCACGGCTCTTGTTTCCTCCTCTGGCGGCATACTCCCACTCTGCCTCAGTGGGCAAACGGAAGTGACGGCCAGTGAGAGAGTTGAGCCTCTGTATGAAAGTCTTTATGTCGTCAACTGTCATGTTCTCCACAGGCAGGTTGCCACCCTTGTAATAAGAAGGATTGCTGCCCATAACAGCCTCCCACAATTGTTGGGTTACCTCGGTCTGGCCTATGCGGAAACTGCTCAAAGCCACACGATGTGTGCCCTCGTTCCACACATCGATGGGGATGGTGCCTTGGTCGCGTGTGCGCCCCATGGTGAAAATACCACCCTGCACACCCTTCATGACAAAGCTCACCCCTCTTACCGTTACGGTAATGTCGGAAATGGCTTGGGTGGAATATTTGGCCGTGGTTCCACCTTTCTTCTGTGTTGTCTTTGCCCTGTCAGTCTTTACCGCAATTTGGCCAGGCCGCCTTACCTCGTGCTTCTGGGCCAAGGCTTGGCTGACTGTAAGGCATAGAAGGAATATGACAATGGCCGCGCGATTCATGCTCTTATCAGTTATTCTTCATAAACTCCTCAATGTCGTGAGGATGATAAGGAATGCGGTCCTTGCCCAGGAAGCGGCATCCATCATTGGTGATGAGCACGTCATCCTCGATGCGAATGCCACCAAAGTCCTTGTACTTGTCAAGTTCGTCGAAGCAAAGGAAGTCCTTGCAGTGGCCCGTGGCGCGCCATTCGTCGATGAGAGCGGGTATGAAGTAGATGCCGGGTTCATCGGTTACGACGAATCCTTCTTGCAAACGGCGGCCCATGCGCAGGCAATTGGTACCGAACTGCTCAAGGTTGGGGCGCGTCTCCTCGTCGAATCCTACGTTAATCTGGTCGAGACTCTCCATGTCGTGAACGTCCATTCCCATCATGTGGCCAAGTCCATGGGGCAGGAACATGGCATGAGCGCCCTCACGCAAGGCATCGTCGGTGTTGCCCTTGGCAAGCCCGAGCTCCTTCATACGGTCGAAAATGATGCGGCAGATGGCAAAGTGGACATCGGCATACTTCACTCCCGGCTTTGCCAACTGCAAGGTGGCGTCGTGGCATTCCTCAACAACACGGTAGATGTTGAGCTGACGCTGGGTGAACTTGCCATTGACAGGATAGGTGCGAGTATTGTCAGAGCAATAGTGTTCGAGTGTTTCGGCACCGGCATCGCACAATACCAGACGGCCAGACTCAAGCTCGGCCATTGACGGATTGCCGTGCATTATCTCGCCATGCTGAGAGAATATGGTGGGGAAAGAGACCATGGAGCCGTAGCTATGGGCCACACCGTCGAGCTGACCGCCTATGAACTTCTCGGTAACTCCGGGCTTAGTGAGCTTCATGGCAGTGGTGTGCATCTTGTAACCGATGACAGCGGCACGCTCAAGCTCCTCTATCTCCTCAGCTGTCTTGGAAGAACGCATCTTGACCACGGCACGAATAAGCTCCATTGAGGCCTGTTCCTTCTGGCTTATGGGGTGAATGCCAAGCAAATCATAGATTTGAATCTTGATGTCGGCACGGTAAGGAGGCAGGAAATGCACCTTGCGGTGGTCGCGGAGGGCCTCCTGACAGATGGCGGTAAGTTCCTTCATAGGGGCCGAATGGGCCACACCCACCTGTTGGGCCATATCGCTCACGCTGTCGACGGAGCCATACCAAACGATATCGTCGATGGAAATGTCATCGCCAATGAGCGTTTCGCGGTCGTTGTCAATATCGATTACGCCCACGAGGCCATCGCGCTTCTGGCCGAAATAGTACAGAAACGACGAGTCCTGACGGAAGGGATAGTAAGCATTGGCCGGGAAATTAGCCGGGCTCTCATTGTTGCCAAAGAGTATTATGATGCCGCTCTTGACGAGCTTCTTCAACTCTGCGCGGCGGTTCACGTAGGTTTGTTTGCTGAACATATTTCTTGCGTTACATTAATTATTTGCGCAAAGTTAATCATAATTTGCCTAAAATGTGGCATTTCAGTCATGTTTTAACTTGATTTTATCGATTAAGGGAGAATGGAGTTAGCAGGATTGGCAGGAAGAACGGAATATCCGCACAACGAATATGCCGTGCGTGAGGCCGAAAGACTGGGATTCCTGCTGTGGGAAGAGATGAGCACACGGCTCATATCTATGGCTATGGAGGTGACCAGTGCCAGCAACTACGTGAACCGGTTGCAGGACAATTTGGCGCCGTATGTAGACATAGTGAGCTTCAATCAATATGTGGGTTGGTATCGCGACGTGAACGACGACGCCGAAATGAAATGGGAAATACCTTACAACAAACCTGTGATTATAAGCGAATTTGGCGGAGGTGCCGTGGCCGGAAGGCATGGACAGAAGGACCAACGCTGGACTGAGGAGTTCCAAGCTGAGCTATACAGGCAGAACCTGGCAATAATAAACAAGATAGAAGGACTGGCCGGCACCACCCTATGGGTGCTGAAGGACTTCAGGCCGGCACGACGTCTGGAGCCCATAATACAGAACTACTTTAACCGGAAGGGCCTAGTATCTGACCAAGGCAAGCGCAAACAGGCCTTCTATGTGCTGAAAGAGTGGTACAAGAGTAAATAAAATATTTTGAGGAGTCATATAACAATGGCGCCCCCGATGAGCTGTTACGGCTCTGCGGGGGCACCATTGCAGATAGTAGATCCTGCCTTTACTGCTTTTTCGACTTTGTTTCCTGTTCCTCCTTCATATCGAGGAACTGGCCGTTTTCGTCGTAGAATTCATACTGCAGGAAAGCCAATTTCTGTGACGGAACTACGTGAACACCAAATCCATACTTCATCTGCCATTTGCGCTTCAAGCTGATAAGGCCCTGATTAATATAGGCTGCCACATAAGGATGGACATAAAGTGTGAAGCGGCGGATGCCGATTTTGTTCACGAGATTATCAATCTTTCGCTCAAGTTGGTCGGTAAACAGGATGCTCGACTTAATCTTTCCGGTGCCGAAACAAGTGGGACACTCTTCTTCTACGTTGACATCCATGGCCGGACGCACCCTTTGGCGGGTTATCTGCATGAGTCCGAACTTGCTAAGTGGCAAGATATTGTGGCGCGCACGGTCTTTCTGCATGTCCTTACACATGCGTTCGTAGAGCATCTGGCGGTCCTCTGCGAGCTTCATGTCAATGAAATCGACCACAATTATTCCGCCCATGTCGCGCAGGCGGAGCTGTCTTGCCAGTTCGTCGGCTGCTCCAAGATTGGTGTCGAGTGCGTTTTGCTCCTGTCCGTTCTCCTTCTTCGACCTTATGCCACTGTTGACATCAACCACGTGCATTGCCTCTGTGTGCTCAATTATGAGGTAGCATCCGTGGCCGTAGTTTACGGTTTTGCCGAAGCCTGACTTAATTTGCTTCGTTACATTGTAGTTGTCGAAGATAGGCACCTTGCCGGTGTAGAGCTTTACTATGTCGACTTTGTCGGGCGCTATCAGCCCAACGTAGTTGCGAACAGCCTCATAAATCTCCTCGTTGTTGACGTAAATATGTTCATAACTGGGGTTGAAGAGATCGCGGAGCATGGCCACTGCCCGTCCGGTTTCTTCAAATACGAGTTTGGGGCGCTCAGTACTCTTCTGTACTTTGCGTATGGTTTCGTCCCAACGCTTAAGGAGAATTTTCAGTTCATTGTCGAGTTCGGCCACCCGTTTGCCCTCTGCCACCGTGCGAACGATGACTCCGAAGTTCTTCGGCTTTATGCTCATGACGAGCTGTTTCAGCCTTGCGCGTTCCTCAGAGCTTTTAATTTTCGAAGAGACATTTACCTTAGAGCCGAAAGGAATCAGCACAAGGTAACGGCCTGCAAACGAGAGTTCGCACGTGAGTCGTGGGCCTTTGGTCGAGATAGGCTCCTTAACCACCTGCACAAGCACCTCCTGGCCCACCTTGAGTGTGGTCTGCACCGACTCGTCTTTAGAGAGATCGGGCATGCGTGTGGCTTTGCTGATGGGAAAGAGCTTACGTTTGTCGCTGTCAACCTGCTTAAGATATTTAGCGAAAGAGTTGAATTGGCTTCCCAAGTCCAAATAGTGCAGAAAGGCGTCGCGCTCATAGCCCACATCGACGAAGCTGGCATTGAGGCCCGGCATGAGCTTCTTTACCTTGGCTACGTAGATGTTGCCCACCGAGAAGCTTTGCCCCGTGGGCTCGTTCTGGTATTCCACCAGGCGGCCGTCTTCGAGCAGGGCTATGCTGATCTCCTTAGGTTGGACATCGATAACTACTTCGCTTGTCATTCTTTTCTGTTCTTTTTTCGACTTGTTCATAAAAAAACAGGCGCATCAACTATTCTCTTTATGGTTGACACGCCTTTGCACCCGCTTTAAGGCGGCGGGTCTCGCTCAGGCGGCTTTCAGCCCCTACTGAAAGGGCTTACTTGCTCTTGTGCCTGTTCTTGCGCAGTCTCTTTTTGCGCTTGTGTGTGGCCATCTTGTGGCCCTTCTTTTTCTTTCCGTTTGGCATGATTGCTTGTTTGTTTAAAAATATTTTAAATTCTAATGTTTACAACTTATCCTTTCATGGCCTCGATGAAGCTCTTTGCGGGCTTGAAACCAGGGAAATCGTGCGGAGCTATCACAATGGTAGTGTTCTGTGATATGTTGCGGGCCGTCTTCTCAGCACGGTGCTTGACAATGAAACTGCCGAAACCGCGCAGATAAACATTCTCCTTGCGCTCCAACAAGCTATCCTTTATCGACTCCATGAAACCTTCTACAACAGCACTAACGTCTTTCTGCGATATGCCGGTACTGTTGGCTATCTCCTTGATGATGTCTGCTTTTGTCATTTTTGTTATCTCTGTTACAGTGTATATATTAATGTGTAATGTTGCCGTTTTTGTGTATCGGAATGCAAAAGTACTCATTTTCAGACTAATAGAAAAATTTATTTTGTTTTTTTTGCAAAATCATTTAACTTTGCATCCGAATACCAATAACATCCACATAATGGAAAAGCAAAAGATAGCCATAGGCATAGATGTGGGCATTAGCACCACAAAGATAGTTGGAATAAGGAACGGCAAGGTGATGTCGCCTATAAGAATAAAGGCCACCGACCCTATAACGTCGCTCTACGGAGCCTTCGGCAAGTTTCTGTACGACAACCAAGTGCAGCTCACTGATATTGAACACGTGATGCTGACCGGCGTAGGCGCAGCCTACATAGACCGCCCCATCTACAACCTGCCAACGAGTAGGGCCGAAGAATTCCAAGCCGACGGACTTGGAGCACAGTTTGAATCGAGGCTGACAGACATGATAGTGGTGTCGATGGGCACTGGTACTTCTATCGTGGAGTGCCATGGCACCGACATAAAGCATATAGGCGGAATTGGAATAGGTGGCGGAACGCTGAGCGGACTCTCAAGAGTGATACTGCAAACCGACAGCGTGAAAGAGATAGTGTCACTGGCCATGAAGGGCGATGCCTCAAAGATAAATCTCTCTATAGGCGACATTTCGGCCCATCCGCTGCCAGGACTGCCCATGGACGCAACGGCTTCACTATTTGCCAACGCACAAGGCAATGCCTCGAGGGAGGACATTGCGCTCGGCATAATATACATGGTGTTGCAGACTATAGGTTCAGCCACGATTCTGTCGGCCCTTAACAGCCACATACGCGACTTCGTGCTGATAGGCAATCTGACGCTTCTGCCACAGTGTGAATATGTTTTCCCACTGATGGAGAAGCTCTTCGGCGTGCACTTCATAATACCAAAGTACAGCGAATTCTGCACAGCCATAGGCGCAGCACTGTGCTATACCACCGGCTCTACGCAGACTCGGTCCCTGTAATGAGCCAAGATTATATAACAGTTTGCCGTCGGATGCAATTACTGACGGCAAACTGTTATTAATACCAGAAAAGTACTATCAAACCGTCAAAGCAAAGCACCTAAACATTCAACATAGCATCATCAACGGTAAATTAAAATGCTGCTGAATGTTGAAAGTCTTCGGAACAAAATCCGAAAATTTTTATTTTTATATCGCTATTAATATTTCTTTTCGAAAACTTTTACTATCTTTGCCCCATAATTATAATTGTTTTTTACTCAGAAAACAACAAATACAAACTAGCAAAAACCTAAAACACTATACCAAATCATGAAACACCACATTATCATTATGGTCACCCTATGTCTGTTTACCATACAGACAGTGGCCCAAACCAATATCAGTATCGACCCTGAAGAGCCCATAATGCTCAGTAAAGGCAGCTTCAGCTACGACGGGAAAAACATAAAACTGGGATCTAAATCATTACTAATATGCGGTTCACTCACTGAGAAACAGGCACAACAACCCTACGTCTACCGCACATTTCAGGAGGCAATGAGCCACCTAACCGACGGAACAGAGACAGAACCAATACGAGTATACATTGCGCCATGGGTATACTGGCTCAACGATCCCGACACTCCAGCCGTGGTGAAACGGGCAGATGGCAGTGCGCCCATAGGTCTTGAAGTGAGCTGTCAGAACCTTAACATTATCGGACTCTGCCACGATGCACGTAACGTGGTACTGGCTTCGCAACGCGGACAAGGCCAAGGCAGCTATGGAAACTTCACCATGGTGCGCTTCCATGGTGACGGTCTGCTGGTGGAAAACCTGACTATGGGCAACTACTGCAACGTGGACCTCGACTACTCCTTGCGCCCCGAGCTTGGAAGAAAGAAGCGTAACGCCGCCATAACACAAGCCCACGTGGCCTACTTGGACGGAGACAGAGCCGTGGCTCGTAACGTTCGCTTCATAAGCAGACTGAATATGAATCCTCTTGGTGGCGCAACGCGCATACTCTTCGACCGCTGCCACCTTGAGTCAACAGATGATGCGCTAACCTCTTCGGGTGTTTATTTAAACTGCGACCTATACTTCTACGCCACAAAACCATTCTGGAACAGTGACGCCTACGGAGCCTCTATGTTGGGATGCCGCATATTCACCATGCACGACTTTCCTTCACAGTTCTTCACAAAGAGTCAAAATCCGATACAACTCATCAACTGCGAGCTCTCGTCTCCGGCCAAAACACAGTGGGGATGGACTCTAAAACCAAGCCTGTGGCTACGATGCAACGTGGCAAACCTAAAATTTAACGGACAAGAAACATCCATTGACAAGGCTCATCCGTGGACTACTGTCAATCTGGAGAATAAGAATCAGCTACACGCTTTTGTGCTTCCCGATGGCCGTTACAATCTATACAACTTGCTTAGTGGCAGCGACGGTTGGGACCCTGCAGGCATGCAGCAAGCCACTCCGGCCGAATTCAGATGCATGGCCACAGCCCTCGGCATTGAGCCTAAGGTTGTTCAGTTGGCTACCGGCAATGACAACGTGGTGCTGAAGGCAACTCCTCTGCGCCGTGGAGGGCTGCCATGCCTGGACAATTACCGTGGAAAAATAAAATGGAGAGTACAGAATGGGCACGAGAAATCAGTTAGACTGGAGCCTCAGGATGATTTCAATTGCCTCGTGGTGCCCACAAACAACGGTGAGTTACCTGACACTTTATTCATAGAAGCCTATACAGACGAAGGCCTGATTGGTGCTGCCGAACTCACAGTGAAGCCATCAGTGCTGCCCGCACCACAGTTTACAAAGCGTCCTCGCATTACTGTGGCAGACGGAAAAGCCACTGTTGACTACCAGTTGCAGCTGAACGGACGGAAGGATGAGAGCATAATAGACTGGTATCGCATAGACAGTGACCGCCAAATACACCTTGCCACAAGCCGCAACAACGTGCCAACAACCACCTATACCCTAACTCCGGCCGACTCAGGGCACCTTATTTTGGCAACTGTGAGGCCCAAACACCTGCGCTCTGAAGCTGGATCACCCGTCAGTGCCACTACGAAGAAGCCCATAAAAAGCCGTGAAGTGGTGCCGACAGATACTTGGCAGACCGATTTTCAAAATCTTCCGTGCGACAATCAGCCACAAGTTGGGCCCTGCTTATGGACTATAGACGGATTCAAGCCAAAAGATACTGACGAATACAAGTGGAGTACTGACTACCGCAAACCCATGTGGTACTACGGAGAAGGCATAAACGGGTGCCACGGAAAGGGCTTGTTGCAGAAGCAGCAAGGAGCAAGACTGCGCTATACTCCTGCCATAGGAAACTACGGAGACATGGCCGCCGAGTTGCTGGTGGACCCATGCAAGATGGCCGGACAAGGCTTTTCGTCGGCCAGAGCCCAGTATATGGACATAGGAATCAAGATGGATACAGAGCGCCTAAACGGCTATGCGCTCCGCATTGTACGTACAAACCGCTCTTCGAGTGCAGTAAGCTTTGTGCTGATGCGTTATAAAGACGGAGTGGCTACACCTATATCAGACTCTATTCAAAGCAACTGCTACGTGAGCGGATGCCACATAAGCGTGGCCACTGTGGGCAATAAACTCACCGCTAAGGTATATAACGAGAATCCATTGCCTAAGGCCGACGCCCCGACTGTGGCCTCAGTAAGCCTCAACGCAACTATAGAGCCTAACAATTATGGTGGGTTCCTGCTCCAGCACACAGGCACCACGGGCGAAGGAACCACCATGCTGCACCAGCTAAAACTCAGTTGGCAACGCAAATAACGCTTGCCTTGCCTTAGCAAAAAGTAACCTTTAATAACACACAAGAGATGCCTGACAGGATTAAAAATTTCATTTTCGTCCATAGTCAGGCATTTCTGCTTCCAGCAATCACACAATAATTAATTCTACAAACCTATGAGCATAATCACCATAAAATCAAGTATTAGGCGGTTTTTCTTTATTATTCTCATGGCCGTTACATTCACAACAGGTGCTAACTGCGCCGACTTCTATCCTCAAAACGGAAGTTCCAACATCTGCCCCGACACACATCTGACCATAGTTTTTGACTCTGAGCCCGAGCTTGGACAGAAAGGTTGCATCAGCATATACGACAAACAGACCGGCAAACTCGTAGACCGGCTCGACATGAGCATTCCCGCAGGACCCACAAAGAGCCAACCCGCCAATCCGGAAGCTACATATACGCCCGAACCTTACGTATATACCGACAAGTTGATAACCAACCGCAACACTCGCCCGGGTACACCTTCGGGAGCCGCACGCGAGGATAAGAGCAACTATCAGCGCACCATTATAGGCGGATTTTCTGACGCTTTCCACTTCTATCCAGTCATAATCCATGGAAGAAAAGCCACCATTTATCCTCACAACAACATGCTTGAGTATGGTCATGAGTATTATGTGAAAGTGGATAAAGGCGTATTCAAAGGTGCGGGAGCCATGGGAGGAAAGCAAAAATGGAGCTTTTCTACCAAGTCAAATAGTCCGGACAAGAACCAGCGAGTACTGACTGTAGCTGCCGATGGAAGTGGAGACTTCTGCACATTGCAGGGAGCCATGGATTTCATACCAAACTTCTTGAAGAGTGAAGCTGAAAGAAGAACCGTGAAAGTGCGCAACGACGACTACGAGGAACTGGTATACTTCCGCAATAAAAGTTATGTTACAATTATAGGAGAAAGCCGCGACGGCGTAGTGGTTCATTATCCTAACAATGAGGTTTTCAATCCTCATCCAGCCGACATCAAGACCAATGAGCTGCGCGGAACGTTTCCTTCACGACGTGCTGCCGTTGCCGCCGACAACTGTACCGACATGATTTTCAGCAACATAACATTCCAAACCGACTGTAAAGGACAAGCTGAAGGCTTCCTTATTAATGGGGAACGCAACGCATGTGAGAATATTCGTGTGGTCGGAGATGGCGATGCGCTGCAAGCAAACGGCTCAACGCTGTTCACTAATTGCCTCATAGAGGGCGGCGGCGACACCGTTTTAGGTCGTGGTCCATGCTATTTTGCCGGTTGCACACTTATCAGCAACGGTGCGTTTATGTGGATTCGCAACGGCAAAGAGAACCATGGCAACGTGTTTGCCTATTGTAATTTCATAGGGAAGTCGCCTTATGCCCACATAGCAAGACTGCCAGACAACCACGGAAAGAACTATCCTTGGGCCGAATGCGTATTACTTGGGTGCAAGCTGGAAGGAATTCCGGCCGATGGCTTTGCCCAAATTGGTGAAGCTACACCACACATAAACTTTGCCGAATACATGAGTAAAGACGCTAAAGGCAACCCTATAGACACATCGCTACGCCCACAAAAGGTGAAGCAATGGACTATGACGACCAACAAAACTGAGATAATGAACTATCTGGACCCGCACTTTGTGCTTGGCTTCTGACCAAGACAGCAAGCCCAGACTACTCTATCGGCTCTACATACTCACCCTCGCTGTCGGGAATAACCTTCTTATTGCGGGACTCGGGTGAGCGGGTATCCATTACCTCTACGCCCGATTTGGGATCAGATTCACGGCTATAGTAGCGGCGATGTTGGCGCTGCTGCTTGCGGGCAAGGTTATCGCGACGGGTAATGTTCATGAAAAAACGAACCAACATCAATACCAATATGATGAAGGCTATAAAGAAAAACAGGAAGACTCCTAAAAGTGCTCTCATTGTAAGATTTCGCTTTAAAGCTTTAATTTATTAATGTGACTTGGCAGAACCGCCCCTAAGGTCAAGCACTACCGAGATAGCCACATATAATGCAATAATGACGGCAAAGCCGGTGATGCGGAATAAGGCCAGTATAGGAACGCAAAGTATAATGAAAATATACTTCACCTCATTGCCTTTCCACCCCCAATGCTTGAACTTAAGGGCAAACATTGGTATCTCGCTCACCATGAGCCAGCAGCTAATGGCTATGCCAAGAATGAGAATCCAAAACATAACAGAGGCATGACTCTCTATGAAATTCTGTCCGCCAAGTATCAATGCTCCCCAGAAAAGGGCATTGGCAGGAGTGGGAAGCCCTATGAAGCCAAGCTTCTGCCGCTCATCCAGATTGAACTTCGCAAGGCGAATGGCTGAGAAGGCAGCCATGATGTAGGCGCCGAACGGCAGGTAATCGCGCAAGCTGTCAAGGAAAGAAAACGGATAATCCATAACGCAGAGCTCGCTGAAGACTATCGTTGCCGGTGCCACACCAAAGGTAATGTCGTCGGCCAGTGAGTCAAGCTCCTTGCCTATGGGCGAGCTCACCCCGAGCAAGCGGGCGGTCATGCCATCGAAAAAATCGAAAACGGCTCCGATGATAATCCACATCAGCGCCCACTGTATGTTGCCGGTGAGGGCAAAAGCCGTGGCTATGCAACCGGAAATGAGGTTGCAACAGGTTATGGAATTTGGAATATGCTTTTTCATTTCAGTTTTGCTATCACTGTAAGATCGCCGGTAGTGGACTGCCCCATCTTAACTTTCACTTCGGCATCGATGGGCAAATAGACATCGACACGGCTGCCAAGCTTGATAAAACCCAAATGTTCGTCAATGTAGCATTCCTCATCCTCCTTGGCGTAAGTAACGATTCGGCGGGCCATGGCACCGGCTATCTGCCGGCAAAGCACGTCTACCCCGTCGGGAGTTGTAATCATTACGTCGGCATGTTCGTTCTCACTGCTGGCCTTTGGAAGCCATGCGCGGTGGTAGTTGCCGTTGAAATGCTTGACGAACTTTACCTTACCATCAACCGGAAACCAGTTAGCATGGACATTAAGAGGACTCATGAAGATGGAAATCAACAGGCGATGCTCGTGGAAATACTCTTTTTCGAATACATCTTCTATAACTACGACCTTGCCGTCGGCCGGAGCTACGACCGTCTTGTCGGTGTTTTCATCATTGAATTATCGTTTGGGACAACGGTAGAAGTTGACCACCGCGCAATAGATGGCACCAAAAACGACTGCGAAAATCCAAAAAGGAATCTTCGTGTCGAACCCATGCCACAAAGCGATGGCCACAAGAATGAAACCTATTGCGCCATAGAAGAGCTGGTTGGAACCCTCGCGATGGATTCTGATTTTCTTGATTTTTTTTATTCTCTTGCCCATGACAGGTAGACGGTATTATCGTTTACAATATGCAAAGGTAATCTTTTTTTACCATACTGACAAATTTTCGGAGATTCTTTTCCTGTATTAGCTACTGCCGGCAGGCGTAGGAAGCGGTTTGCAAGGCAGCTGTTTCGGAGCTGTAAACGGGCCATTTGGGCAATGTATATCAATTGTTGACCATTCGGAACTCAATTGGTGCCCGTTTGGGTGGCAATTGTTGGCCATTCGGGCTTCAATTGATGCACACTTAGGATTAATGCGGAATGGCGAATGTGAAATGAAGAGTTAAGAGCCAAAAGCGGAGTTATAAAGGAGCTATTCCTATTTTGCATGGTTTAGGCAATGCCATATAGCATACGTAATATTGGCGTGTCAGGCATCGTAAATTGAGAGACAGAGAACAAAAAAGGCATTGTCGTGTTTGGCCATGTCAACTTTATTGGGTAACTTTGAAGTCGCTTTCAATTTTTAAAAGAACAAGGAACACGCTAATGCAAGATTTCGTTCACCTTCACGTACATACACATTACTCCATTCTTGACGGACAGTCTAAAGTGCCACACCTTGTAGACAAGGCCATAAAAGACGGCATGAAAGGCATGGCTATTACCGATCACGGAGTGATGTATGGTATAAAGGAGTTCGCAGACTATTGCGCAAAGGTCAACAAAGGCCGCAAGAAGGAAGGGTTGGAGCCCTTCAAGCCCATCTTCGGATGTGAGATGTATGTGGCCCATAGACACAAAGAAGACATGGACAGGGACCAGGGCGACAGCTCGGGCTACCATCTTATAGTGCTTGCAAAGAATCTTAGAGGTTACAAAAACTTGGTAAAGCTGGTGAGTAGGTCGTGGGTTGACGGCTACTATTACCGTCCACGAACCGACAGAGCCGACCTTGAGAAATACCATGAGGGCCTAATCGTGTGCTCAGCATGTATTGCCGGCGAAGTGCCTGCCAAGATAATAAGGGGCGATATAGCCGGAGCGCGCGAAGCTTGCGAGTGGTATCACCGCGTGTTTGGCGACGACTACTATCTGGAACTGCAACGTCACGAGGTGAAAGACCCCAATATCGTGGCCAATCGCGAAACTTTCCCGCTGCAACAGAAAGCCAACCACGTGCTGATGGAGTTTGCTAAGGAGTACGGAATAAAGCTGGTGTGCACCAACGACTGCCACTTTGAGGACAAGGAAACAGCCGAGGCCCACGACCATCTGCTCTGCATGTCGACAGGAAAAGACCTTGACGACCCCAACCGCATGCGCTACTCTAAGCAGGAATGGTTCAAAACGCGCGAAGAAATGAACGAAGTGTTTGCCGATGTGCCCGAAGCCCTGTCGAATACCCTTGAGGTTCTTGACAAGGTGGAGCTATACAGCATTGACCATGGGCCCATAATGCCCTTCTTCCCCATACCTAAGGAGTTCGGAACCGAGGAGCAATGGCGCAAGAAATACACTGAAGCCGACCTCTACCACGAGTTTACCAGCGACGAGAACGGCCAAAACCAACTGCCGGAAGAGGAAGGCAAGAAGATAGTAGAGCGACTAGGAGGCTACGATAAGATGTACAGACTATATGGCGATCCGATACCGGACAACGTGGCCGAGCACATAAAGTTTGAGCTTCACGTGATGAAAACGATGGGTTTCCCGGGCTACTTCCTCATAGTTCAGGACTTCATTAATGCTGCCCGCAACGAGCTTGGCGTAATGGTAGGCCCAGGACGTGGCTCTGCGGCCGGTTCGGTTGTGGCCTACAGCCTGGGCATAACAAAGATAGACCCGCTGAAATATGACTTGCTGTTTGAGCGTTTCCTCAATCCTGACCGCGTGAATCTGCCGGATATTGATACCGACTTCGACGATGACGGCCGCGGAAAGGTGCTGCAATGGGTGATGGACAAATACGGACACAACAACTGTGCCCATATTATCACCTACTCGTCGATGGCCACCAAGAACTCAATTAAGGATGTAGGACGAGTGGAAAGGTTACCCCTCGACCGCACCAATGCCCTCTGCAAAGCCATACCAGACCGACTTCCTGACGGACTTAAGATGAATCTGGCCAACGCCATAAAGTGTACGCCGGCACTGAGGGAAGCAGAAGTGTCGACCGACCCACGCGAGCGCAACACCATTAAGTATGCCAAGATGCTTGAAGGAACCATCCGTGGCACCGGCATACATGCCTGTGGATTCATAATTTGCCGCGACGAGATAAGCAATTGGGTACCGGTAAGCACCGCAACTGATCCTGATTTCCCCGACAGAAAGGTAGCTGTGACACAGTATGACGGTCATGTTATCGAATCGACTGGACTGATAAAGATGGACTTTCTCGGTCTGAAGACATTGTCGGAGTTGAAAGAAGCATGCAAGGTGATAAAGCAAACGACAGGCGATATTATAGATCTTGACAACATTCCCATAGACGATGAACTCACATACAAGCTCTATCAGGAAGGCAGAACAGTAGGAACTTTCCAGTTTGAATCGGCAGGAATGCAGAAATACCTACGTGAACTGAAGCCAACTGTATTTGAAGACTTGATAGCAATGAACGCCCTCTACCGTCCGGGACCTATGGATTACATTCCCTCTTTCATTGCAAGGAAGAACGGGAGGGAGCCCATCACGTACGACATACCGTGCATGG
>CAZUWO010000068.1:0-16705 GCA_964623995.1 uncultured Prevotella sp. | reverse complement strand
GTGAATACTACGATATTCGCCTCCCACCCAGGCACCTACCACAAGGTGAGGAGTGACGCACATGAACCAAGCATCAGAGTGATTGTTTGATGTTCCTGTCTTTCCGCCAAAGTCGGTGTCGCTTATCCAACCAGTATAACCAGGCAAACTAACCGATGTACCACCACCTTCACGAACTCCGGCCATAAGCATCTGCTGCATAAGGAATGCCGATTTATAGGATAAAGCCTGCCGTTCAGAGGTAGGACCTTGATAGACTACTTTACCATCTGAATCAACAATTTTGTTAACAAGTACCGGTTCGTGATGCATTCCATTGTCGGCCACAGTGCTATAGGCATTAACCATTTCAAGCAAAGTAACATCACTTGAGCCCAAGGCAAGCGACGGCTCTTCGTCGAGCGGACTGTTTATACCCATCTCATGAGCCGTATTTATAATGTTCTTTATGCCCATTTCCTGCCCCAAACGTACGGCTATAGAATTTATACTCCGTGCAAAAGCAGACTTCAAAGGTATAGAATCGCCTGAGAAACGACCATTTGCATTGGTTGGCTGCCATGTGGTCATCTCGTGTTTCTTCTTGTCATAGACTTCAAGAGAAATGAATTCATCGCGGCGTTTATCACAAGGAGTGAGACCTTGGTTCATAGCCTCTGAATAAACAAAAAGCTTAAAGGTTGATCCTGGCTGACGCATGGCAGTAACCTTGTCGTACTTCCATGTCTTGAAATCTATATCACCGACCCAAGCACGCACGGCACCGGTCTCCGGTTCCATAGCAACCATGGCACAATGCATGAATGTTACCATATATTTAATGGAATCCTCCGACGTCATCTCCTTGGTAACAGAGCCTTTATCATAATCAAACACTTTTACAGGGTGTTTCCACTGGCGATAATAATAGTCTACCGAGTCTGGATTGTTAGGGTATTTAGCTTGCAAAGCCTTATAGAAAGGCTGCCTTTGGGCTATTTGTAAGATGAAATTAGGTATAACCTGATGATTCTCATCCTGCCAAGGCTCTTGGCGAAGCCAATTTTCAGACTGATTGCGGTATATTCCCCAATGGTTGTTAAAGTTCTGCTGCACCACTTTCATTTGCTTCATTGCAGCATCTTCAGCATACTTCTGCATGCGGGTATCAATAGTGGTGTAGATTTTTAAGCCACTACGGTAAAGATCATAGCCATTAGTCTCGCACCATTCTTTAAGATAATCGGCCACGGCCTCACGGAAATAAAGTGCCTGACCATCATAATTTTCCTCAACCTTGAAGTTAAGTTCGATAGGAATCTGCTTCAATGAGTCGCACTCGTGACGTGAAAGATCGCCATGAGTAACAAGATTGTTAAGCACAACATTGCGTCGCGCAAGGCTATTCTTTGGGTTTGTGCGAGGATTATAATAGGTAGTGGCCTTCAACATGCCCACAAGAACAGCTGCTTGCTCTATGGTAAGGTTCTTAGGAGTGGTATTAAAATATGTCTTAGCCGCTGTTTTTATACCATAAGCATTTGAACCGAAGTCTACAGTATTGGCATATTTTTCGAGAATTTCTTTTTTAGAGTTTTTCGTTTCAAGCTTAATAGCCACTATCCATTCCTTGGTTTTGACTATCAGCATGCGCAAACCTGGTATGTGCCCCAATAATCCTTGAGAATAGTTGGTACGCATACGGAACAGGTTCTTAGCCAATTGTTGGGTGATTGTTGATGCTCCACGAGCTTCATGGTGGAGCAAAGCATCCTTAGCAGCAGCAAACATACCCAAAGGATCAACTCCCCAATGCTTATAGAATCTCTCATCCTCAGTGTCGACAAGCTCCTTAAAGAAGATAGGATTAACGTCTTCGTACTTCACTGATGAACGGTTCTCATCGAAGTACTTTCCAATCAACTTACCATCTGAGCTGTATATTTCGCTTGCCTGAGCCGGTTTGGGATCAAGTCCGGAAATATACCCTGGGCTCTCGCCAAACAACCAGAGGAAGTTTATATCCACCATTCCCAAATATAAAAAGAAAGCTACAATGCAAGAGACAATAGCTGTAACGGTCTTGACATACCATGGACGGCCCCGATAGAGTCCTACATACCAATGGCAAAAAGCTTTCACCTTTCTCCAACACCAACTAACGGTGTTTCTTAGCTTATCTAACATAAAAGCAAATTAATTAAAATGCTAATTGCAAAAGTAGTGAAAATGATTCTAATTGGCATTCTCACTGATATAATTTAAGATTTCTTCAATATTTTCGGGACTGAACCAGTGAATATCTTTGTCACGTTTAAACCACGTTTGCTGCTTGCGAGCATAGCGCCGGGTGGCACTCTTTATTTTGAAAGAAGCTTCATCAAGCGTAGTTAATCCATCAAGATATTCAAAAAGTTCCTTAAAGCCAACAGTATTAAGTGCATTCAAATTGCGATACTGGTAAACTCGTTTAGCTTCATCTATCATTCCACTGTTCAGCATTACGTCTACCCTATTGTTGATGCGGTCGTAAAGCTGTTCACGAGGCAGCGTAAGACCTATTTTCAATATTCTGAATGGGCGCACTATCCTTGATTTTTTTCTGAAAGAAGAATATGGTAAGCCTGAAGAAATACAAATTTCGAGAGCATGAATCACTCTACGCGGATTTACCAAATCAGCCTCTTTCGCATATTGAGGGTCCAAATGCCATAGTTCTTCCACAAGAGGTGCAAGTCCTTCAGATGCCAACCTTTTCTTAAGCATAAGACGCACGTCCTCAGAAACGTCTGGAATGTCATCGATACCATAGCAAACGGCATCAACATACATCATGCTGCCTCCTGAAAGCAATGCGAGAGGAGCATCAGAGCCTTCAAGCAGACTCATGACGTCCCTCCCATACATGTTTGCATTATAATTATCTGTAACGTGCCGACTGCCCACAAAATAATGCTTCACTTCTGACATTTGTTTAGCTGTAGGTGCAGCTGTTCCTATTGGAATCTCAGAATACACCTGCCTAGAATCAGCATTGATTACGGAAATGCCATAATTACGGGCAATAGACATGCAGACTTCAGTCTTTCCAACGCCCGTAGGGCCAAGCACCACAAGCAGCGTCTTGATCATTTATCTGATTATGCCACGCTTTGATGACTCTACAAAATCAATAATATATTTGATTTCGGGAGTAAGCTGCAAGTTCTTTTTAATTTCATCGATACCTTCACGTAACACTCCCTTAGAGTAGAGAAGGCGATAAGCCTCATGAATCAGCTCAATAAGTTCGTTGCTGAAGCCATGGCGACGCAATCCTATCAGATTAACACCAGCATATCGTATTGGCTCTTTTCCTGCAATAACATATGGCGGAATATCCTGAGAAGTTCGTGAACCACCCTGAAACATCACATAGCTGCCAACTCTACAAAACTGATGGAAAAGGGCTGTGGCACTGATTACCGCATAATCATCTACATGCACCTCGCCAGCGAATTTGGTAGAGTTGCCTATTATAAGATGTGAGCCAAAGAAACAATCGTGAGCAATATGCATATTCTCCATAAGCAGATTGTCATTGCCCACACGAGTTTCTCCTTTTGAAGCAGTTCCACGAGAAATGGTTACGTTTTCACGAATAGAATTGTTATCGCCAACAATACATACAGTATCTTCGCCTTTGAATTTCAAATCTTGCGGTTTGGTGGAAATACTTGATCCGGGGAAGAATTCATTACCATTTCCTATTCTTGCACCGTAATTTATAGTAACACTGTTTTGCAACACATTGTTGTCACCAAGCACAGTGTTTTTATCAATATAGCAGAAAGGACCTATTATATTACCATCACCAAGCTTTGCTTCTGGATGAACAAAGGCCATCGGACTTATCTGATTCATTTATATAGTGTTATTTGTTTTTGACTATTTGAGCAGTAAATGTAGCCTCAGCAACAACACGGTCGCCTACAAACATATAGCCCTTCATTGAACTAATTCCATGGCGTACAGGCTGCAGCAATTCCACACGGAAGAGAATGGTATCACCAGGTACTACCTTGTGGCGGAATTTAACATCATCTATCTTTACGAAGTATGTAGACAAGCGCTCTGGCTCTTCCAACTGATTGAGAACCAATAATCCACCGCACTGCGACATGGCCTCAACCATTAACACCCCTGGCATAACTGGCTCCTGAGGGAAATGACCTTGGAAGAAGGGCTCATCTGATGTTACATTCTTAACGCCAACTATGCTGTTGGCCCCCATAGAAATAACCTTATCAACAAGCTGCATTGGGAAGCGATGTGGGAGCAATTCGCGTATGCGGACATTATCCATAAGCGGAGTTTCGTTTGGATCATAGACAGGAGCCTGTATCTCATGCTTACGAATCTCCCTACGCATGAGGCGTGCAAACTTATTGTTGACAGTATGACCTGGTCGGGTGGCAATGATACGGCCCTTCAATGGACGCCCTATCAAAGCCATATCGCCAATAATGTCAAGCAGCTTATGGCGGGTGCACTCATTTTCCCACATCAACGGCTTATGCTGGATATACCCTATATGTTCAGCATCAATATGAGGAACCTTCAAGAGATCGGCCAGCTGATTAAGCTTTTCCTGCTCAACCTTACGCTCATATATTACAATTGCATTGTCAAGATCACCACCCTTTATCAGATTGGCTTGAAGCAATGGCATAATGTCGCGCACAAAAACGAAAGTGCGGGCCGGCGCTATCTCCTCGGGGAAGTTCTCCATGTCATCGAGTGTGGCAAACTGGCTGTTGATAAACTTAGATTGGAAAGAGCACATAGCCGTGATGCTGAACTGATCGTCGGGCAAAATCGTAATCACCGATTCACCATCGCGTATTTCTATCTTGTGTCGAATTATGTAGAAATCCTTTGTTGCATTCTGCTCAATAAGTCCAACTTTCTGAATCTGATCAACATACATTATGGCTGAGCCATCAAGGATGGGGAACTCAGGACCATTGACTTGTATCAAACAGTTATCTACACCTAATGCGTATAGAGCAGCCATGGCATGCTCTATTGTGCCAACACGTACATCACCCTCAGCCACTACAGTGCCACGCTGAGTATCTACTACATTTTCAGCAATGGCATCAATCGTAGGATGATCCGGCAGATCTATTCTCTGTATTTTGTAACCTGTATTTTCTTCAGCAGGATTGAACGTAACAGTGAGGTTCAAACCTGTATGAAGGCCTTTCCCGTAAAGCGAGAAACTGCCTTTTAGGGTTTTTTGCTTCTTGGTTTCCATTTCTGTTAGGTTTATTCTTTTTCGCCTTTCAGCTTTTTAATTTCTTCCTTGAGTTCATTCAACTCCTTATACATCTCCGGCAAACGACGGAATATGGCCTGACTTTTAAAGTAGTTGCGCGGCTCCATAGGTGGAGTACCGATAAGAGTCTGCCCTGACTTTAACTTACCCGGCACACCAGATTGGGCTCCAAGAAAAACTTTATCGCCTATCTCTATATGCCCGGCAATACCGACTTGGCCACCAAACATACACCACTGCCCCACCTTAGTGCTTCCGGCAATGCCAACTTGAGCACTCATCACGGTGTTGCTGCCAATGTCATTATTATGAGCTATCTGAACCAAGTTATCGAGTTTAACACCCTTACGGATATATGTAGAACCCATCGTGGAGCGATCTACACAAGTATTGGCACCTATCTCAACATCATCCTCTATGGTAACTATTCCTATCTGCGGTATCTTGTCATAGCAGCCTTTCTCTTGGTTTGGAGCAAAGCCAAAACCGTCTGCGCCGATTACAGAGCCTGAATGAATGGTAACATTATTTCCAATCTTGCAGTCATGATATATTGACACATTTGAATAGAAAAGGCAATTGTTGCCAACGGTAGCCCCATCGTAAATTGAAACATTCGGATAGATTTGGCAATTGTCGCCTATAACCACATTATCGCCAACGAAAGCAAACGGGGCTATATACGCATTAGCACCTATCTTGGCCGACGGAGAGACGAACGCCATACTGCTTACGCCCTGTTTCTTTGGCTTCATGCTCTCATAGAGCTGGAGCAGCTGAGCCACACAGTCGCGGGCATTCTTAACCTTTATCAGGGTTGCCTTGGGCTGCTCTTGCAGCTCAATTCCTTCATCAATTATAACAATCGATGCCTGCGAGCTGTATAAATAATGTGTATATTTAGGGCTTGCAAGGAATGTAATAGTTCCCGGCGCAGCTTCTTCTATCTTTGCAAAAGAACTGATCTTGGCATTCTCATCGCCCACTACAGTGCCATGAATGAATTCTGCTATCTGTTTGGCTGTAAACTCCATTTCTTTTATGTTGTATTAAAAATGCGTTTCTAATATTTTGCAAATATAACGTTTTTTGTCGGATTATTGGTCAAAGTAAGAAGAAAATTACTTCATACAGGATATTTTGGACAATTCCAACGCCATTTGCTCCCTGACGGCAGCAGCCTTAGCCCGAGCCGCGGCAGCAAAGTCTTTACCGTCTGAAGCATATATTATGCCACGGGAAGAGTTGACAATGAGCCCGCAATCTTTTGTAATGCCATAATGGCAAACTTCCTCAAGACTGCCACCCTGAGCTCCAACTCCGGGCACAAGCAGGAAATGGTTGGGAGCCAACCGCCTGACGTCTTCAAACATAGAGCCCTGCGTGGCACCGACAACATACATCATGTTGTTCTCGTTGCCCCACTCTTGGCTTTTCTCCAAAACATGCTCGAAAAGCCGCTTCCCATTACGGTCTTCAAGCAGCTGAAAATCGTGAGAGCCCTTATTGCTTGTAAGAGCCAGCAGAATCACCCACTTGTCATTATACTTCAGAAACGGACCGACACTGTCCTCGCCCATATATGGAGCCACTGTCAGCGCGTCAACATTGTATTCCTCAAAGAATGAGCGCGCATACATCTCCGACGTATTGCCTATGTCGCCCCTCTTTGCATCGGCTATGATGAAATGATTCGGATATTCACCTTGCAAATAGCTGATGGTTCTCTCGAAAGACTGTATGCCATTCAATCCGCCACACTCATAGAAAGCCAGATTCGGCTTATATGCAACGCAGTAATCAGCTGTGGCGTCGATAATACTTTTATTGAATTCAAACACCGGATCGTCAGCATCGCGCAAGAAGTGAGGAATCTTCTTTATGTCAGTATCCAGCCCTACGCAGAGAAAGCTCTGCTTTGAGAATATATTGTTGATAAGTTCTTTTCTTTTCATTTTAAATAAACAGTTTTAAACCAATGATATTTAACCGCTAAGCCATAGCTTCAGTGCGGCTAACCCACATGTTTACAGCATCTGAACCGCACGTCTACAGCTCTGCTTCCTTTAGCTTCTCAGCGTTTTCAGCCACGGTCAGAGCGTCTATCATTGGCTGAATGTTGCCACCGAGGAAGCCTTGCAAGTCGTGGGTGGTGTAGCCAATGCGGTGGTCGGTAACGCGGCCTTGCGGAAAGTTATAGGTGCGAATCTTCGCACTGCGGTCGCCGGTCGAGACAAGGCTCTTGCGGCGGTTGGCTATATCGTCTACATACTTCTGATGCTCACGGTCGTGTATGAAAGTATAGAGCCGGCTCAGCGCACGCTCCTTGTTTTTTGGCTGGTCGCGGGTCTCGGTGCACTCTATGAGTATCTCCTCCACCTCACCGGTGTTTGGATTCTTCCACGGATACCTCAGGCGCACGCCCGATTCCACCTTGTTGACGTTCTGCCCTCCGGCTCCACTCGAGCGGAAAGTGTCCCACTTGATGTCGCCCTCATTGATGTTCACCTCAAACTTGTCAGCCTCCGGCAGCACTGCCACCGTGGCTGCCGACGTTTGCATGCGGCCGTTTGACTCGGTTACGGGCACCCGCTGCACACGGTGGACTCCACTCTCGTACTTCAAGGTGCCGTAAACATTCTCGCCACTCACCGCAAAGTCTATCTCCTTATAGCCCCCGACGGCTCCGGGCGAGAAGTCGGTAACGCTCAGCTTCCAACCTTTGCTGTCGCAGAAGCGCTTGTACATGTTGAAAAGGTCGCCTGCAAAAAGGCAAGCCTCATCTCCACCAGTACCAGCCCTAATCTCCATCTGCACATTCTTTGCATCTTCAGGATCTTTCGGCACAAGCAGCATCTTTATTTCCTCTTCAAGCTTTGGCTGCAGAGCCTCGTTTTCGGCAAGCTCCTCGCGCGCCAAATCCTTCAGCTCTTGGTCAGACTCGTTGGCCATAACATTCTTGGCCTCGCTGATGGCATCAAGACAAGCCACATAGCGCTTTCTTGCATTCATGATATCGCCCAAATCCTTCCACTCTTTTGTAAGGCGCACGTATCGTGGCTGATCAGCAATCACCTCCGGATCGGTTATCAGGGTTGAAACTTCCTCATAGCGGGCTTCCAAACCGTCAAGTTTCTCAAGTATGCTTTTGTTTGTCGACATTTATAATCTTCTTCTGCTTAAATATTTTCAATATTCAAACGTCCCGTATTCTGACTTAATAGTCAAGCTGCGCTCTCCTTTTTCTATTCTTCCAACTACTTGTGCATCAATGCCGAAGCTCTCGCTCACCTTTATCACATCTGCTGCCACTTCGGGGCGCACATATATTTCCATGCGATGACCCATGTTGAACACCTGATACATTTCCTTCCAGTCGGTTCCGGAGCAGTCGTGAATGGTCTTGAACAATGGCGGCACGGGGAACATGTTGTCTTTCACCACCTTGCAGTCATCGCCCACGAAGTGGAGAACCTTGGTTTGGGCACCGCCAGTGCAGTGCACCATGCCGTGTATTTCGCCGCGCATATCGTCGAGCAGCTTCTTGATGACAGGGGCGTAAGTGCGGGTAGGAGAAAGCACAAGCTTGCCGGCGTCGAGCGGAGTGCCCTCCACGGGGTCGGTAAGCTTGAACTTGCCGCTGTAGACCAGTTCGTCGGGCACTGCGTGGTCGTAGCTTTCAGGGTATTTGGCAGCAAGATACTTGGCCATGACATCGTGGCGGGCCGAGGTAAGGCCGTTGCTTCCCATTCCGCCATTGTAGGTATGCTCGTAAGTGGCTTGCCCAGTGGAGCTTAGACCCACTATCACGTCGCCCGGACGTATGTTTGCGTTGTCAATAACGTCGCTTCGCTTCATGCGGCAAGTAACTGTGGAATCTACTATTATGGTGCGCACGAGGTCGCCCACGTCGGCTGTCTCGCCGCCAGTTGGCCATATTCCTACCCCCATAGAGCGCAAATCGGCAAGAAACTCATCGGTTCCGTTAATGATAGCCGATATCACCTCGCCCGGAACCAGCATCTTGTTTCGGCCAATAGTTGACGAAACAAGGATGTTATCCACGGCACCCACGCAGAGCAAGTCGTCGGTGTTCATCACCACAGCATCCTGAGCAATGCCCTTCCACACGCTCATGTCGCCAGTCTCCCGCCAATAGCAATATGCGAGCGAAGACTTGGTGCCGGCTCCGTCGGCGTGCATTATGTTGCAATAGTCAGGGTCGCCACCGAGAATGTCGGGTATTATCTTGCAGAAAGCCTGCGGATAGAGGCCCTTGTCAATGTTTTTTATGGCGTTGTGTACGTCTTCCTTAGCGGCAGAGACGCCACGCATCATATATCTGTTGTTCATTTTGAGCAGAATAAAATATCAATTTTGATTATTAATGCTGGTCTTCGGAATAGTCATTCCAAAACGACCAAGATGCAAATGCTTGCAGCAGAAGCATTTCTATACCGTTTTTCACCGTAGCGCCCTGCTCTTTCCCTTTCTTCATAAACAGGGTCTCGTCGGGGTTGTAAATAACATCGTAGAGCAGGTTGTGGGTGTCGAGCGCCTCGTATGGCAACTTGGGGCAGGAGTCGCTGTTCGGATACATGCCCACAGGGGTGCAGTTTACTATCACGTTATACTCCTTCACCACGTCGGCTGTAACGTTCTCATACTGTATGGTGCCGGGGCGCTTGAATCTGCTTACGAGCACCGTCTCCAGCCCGAGCGACCGCAATCCATAGTCAACGGCCTTGGAAGCGCCGCCAGTGCCCAGCACCAGTGCTTTCTTATGATAATTTTCAAGCAGCGGCTCAATGCTCTTGGTGAAGCCTATCACGTCGCTGTTGTATCCTCGCAAATAAATCTTGCTGCCATTATGCTCTACCCTTATCACATTAACCGCGCCAATGGCCCGAGCTTCCGGACTCACGTAGTCAAGATAGCTTATCACCTTTTCCTTATAAGGAAGGGTTACATTAAGTCCCTTAAGCGTAGGATTGGAATCCAACACCAGGGGAAGATTATCTATCGAGGGTATCTCGAAGTTCTCATAAACGGCATCTATTCCCTCGTCGGCAAATTTCTGGTTGAAATACTCTCTCGAGAAGGAATGGCCAAGTGGATAACCTATCAGTCCGTATTTGTCCATAGCTTTTAATACAATAGATTTATTTTTTTGTAGCTTGATATAATGTGCAGATTCCGAATGTAAGCCTATGGAATACAACTTCGCTGAATCCTGCATTCTTCAATATGGCTGTCATCTGCTCGCCCTGCGGAAAGGCCTCTATTGTGCGCGTGAGATAGCTGTAGGCTTTCTTGTCGCGGGCCACGAGCTTGCCCCAAGCAGGGAGTATGACGTGAGAGTAGATGCGAAATAGCTGCCGCATTGGAAAAGCAACCGGAGAAGACAACTCTACCACACTTAGGCGGCCGCCTTTCTTCATAACGCGGCACATCTCGCTGAGCGACTTGTCCAAGTCCTGGAAGTTTCTTATTCCGAAAGCTGAAATTACCGCATCGAATGTATTGTCGGGGAAAGTCATTGCCGCGGAATCCATCTTGCTGAACCGAAAGTCGACACCCTTAACAGCCGAAGCCTCAACCTTGCCTGAGGCTATCTGCATCATCCCCTCCGATATGTCCACCCCGTCTATGCGCGCGGGGCTGAGCTCCTTGGCGGCAAGCAGAGCGAAATCGCCGGTGCCTGTTGCCACATCGAGTATTCTTTGCGGATGATAGGGCTTGAGCGAGGCTATGGCCCTGCGCCTCCAGCGCTTGTCTATGTCGAACGACATGCGGTGGTTAAGCAAGTCGTAGGTGGGGGCTATGCTGTCGAACATAGCCTTCACCTGACTTTTCTTGTCGCCTTCTTCAGAATATGGCTTGATGGATTCTTGGCGATACATCTTCTTCTCTTACTTTTTTAGGGTATCGAGATAGTTCTGTACGTTGCGCTCTATGCGGGCTGCAATGTCGCCTTCCTCTGCTGCCTTGTCAAACTTCTCGCCGGTGATGTGCTCGTAGAGCTCGATGTAGCGCTCACTTACGCTTTCAGCATACTCGTCGGTAATCTCTGGCATCACCTGTCCGGGCTGGTTCATGAAGCCACGCTCTATGAGCCACTGGCGCACGAACTCCTTCGACAGCTGACGCTGGGGCTCGCCCTTTGCAAAGCGCTCCTCGTAGCCGTCGGCATAGAAATAGCGGCTCGAGTCGGGAGTGTGGATTTCGTCGATGAGGTAAAGCTTGCCGTCGCGCTTGCCGAACTCATACTTGGTGTCGACTAGTATGAGGCCATGGCGAGCGGCTATCTCCTGTCCGCGGGCAAAGAGCTTGCGGGTCCAGTCCTCTATCACGGCATAGTCCTCAGCCGACACTATGCCCTGGCTTATTATCTCCTCGCGCGATATGTTCATGTAGTGGCCCTCGTCGGCCTTGGTGGTTGGGGTTATGATTGGCTCGGGGAAGCGCTGGTTCTCCTTCATGCCGTCGGGCAGCTTCACTCCGCACAGCTCACGGCAGCCATCCTTGTAGGCTCTCCACGCGCTTCCGGTGAGTATTGAGCGTATTATCATCTCCACCCTGAAGCCCTCACACTTGAGCCCCACGGTTACCATAGGGTCGGGTGTGGCCAGCTTCCAGTTGGGGCAAATGTCAGCAGTCAAATCAAGGAATTTGGCGGCTATCTGGTTGAGCACTTGTCCTTTGTAAGGAATACCTTTTGGCAGCACCACGTCGAAAGCCGAAATACGGTCGGTTGCCACCATCACGATAAGGTCGTCGTCGATGTTGTAGACATCGCGAACCTTTCCATGATAAACACTCTTCTGCCCACCGAAGTGGAAGTCAGTTTTTGTTAATGCTTTCATTATCTTTGTTGTTAGGATTTCTCTTTTCCGCCTGAGCCTTGTCGTAGGCCTCGTAAGCGTTTACTATGCGGGTTACGAGCTTGTGCCTCACTATGTCTTTCTTGCCCAGTTCCACCACCGATATGCCCTCTATGCCAGTGAGAATGTTCAGGGCTTCCTTCAGTCCGCTCTTCTGCTCGCGTGGCAAGTCTATCTGCGTCATGTCGCCGGTTATTATCATCTTTGTATTCCAGCCCATGCGGGTGAGGAACATGCGTATCTGCGCCGTGGTGGTGTTCTGCGCCTCGTCGAGTATCACTGCCGCGTCGCTCAGCGTACGGCCCCTCATAAATGCCAAAGGAGCTATCTGAATCACGTGCTTGTCCATCATGTCTTGCAGCTTCACGGTGGGCAGCATGTCCTCGAGCGCGTCGTAGAGTGGCTGCAGGTAGGGATCTATCTTGTCCTTCATGTCGCCGGGCAGGAAGCCGAGCTTCTCGCCTGCCTCAACAGCGGGGCGCGAGAGTATAATCTTCCTCACCGTTTTCTCCTTCAGGGCCTTCACCGCCAGGGCTATGCTCAGGTAGGTCTTGCCGGTGCCTGCGGGGCCCACGGCAAATGTCATGTCCGACTTGCTGAAGGCGTCTATCAGCTTCTGCTGATTCTCCGACCGCGCCTTTATTGGCTTGCCCATGATGTTGTACACCACAACGCCATTAGCCGCCTCGCTGTTGGCTTTCTTTCCCTTGAACAGGTCAATTATGTCTTCGTCGGTAATTGTGTTGACATTCTCCACGTGCTGGCGCATGTCCTCTATCAGCTCCTCAAAGCGCGAGAGCTGCTCCTCGTCGCCGAGGGCCCTGATCACATTGCCCCGGGCCACGACCCTCAGCTTAGGGAAGAGCGACCTTACCAGTTGCAAATGGCTGTTGTTGACCCCGTAAAAGGTTACAGGGTCGATGTCCTCAAGTACTATGTGCTTTTCTATCAAGCTAAAAATCGTTTTAAAACGATGCAAAAATACAATAAAATCCTCAATTGCGCAAATATTTCTAAATTCTATGCCGGCAGCATTTATTTTTTGTACCTTTGCAGGGGTGCTATCCGCTTGCACCGACGCTTTTAAAATGAAAATTACAAAGAAAAAATACATTCAGGGATTCTTTACGGTAGTGGCTCTGCTGGCCGTGGTCAGGCTCATTTTCCCATCGGTGGCAAAAGACAAGGGGCCGACTGAGGAGGCGGCAAAGGCCGACACCGTGGCCACTGCCACGCAAACCGGGCGCCACAAGCCCGACTCGGTGCCCTCCGGCGTGCTCGACACCAAGTTTTTCGACCATGACGGCAACCCCGTGAGGCACCGCCTCTACAGCGTGCCGGGCTTCAGCAAGACCTTCCCCGACAGCCAGCAGGTGCAGGTGGCGGCGGCGCAGAAGTACGGAGTGAGCCCCGTGGCCGACCACACCGACGCCACCCGGCGCCGGCAGGAGCTGGTCTACATAGGCAGCAACCCTTACTACTACGTCAGGAAGCTGGGCAGCAGCATTCCCTACCTCGTGCCGCGGGCCGCAGTGCTGCTGCAAGACATTGGCCGCACCTTCTACGACAGCCTGCAGGTGAAGGGGGTGCCGCTGCACCAAATCATGGTAACCAGCGTGCTGCGCTCTAGGGCCGACGTGGCAAAGCTGCGCTCCCACAACGGCAACGCCACCGAGAACTCATGCCACCTGTATGGCACCACGTTCGACATAAGCTACAACAAATACCGCACTGTGGAGCCGCCCGGTGAGAAGCGGCGGCAGGTGCGCGACGACACGCTGAAGTATGTGCTCAGCGAGGTGCTGCGCGACATGCGCAACCAGGGCCGGTGCTACATAAAGTATGAGGTGCATCAGGGCTGCTTCCACGTAACCGTGCGCTGAGGGAGCTCACCCCCGAAAACAGCAATTGGCCAGCGCTATCCCCACTTTTGCTCACCGTCGGGGGGAAGGCACCGGCCAATTCAATGGCTATACATATATAAATTATTAAATGCTCACGCCAAGTTAAGCTGCACGCCATGCTCCTTGGCCATGCGGCGCATGTTGAGTATGGCATAGCGCATGCGGCCAAGGCTGGTGTTTATGCTCACGCCCGTAAGCTCGGCTATCTCCTTGAACGACAGCTCCTGATAGTAGCGCATGAACACCACCTCGCGCTGCGCCGCCGGCAGGTGGTCCATGATGCGGCGCACATCGTCCATCACCTGGCTGTAGACGTACTGGTTCTCTATGCTGCCCTGCGAATACTGAGTGGTGCCAAGATTTGACAAGTCGTTGTCCACACCGGCCTCAACTATGTGGCCCGCACGGGTGGAGCGGTAGGAGTCCATAATCACGTTGTGGGCTATGCGCGTTATCCACGACGAGAACTTGCCGCTTGCCACATAGCGCCCCTCCTGAAGGCGCTGTATCACCTTCATGAAAGTTTCCTGAAAGATGTCGTTGGCCAATTCCTTATCCCTGACCACGAACAGGATGTATGAAAACAGCTTGCCTTGGTTGCGCTTGAGCAAAAGGTCGAAAGCCTTGTTGTTTCCACCCACGTACGACAGGGCCAGCTCCTCGTCGGCCATATCTTCTATATTCTTCATTCTAGATCAAATTTCAAAAAAATAATGAAGTAGAATTATGCTTATAGGCTTATATCCTTTATTTTATTATTAATTAATCCGTTGCAAAAGTAATATAAAATATTTTATCGCCAAAATATTTTAATGTTTATTTAGCCCCATCCTTTTCTGCCGCTCTCCGCTCCTGGTTTTTCACCACTATCTGGTATAGGTCGCTGCGGCGGTCGCGCAGGTTGCGCACGCTGCCGTAGGTGTGCAGCTCGCTCAGCTGGCTCAGGTCCACGTCGGCCACGAGTATCATCTCGGTGTTGGGCGTGGCCTCGGCGCGGCGGCCGTCGTAGGGGAAGGCAAAGTCGCACGGGGTGAACACCGCCGACTGGGCATACTGCACGTCCATGTTGCGCACCCGCGGCAGGTTGCCCACGCTGCCGGCTATGGCCACGTAGCACTCGTTCTCTATGGCGCGGGCCTGAGCGCAGAGGCGCACGCGGTTGTAGGCGTTCTGCGTGTCGGTCATGAAGGGCACAAAGAGTATCTGCATGCCCTGAGAGGCCAGTATGCGCGACAGCTCTGGAAACTCCACGTCGTAGCATATCACCACGCCTATGCGGCCGCAGTCGGTGTCGAAGGTGCGCACCGTGGAGCCGGCGCTCAGCCCCCAGTACTTGGCCTCGTCGGGCGTAACGTGTATTTTCTCGTACATTTCTATCGACCCGTCGCGGCGGCAGAGGAACCCCACGTTGTAGAGCAGCCCGTCATTCTTTATGTAGGGCATGCTGCCCGTTATTATGTTAATGTTGTAGGTTATGGCCAGCTCGCGGAAGCGGTCGCGTATCTTCTCGGTGTACTGCGCCATGGCGCGTATGCTCTTGGGCTCCACCATGTCGTTGAACTTGGCCATGAGCGGGGCGTTGAAGTACTCGGGAAAGAGTATGAAGTCGCTCTTGTAGCCCGACACCGAGTTGACGAAGAACTCCACCTGCTCTATCAGGTCGTCAAGGTCCTTGTACTGCCTCATCTGCCACTGCACCAGCCCTATCCTCACCGTGGGGCGACGCTCCACCTGCTTCTGCTCCGTGGGCGGCTGGTAGTATATGTTGTCCCACTGCAGCAGCGTGGCGCAGTGCATCGACTCCTCGTCGTTGGGCAGATAGTTGCGCATCACGCGGCGCACGTGGAAGTCGTTAGACAGCTGGAAGTTGAGCACCGGATCGTATATCTCCCTCGCCCTCACCTTCTCTATATACTCCTTGGGCCTCATCCTGTCGGCATACTTGTGGTAGTTGGGTATGCGCCCGCCAAACATTATGGCCCTCAGGTTCAGCTTCTCGCACAGCTCCTTGCGGTATTCATACATGCGGCGCCCCAGCCTGAGCCCGCGGTAGTCGGGGTGGATAAACACCTCTATGCCGTAGAGTATGCTGCCCTTGGGGTTGTGGGTGTCAAAAGTCTCGTTGCCCGTAACCTGGGCGTAGGTGTGGTCGCCCTTCACAAGGTCGTAGTCCACTATTATCGACAGCGCGCAGCCCACTATCTTGCCGTCGGCCACCACCACCACCTGGCCCTCGGGAAATATGTCTATCAGCTTCTTTATCTGCTTGCGCGTCCAGAACACGTCCTCGTCGGCATATATGCGCCTGAACGAGCGGGCCAGCTGGTCGTAGTCCTCCATGCGCAGCGTGCGCAGCTCCACCTGCCTTATGTTGCGGTTTGTATCCATTGCTTACTTCTTACATTACGAGTTACGAATTACGAGTTACGAGTTACGAGTTGAAGCCCGCCCGCCGCAGCCTCCAATTAGTAATTAGTAATTCCAAATTCGTAATTAGTAATTATTATTACTCTGCAAAGATAGCAAAAAAACCTGAGACCGCCAAGCCCCCTCGCCCCGAAAGGGAAGATTTTTGGCCGGGGCGGCGGAATTATTTTAATTCCACTCTGACAGTCAGC
>CAZUWO010000067.1:0-16733 GCA_964623995.1 uncultured Prevotella sp. | reverse complement strand
AGACGGGGTTAGCACAGCGATGAGTCCTCCGGACTCAATGGCTCTGGTGGCGATGCCGTGATGCTCCGTTCACGCTGAGAGATGATGCCGGAGGCATCAATGACTCATGTACCGGTGGCGGGACGAAACGGTAAAAACACTTACTACTGAAGCAGCAAATAGACAGCACAAAGCGCAAGAAGAACAGCCATGACGGTGTCAATGCGGCGAGCGTAACGTAAAAAAAGACCATGCAGACTGCCACCAGCAAAGAGGTAAACAAGATTGGCTCCGGGCCCCGCAAGCTCGAGAAGGGCGGCCACAAGGAGCAGGTGGGACAGACGGTTGGAGTAAGGCAGCACAAAGGTGGTGTAGGCCATGAGGTCGAAAAGTATTATTTTGGCATTGGTGAGCTGCACTATGAAGCCCGAGAAAAAAGTGCAAGTCTTGTCGCTTTTTGACGGCCGGCCAGAGCTGTGGTATATCTGCCAGGCAAGAAAGAGAATGTAAGCACAGCCTACATACTTAAGCACGGCTACATAACGGCCCATTACCGCCCCTACGAAATGGGTGACAACAGCCGCGATAACTGCCGCTACAGTGAAGCCGGAGAGCAGCCCCAGCCACATGGTCATGGCCCTGCGGGCTCCAAACTTCATTGAGCAGTGGAGCGAAAACAGGTTGGCCGGTCCGGGCGTGTAGCCCACAAGGAGGATTGCCAGCAGCAAGGAGGGAAGCAAGGACAGTGGCATTGGGCTGTTATTATTTCTTTTATCAGATTGGGAATGCAAAGTTACTGATAAATGGCGAAACTGTGTTGGATTAATGAAAAAGTTGATGTAATTTTGCAATCGTAACCATAACCACACGACATGAACAACGACACTACACCCCGAAAAGGCAGCAAGGCGCAGCTGTACCGGCAGATTGCCACACAGATAGAGGCTCTCGTGGACGGAGTAAGCAACCATGTGGGCGCACTGGCTAATGTTTCAGCCGCACTGAAAGAGGCCTTTGGATACTACCTCTGGGTGGGGTTCTACGTGGTAAGGGACAACTATCTGGAGTTAGGACCGTTTCAGGGGCCTGTGGCTTGCTACAGCATAGGCCGCGGAAAGGGCGTATGCGGTAAGGCTTGGGAGGAGAAACGCACAATAATAGTGCCCGACGTGAGCCTCTTTCCGGGCCATATAGCCTGCTCGCTTAAGTCGCGCTCAGAGATAGTGGTGCCCATAATGCGTGGCGATGAGGTGGTAGGAGTGATAGATGTGGACAGTTCGGCACTCGAAGCCTTCGACTACGACGACCGCATGGGACTGGAAGCGATAGCCCGACTGGTGGGCAAGCTGATATGAACCGGCCGGTTACACGGTGCTAAATAATCATAAACTTACTTTGGCTAACCACCTTATAATCAGCAAAAACTACCAAACGGAAACAATCTTACTCACAAGTGCATACTTGTGGAATATTCTTTTTCTCTCTATCTTTGCAGAAGTGAAATAAAATCAATATGTTGTAGCACCCTGAAGGCAGCAACAGCCAAAGCTGAAGACCAACCGACGGAGGGGCCACAACGGAATGTAAGAAATAAAAAAAGATGACACACAATCAAGTGGTAGACCCACTGTTTCCGCAATGTCCTGTAAGAAACGTGATGGCAAGAATAGGCAACCGCTGGTCGCTGCTTGTGCTGCTGACTCTGCAAGGTGCCGAAAAGCCAATGCGATTTGGCAACATAGGCAAGGCCATACCCGATGTTTCGCAGAAGATGCTCACCGCTACGCTGAGAGACTTGGAGGCCGACGGACTAGTGAACCGTACGGTTTACGCCGAGATACCACCCCATGTGGAATACGAACTTACAGAGCGGGCCAGAACATTGATGCCACTGCTCAACCAGCTGGTAGAATGGTCGCTGGCCAATCTGAGCGGAATAATAAAGAGCCGGGAAAGCTTTTTAAACAAGAACAATAAATAAGAGCAAGCCATGAAAGCAGTTGTTATAAACGGATGCTGCAAGGCCAACGACCTGAAAGTGTCGGAAATACCCGTTCCGAAAGTATGTTCGGGGTGGGTGTTGGTGCGCGTCAAGGCAGCAGGACTGAACCATTCTGAGGCCATACTGCGCATGTATGAGGCCGATGAGGACTACATAAACACGCCGGTGGTGCCGGGAATAGAGTGCGTAGGCGAGATAGCCGACCCCTCTGACAGCGACTTCAAGAAGGGAGACAGGGTTGTTGCGCTAATGGGTGGCATGGGGCGCTCATTCAATGGCAGCTATGAGGAATACGCCTTGCTGCCAAAGAGCCACGTGTTCAGAGTGGACAGCGACATGGACTGGACCGAACTGGCGGCAGTTCCGGAGAGTTTCTTCACCGCCTACGGTTCGCTGACGGAGGGCCTAATGCTAAGAAAGGGTGACACCTTGCTGGTGCGCGGGGCCACAAGCACCGTGGGCCAGGCCGCGATACAACTGGGAAAGGCCATGGGAGCCACCGTGATAGGCACGAGCCGGAGGAAAAACTCGTTCGGGAAACTGTGGGACATAGGGGCCGATTACTGCGTGGTGGACGACGGGGAGATAAGCCGCCGCAAGCTGCAAAGGCAACCCAACAAGGTGCTGGAACTGGTAGGGCCAAAGACTTTGCTCGACAGCATACACACGGTGAGCCATCCGGGCTACGTGTGTGATACGGGAATACTGGGCAATGTGTTTACCATAAGACAGTTCCAGCCCATAAAGCACATGCCCAACGGAGTGTTTCTGTCGTGCTTTAACAGCAACAGTCCCACGCAAAAAGCCATTGACGAGATATTCGCCTTGATAAAAGAGCACAACATAAAGCCTCAATACAGCAAGGTGTTCAGGCTCGACGACATAGCCGAAGCCCACAAACTGCTGGAAGAAGGCACCGCCGGAGGCAAGATAATAATAAACTTTGAGTGAACAAATATTTTATTAATCCTTTAAATTTAAACAATTATGCTAAAGAACTTATTTGCCGTTAAGATGCAAAAGAACGCAGGTTCGGCCTGTGGTAGTGCCTGTGGTTCGGGCGAAAAGCCATCAGCCTGTGGAGCACAAGAGAAACCGTCAGCATGCGGTGCTGCCGAGAAACCGTCGGCTTGCGGTGCTGCCGAGAAACCGTCAGCCTGTGGTGCTGCCGAGAAACCGTCGGCTTGTGGCGCTGCTGAGAAGCCATCGGCATGCGGTGCTGCCGATAAGCCGGCGAAATGATGTTGACATGAATGTATGACAGAAATGGGGCTGCCGGCAGAAATGGTTTCCTAAGCTTAGAAAACAACACATTATTGTAATAGCATTAAGCTGCTACCATCTGACCGTAAGCCCTGTTTCTGGCATCATTTCCCCCATTACCAAATTCTCAAACTATTAAGACAATGGAGTATTTCTCTTTTCAATGGCACATAACTGAGGCCTGCGACCAGCGCTGTAAGCACTGCTACATATACGCCTTGGGCTCGCACGCCAAGTTCAAACAGATGCCGGTGGACGACATGAGGAGGGTTATAAGCAACATGGAGACCTTCGGACGCAAGGCCAACAGGCTGCCTTACCTCTATATTACCGGTGGAGACCCGATTCTGCATCCGCAGTTCTGGGTGCTTGCCGACATGCTAAGGGAGAGGAATATACCATTCACCGTGCTCGGAAATCCGTTCCATCTGAACGACGAAGTGTGCCGGAGGCTGAAAGAAAGCGGTTGCCGACAGTACCAATTGTCGCTTGACGGACTGGAGAAGACACACGACCGCATACGCCGTAAAGGAAGTTTCAGAGAAACGCTGGAGGCCATTCCGGTGCTGCAACGGGCGGGAATAGCCGTGGCCATAATGACTACCGTGAGCCGATGGAACTACAAGGAGGTGCCAGAACTTATAGATGTGGTGGTGGAACACAAGGCCGACGTGTTTGCCTTTGCCCGCTATTGCCCCGACAAAGACAGCCGTGACACTTGCTGCCAGGCCGAAGAGTACCACCAAATGATGGAACTATGCTGGGAGAAATTTAAAAAATACAAAGACTCTGACACATACTTCAGCCTGAAAGACCACCTGTGGACGCTGTTCAAATATGAGCATGGACTCTTCAATCCTGAGGATTATCCCGACGATGACATAGTTTACGACGGGTGTAACTGCGGTAACGGCCACTTCACAATACTGAGTGACGGGGCCTGTTATGCCTGCAGAAGGATGGAAAGCAAGGTGGGCAACGCACTAAAAGACGACCTCTACGACCTGTTTACAGGGAAAGAAATGGACAAATACCGTGTGTACGAGAACTTTGAGAAGTGCTCAAAGTGCGAGTTGTTACGCTTTTGCCGCGGCTGTCCTGCCGTGGCCGCGGGCTATCATGGGTCGATGTACGCGCCCGATCCGGAATGCTGGAAAGTCTGTTGAGGGCATTCCGGCTTATTGACTTAAAAACATTACGAGCTGAAAACATGGAAATAAGCAAGGAATTATGCCTGAAGAAGCTGCAATGGGTACCTTTTGCAATACGCCAAGACAATTGTTTGCAATGTGGCAATTGCTTTGAGCATTGCCCGGTTGGGGCCATTCACGAGCATGGACGACACATTAATTATATGTAAGGCGGATAACTTCCCGCTATAATAGAATATTATACGCCTCTTAAACAGATTAGGACATTAACAACTTTCCGTACATTCAGCCGTCAACAAATAATAATATTACAGAGCCTAAGCATTACGTTCTAAACTTATTAAGCCCTAAAACAAACCGCATATAACCCCTTACGAACCCGCCAAAATTGCAAATCTTGGGAATCAACAATTGCAAATCTTGGGAATTTTGTATTGCAAATCTTGGGAATTTAATATGATATCATAGTTATTTCCGCTATTTTCCGGCCTCTATTATCTTCTTACGCAGTTTGCCGATGCCACGCTCCAAGCTTTCTGATGGAGCTATAATGTTGTACTGTTCCCAGAAGTTTGGGTCGCCGAAGTATTCAGGATGGTCGTAGAGAGATTCGTGCAGCTTGAATGAATCGCGCGATTTTATAGGTCTGATGCTGTCGGTTTGCTCGCCCGTGACAACCATTTCGGACACCACATGATAAGGAGAGGCAAAGAGCTTGCGCTTCCATTCGCATCGGAAGCTCGTCTCTGAACGGATATAACTGAGCGAAAGGCGACCTGTAATATCGGTTTCGTAGCTTAGAAGCACTTCCATTCCGAGCGGTTTGAAGCGCACACCAAGAGGCTTATGAAAGAGCATGGCCTCTGTTGCCTTACGCTTGTCGCTGATGTCGAGCCACAAATCGGCATGCACCACGCTGAGATTGCTGGTGGCTATATAGAAATCGCCACACAGAAAAGCGTATGGCAACTGGCTCTTAAGACTGGCCTTAGGCGTAACTGTTACCTTCATTACGGCCTGTCCGTCACGGTTAGGAGCCGGAGTCATCTTGAATTCGCAGAAAGAAAGGAGTGGGTCGCAGATCATCAAGTCGAGGTTTTTCATCACGTCGAACGTGAGAGGCGAAGTAGGACCGCCTATAAGCTTGGCCCCGAGTGTATCACGCACGTTGGTGGAAACCAACCTCCGAGCCTTAACTATGGCTACACGATCGGCCGAAACACCTTCAGCGTAAGGCTTATGGTACATGTCGGTTATGGCCTCAGCCACATAAATGTAGCGGTTTCCCTTGCGTGTGGTTTCCCGATAGAAGCACTTTTGCAGTACGGGTTGGGCCGTATAGTTGTCGGGAATATGCCTTATGGCGGCTCGCAGCATGTCCTCCGGCCGCATGGCAAGTACCTCGCCGAGCATTACTGTAGTAGGGCTCAGCTTGATGCTTAGGCTCTTTCCGGTTGCCGTAATGCGCCTTGTGGCATAGCCTATGTGTGAAACAATGATGGAATTGACCGTTGACGGAACACGCAGAATGAAGGTTCCGTCCTCGTTAGTTACCGTGGCATAGAGGCCTTTGACATCGGAAACCGACGCTGCCACAATGGCCTGTCCGCTTTCTTTGTCAGTTACACGCCCTGTAACCGTAAGCGTTGACTGGGCTGCTGCTATATTAATAAATGTAAGCCAAAGTATTATGGGTAGGATTTTACGTAAAAATTTCATAGGTTTTATTATTCTGATTCTGCTGGCAAATATAAATAATGTTTTGCAATTATGCAACATTTACCACCTATTATTAAGGACTTTAAAATCATAATTTTCAATTATCGTTCAATCTAAAAGTTATAATCAAAAAACGATGGCGGATTTACCGTTACCACATTATGCCGGTTTTGCAAGCAGGAAGGAAAATGGACAGCCGGCAATAAGGCTTATTCACGATTTTATTACTACCTTTGCACGCTGAAAAAGAGCAAATGAATCTGCTAAGCAAAAAGAATTCCGACATGCTGCTCGCCAAGATTCGCAACGGGCTGGAACTGTCAGGCGGTGAAAAACTGAACCTGATAGCGGCCCTGAGCGTGCCCTCTATACTGGCCCAAGTAACCTCAGTATTGCTCGTTTTCATAGATACCTCGATGGTGGGGCATCTTGGCGCAAACGCGTCGGCATCGATAGGACTCGTGGAATCGACCACATGGCTCTTTGGAAGTGTGCTAAGTGCCATGTCGACAGGCTTCTCTGTGCAGACAGCACATTTTGTCGGAGCCAGCGATTTCCGCCAAGCACGGAGCGTTTTCCGTCATGGTCTGGTTTGCGGACTACTGCTTGCGGCCGTGATAGGTACCATAGGCATTACCATTAGTGGCAGATTGCCCTACTGGCTTGGCGGAGGAGCCGACATAGCAGGCGACTCTTCAAGGTACTTTCTTATCTTTTCGTCAGCTCTTCCATTCCTTTTGCTATACAGTCTCAGTTCTTCGATGCTGAAATGTGCCGGCGACATGCAGACGCCAAGTATAATGAGCGTGGTGGCATGTGTGCTTGACGTGTGCTTTAATTATGTTTTCATATACGTGCTTGGCCTTGGTGTGCCCGGCGCAGCATTGGGAACGCTACTTGCTTACGCCATCTGTTCGGGCGTAATGGCATGGATGGCGATGGTGAGAAACAACATATTGGCTTTCCGTCAGGACCATCACAAGTTTGAATGGAACTGGGAATACATAGGCACAGCTGCTAAAATATCAACTCCTCTGGCCTTTCAGTCAGTGCTGATGAGCGGTGCACAGATTGTATCCACTAAGATTGTGGCTCCACTTGGCAGCATTGCCATAGCCACAAACTCACTTGCCATCACTGCCGAAAGCCTGTGCTACATGCCCGGTTACGGCATTAGCGATGCCGCAACCACACTGGTAGGTCAAAGCATGGGGGCAGGAAGGCGACCGCTATGCCGTAGTTTCGCACGCATGACTGTGGCTACTGGCATGGTGGTAATGAGCTTCATGGGACTTATAATGTATGTTTTTGCTCCTGAACTCATGGCTCTCTTATCGCCGGTGGACCAGATTCAAAGCCTCGGCACAACCGTTTTACGCATAGAAGCATTTGCAGAACCGTTCTTTGGCGCTGCTATCGTGACCGCAGCCGTGTGCGCCGGAGCCGGCGACACACTACGTCCGGCCATTATAAACCTTTGTTCCATGTGGTTTATAAGACTTACCTTGGCTTGGTATCTCGCACAATCGATGGGACTCAAGGGTGTTTGGATAGCCATGGCCACCGAACTTACATTCAGAGGCTGCCTCTTCCTGTTGCGTTTATTCAAGGGGAACTTGATGTAATGTTTGCAAAAAACGGTCAATCAAGCCTATTTACCCGAAGAATAGCATTTATATTAGGAAATGAACTTTGCCAGTTTAAGCCATGAACCAACAACTTCAGAAACTCAAAAAGGACAATAAAAAACGCGCAGGTCTCAATAAACATTGAAGCCTGCACGCGATACTTATGCTAAATCTAAACTTTTTCTGTCCATGCTTGATTTCTGGTTCGCGCCTCACGGCGTTCCCCATTAATCAGCATCGAAATGTTATCCATTACTCAATCTTTTTGTTTTACCTAAAAAGAACCGCTGTCCTACTGAACCTAAAACAATCTAACAATTCTACCTAAAAAAATAACTAAAAACCTAAATCTATTACTACTAACCTAAACAATCTCTTTTACTGGTGCAAAGGTACTGCCGTTTTGCGATACAACCAAATAAATAAAGCCTGTTTATGGGATTTTAATCCATTTTTTGATTTGAGTCAATTATTTTGTGCACGCACACAAATTATTTAAAATTCGTTCACAGTCAAGGTCTTCTTAGCAGCCGTTTTGCGGTGAAAAGAAGCCACTCCTGCAGCCAAAACAAAGGCCAACAACCACGGAAAGGGAAGAAGCCCGGACGCAGCTTTTTACGCAATGGCAACAAGCTTGTATTGGTATCAGACCATTCTTCATGTATTCTGCCCATACAGTAACGACGCTGCTGACGGTTGAAGGCATGGCGGTTGCGATACAAAAACCAACCACTGTCGACTATTATGAGCCATCGCTGAAGCTCAACGGTACGAAGCACGTCCTCAGACTCGCCCAATTTGGTTAGCTGATGGCGCAGAATGGTCATTGCTCCCATCCAGTCCATGCGGTTAACGCTTGGCTTATGGGTTACACTATCGTCGTGCTGACGATAGAAATACTTGCCAGGACAGCATCGTACCTCCCTACTTGCACGATATTGCAAGCGAGTAGCGTTGTCGTCGGAATAGGAATGGAGTGACGTATCGAAAGGATATTGCTCGAAAAGAGTGCGCCTTGCTACATAGGTGCCATGAATCTGCCACGTCAGACTTGCAAGAAAAGCCTGCCGCCCAGTCATCATCCGGAAGCTGCCATCGGCGTTTGTCTCTATGCCTTCAGCGGGATAATGCCAACCATAAGCCTTGTCGGTACCGTCGGGATAGGACAAGCGCAAGTCGAAAAGTACGGCATCGGTCATAGGATACTGCTCCATCACGCTGACAGCCTGCTGCAACGCGTCGGCAGAGAACCAATCATCAGCGTCGAGAGTGGTAATATATTGCCCTGTAGCAACCTTTAACCCTTCGTTGCGGGCATAGGCCTGACCGTGGTTCTCACTAAGATGGATAACACAAAACCGCTTATCGAGAGCAGCATAGCGGTTAAGTATGCTCAAAGAACCATCAGTAGAGCAATCGTCTATGCATACCACCTGAATATCGTGGAGCGTCTGCGAGACAAGCGAATCAAGGCATTGCCTGAGAAAAGGCTCCGCATTGTAGACGGCCACAAGCACTGTTACCTTGCACGTTTTATTACTAACAGATAATGTATCAGGCTCCATCTCTTTCATTTTTTGAATCTTCTAGTAACCCATTCCTTCAGGTCGGCATCCTTGCGGAGGATGTTAAACGAGAAAAAGCCACTAAGAATTGCGGCCAGAATTCCTAATATCCAATAGGCAAAGCCATTACTGAATATTGCGGTAACAGCAAAAGTGAGGGCGCCGAGAGTCACTTGACCTACCGCTATGCGCACTACACGGGTGGAAGGGCGGTAACTGTAGCGCCAGCGGGAATAGGTAAAGGTAACTATTACGTCGATTCCGCTTGCTATAGTTATGCCAAGTCCGGCACCGGTGAGACCATACAGGTTGAAGAACACAACGACACAAACGAGTATTGCCACATCGGCAATGGCTTCAAGGAGTAAATACGACCGCGAGTCGCCTTTGGCCAAAGGAATGTATTGTACTGGAAGCTTGATGGCACGGAAGTACATTGCCAGCGTGACTATGCGTATCATGCCGATGGCAGGAAGGAATTTACCGGTGAAAAGCAATGGTAACACCACCGGCACACACACCAAGAAAAGGGCCAAAAGGGGTGAAGCCAAGAGCACCATTATCTCAATCTGCCGGTTAACAGTCTCCCTGAAGGTCACGCCAAGATGGTTTACACCCGACAAACGGGGAAAATAGTCGGTCTCCATGGCCGAGAACACCATACCGACATATGTCATAGTAAGCATGAAACCGGCATTATAGAGTCCCACAGTATCTATATCGGCCACATTGTTGAGGTAGTTTCTCACCAGATATTCCATGCCAGAGCCCAAAATTCCGGCTAAGACGAAAGCCAGTCCGAGCTTAACCATTCCCCCACCCTCAGCCAAGGCGGCCCTGCTGAACTCTATTTTGGGCGGATAAAGACGTAAAGACTTATTGAGGGTTATGAGCATTTGGGCAAGCGACATTAGCACAAGCGAAGGCACTATGCCCGATATGCCGAAGAAATAGTAGATGGGAACGGAGATGATAAGGCCGGCAAAGGCGTTGAATATTGATATTTTGGCCAGCGAACCAAGCTTTCGCACACTCTTAAGTATGGCCAATTCGCCGAGCGTTATTGCCGTAAAGCCAACCACTGGCGACAACACCACAAAGTGGAGGGTGGCATTTCCATTGAAAGTAAAACTGCTTACGAGCGGACTTAGCAAGATACAGACGAGCGTTCCAAACAATGCGCTGAACAGACTCCACAACCTTACTACTGCCACTTTACGTCGTAGAGCCTGCTCATCACCCTTGTCGAACAGCTCTGACAGGCTCCTTACGGCACTCATAGATATGCCAAAATTGGTGGAATCGGAAAACAATTTGGCCACAGAGTTATAAATTGAGACCAAGCCCATGCCTCCAGGACCCAACAAAACAGCCACAAGCTTGTTGCGTACAAGTCCTACGAGGATGCCCAAGCCCTGTACTCCACCGAAAAGACCTGTGTATTTCAGGATATGTGAATAGCTATTGGTTCCTTTATCTGATGCCATTATCTTTTTAAACGCAACATGACTGATTTTATTATTTAAAATGTTGACATATTAAACCCTAACATTCGAAACAAGCCTTGGCTACCATCTACTGTCTGAAGAAGTTTTATGGCAAAATAAAAGACTAAGAACAAAAAAATATTGACAATGCTGTAATTTTTCGTCAAAAATTTAATCTAACGTTTAAACGCAACTAAAAAAGAGGATGAAGAATCAAGACGAGGAGCTGTTTACACAACTGGTGCAACAGCACAAAAGCACAATCTACACCGTGTGCTACATGTTTTCCCACGACGAAGATGAGGTAAGTGACCTCTTTCAGGAAACTCTCATCAACATGTGGAAAGGCATTGGCAACTTCAGAGAGCAAAGTAAGCTAAGCACATGGATATATAGGGTGGCACTTAATACCTGCTTGCTGCAGCAGCGCAAGAAGCGAAAGGAGATTGAAAAAGTTCCTTTGGCGATGAACATCAACTTCTTCGACGACGACAATGGCAACTTGCAGCAGGTGAGACAGCTACATGAGCGCATCGGTAGGTTGGGATTAGTGGACAGGGCCATAGTGATGCTCTGGCTAGAAGGCCTGAGCTACGACGAGATAGGAGCCATAATGGGCATAAGTACAAGAAATGTGGGAGTAAAACTTTACCGTATCAAGGAACAAATAAAAAAGATGTAACTATGAAAGATATTACCATTGAGGAGATGCGCAGGCAATTTGCGATACTCAAAACCGAAGTAAACAAACAGTCAATAATAAGCGACAAACTGATAAAAAACACAATAGAAATGAACAAAAGGGAAATAGACGCGACCAAGACTATGGTGTATGGAAGTGCCGCAGCCGGAATTTTCATCTTTCCTTTAACCGCCATCACCCACATGTGGAGCTGGAGTTTCGCCATAGCCACATGCCTAATGATGCTGTTTTGCGCCATTGCCACGTACTATATTCACAAGCCCGTGGACAGATTAGACTTTGCCAAGGACGACATGGCTACGGTTTCGCAAGTCATGGCAAGGTTTCGCAGGCAGTACATACTATGGCAACGCTACGTAACTCCACTGCTATTGATACCTTGGATAAGCTGGGCGTGCTACGAAATGGTGCTGAAACACTTGGCCAAAGGAATCAATCCGTGGTTGGCAGTACTGCCACTGCTGGCAGGAGTCGTAGTTGGCGGAATAGCAGGTCACAGGAAAAACCGCAAGACAATAAACGCAGCGCAGAAAATTAGCGACGAGATTAACGGACTGTAAAAGCTGAACCGGCAACCCGAACCACACCGACCGCAAACAAGCGGCACAACCTCAACAAAACAGACATACGGACAGGTTTTAAACAAATTATTGCGAAAGGGAACCGAAGTTAGCGATATTTTGGCTACTTTTGCCACAAATAACATAACAAACAAAAGAGAAATGAACAAGAAAACCATTCTAATGGGATTGGCACTCATAGCAACGGGGGTGTCGGCCCAGTCGAATTTGTCGTCGGGAATAGACCTGAAGAATCTTGATACTTCCGTAAAGCCGGGCGACGACTTCTATGAATACGCTGCGGGAGGATGGCTAAAGACTCATCCTCTCGATGCCGAGCACAGCTCGAACGGCGCTTTCACGGACCTGTACGAACAGAATCAGAAGCGCATACAGGACATAATACTGCAATATGCCTCAAAACCGCAGGCCAAAGGCACACTGGAGCAGAAGATAGGGTCGCTATACAACCTCGCAATGGATAGCGCCCGACTCAACCGTGAGGGTTGGAACCCCATCAAGCCAACGCTCAACAAGATTGCCGCTGTTAGGAATTTGAAGGAATATCAGCTTGTAACAGCCGAGCTGGACCGTAACGGCGAGAGCACGATGATGTTCGGAATAGGCATCGGTGCCGACCAAAAGGACGCCGAATGGAACATAGTTGGGGTGAGCCAAGGCGGACTTGGGCTCGGCACTCGTGACTATTACTTGAGCGATGACGCCCAAAACAAGCGCGTGCTCGAGGCATACAAGGCCTACCTGAAACGCCTTTTTGAGATGACTGGCAGCACCAGCGACGAAGCAGAACGCAAAATGCAGGCCGTGATAGCCATAGAAACAAGAATTGCAAAGGCCAGTTACGACCGCGTAAAGCTACGCGACATTGAGGGCAACTACCACAAAATGAGCTATGCTCAGCTCATAACAGACTTCCCTGGCATTGATTGGGGCAACGTGTTCCTTGCCAGCGGCATCCCGGCATTCAGCTATGTTGACGTGGGACAGCCGGAACCAATCCACGAAGTTGAAAGAATCCTGGCCGAAACTCCACTCGACGACCTCAAGACCTATGCCGAAGCAAAGGTGATTTCGGGTGCAAGCAGCCAGCTAAGTGACGATTTCAGGGCTGAAGCCTTCAAGTTTTCGAGCGTGATGAGTGGCGCACGGCAGGACCGTCCACGCTGGAAGCGCGCCGTAAGTCTGGTAAGCGGAGTCATGGGAGAGGCCATAGGAAAGCTCTATGTTGAGAAATACTTCCCCGAAAGCAGCAAGAAGCGTATGCTGGAGCTGGTACACAACCTGCAGGAAGCACTGGGTCAGCGCATCGATGAACTGACATGGATGGGCCAAGCCACTAAAGCGCAGGCCAAAGACAAGCTTGCCAACTTCATAATAAAGATAGGTTATCCTGATAAATGGAAGGATTACAGCGGCCTGCAAGTAGATGACAGCCTGTCATACTACGAGAATCTGCAGAAGATTTCGCGCTGGAGCACCGACGATTACATTGCCCGCCACGCCAATAAGCGTGTGGACAAGACCGAATGGGGCATGACTCCGCAGACCGTTAACGCTTATTACAACCCCACCACCAACGAAATTTGCTTCCCGGCAGCAATACTTCAGCCGCCGTTCTTTGACCCAACGGCCGACGATGCCGCAAACTATGGAGCCATAGGCGGCGTGATCGGGCACGAAATGAGCCACGGATTCGACGATCAAGGTTCGCAATTCGACAAAGATGGCAACCAACGTAACTGGTGGACTGCCGAAGACAAGAAGAACTTTGACGCAAGAACTAAGGTGCTTGCCGATTATTTCTCGAAGTTTGAGGTGCTCCCCGGCGTAAAGGTTAACGGCAAACAGACCCTTGGAGAGAACATAGGCGACAACGGCGGACTAAACATCGCATTCCGCGCACTGCAGAACGCGATGAAGAAAAACCCGCTAAAGGTGAAAGATGGCTTCACTCCCGAGCAGCGTTTCTTCCTTGCCTGGGGCAGAGTGTGGGCTTCTAACTGCACGCCGGAATACGTAAAGCTGATTCTTACCACCGACGTACACTCGCCAAACATGGCCCGTGTGAATGCGGCTCTGCCACAAATAGACGCTTGGTACGATGCCTTCAAGGTGAAGAAGGGCAACAAGATGTATCTGCCTAAGAACAAACGGGCTCACATCTGGTAACCTCCAGCAGTGAGAACAAACAAAGCGGCGGCTCGGACACAACGTGTTCGGGCCGCCGTTTTTATTATTCCAGATTTTCATCCTTAAAAGAGGCAAATACCTAATTATCAAGAACTTATCAACAAAAGACCGTTAACAGAAGAAATTATCACCGCCGTAAACTCATTACGGGACTTCTGTAATGTGATTACGAAAGCCTCGTAACCTCGTTACGAAAGTTCCGTAATGCGATTACGAAAGCCCCGTAACAAGATTACGGCACAGCCGTAACTGCTTTACGAAAATTCAATGTAAAGACAAGAGAGAAAACATAACCTTTTTACCTTGCAGAAACAACAATTTGTTTAGAATAAGACTGCAAAGCGGAATGGCTACTTGAACTCTATCAAGGTGCTCACTTTGCCGTCTACTGTCAGCTCAACAAAGAATTCTTTACTGGCCGTCAGCAGCGTGTTGGGGCAGACAAGCTCGCCCATTCTTGCCGGACGCTTGAACTCGACCCGCACGTTGCTGTAGCTGAAACCTTCGGGAAGCAGCTCAGCGGCAATACGAATGTAGTTGGCATTGTTCATGTGCAGGTTATAGTCTATGTCGTTTCTGGTAACGGCAACAGGTTCATGGACCTCAAACTCAACGTCTTTCGGCACCACAATGCGGCGGTCTCCGTAGGTCATTTCTTTCTTAGGCTCAAGGTGAGTTGACCCAATCACGTCGTCGGGCACACGCTTCAGCCGTCCCGTTTTGCGGTCAACAAAGGCCCCCATAGACCATGTGCGATAGCAGACGTTGCCCTCTGAGTCGTAGATAAATGTGTTACGGAATCCGAACATTGGCTCCACTTCATAGACAGATGTTACGGTTCGCAGCCGCTCCTTATAGACAGGAACTCTCACTATCTCCACTTGGCGCGAGGCAAGGAGCTGTGCCATGCCCGTCTTTTCAAAGTAATCGCGTATGGTTGGCTCTGAATCTATCCACATTTCCGAACAGTCCTGCATCATCTGAAAGGCAGAATAGAGCTTCAACCTGCCCTGAGCGTCGCAGGTACTTGTGGTTACTACGTTGTCGATACTATACATGTTATATAAAGTTATTCTTTTATGGTATTATGCTTATCTGTATTCTTGCCGTGCATTTGCTTTCTTTTGCCAGAGAACTCAGTAACGTCGATGCGTATTATCTCAGTGCGGTGGAAGCTCATTTGGGCATATTTATAGCCCGTATCACGGTATTCGGGAGCCAGTTTGTCAACAAGCAGATGAAGAGCATGCATGCGCTCGTCGGCCGAAAGACCGGTATGAGCCTCACCAAACACAACCACACTCTCATATTCGGTGGTAAACTGGCGCGCCATAAGGTTGACATTGCCCACTACACATAGCGACACCTTGGGATGATGGCTCAACACCCGAAGCTTGCGGCCATCAGGTGCGCAGTGGATATAGATGCTATCAGCGCCATTCCAAACAAAATTGACCGGTATTCCGTATGCTTGCTCGCCGTCGTCCACCATTGACAGCACGCCAAACTCAGCCTCACTGAGCAGCTGTCTTGCCCGTGGCTCGTCCAAGAGACGATCCTGTCGCCTCACTTTGTCGTTGATATAGTCCATAAAAAGCTATGCGTTTCTTACTTTATTCTAATGGTACTTGAAAGCCACCGTTATTCCATATGAGCACAAAAATACAAACAAAAAACGGCGGAAGCAAGCTTTTGGCCATAAATTTACAGTTTAGGCAAATGGCGTAAGAGCCATAATGGAAATAAAAAATTGCCAAACGGTAGAAAACCGTTTGGCAATGAATGCACATTGGTGCGCCTGACAGGACTCGAACCTGCACGACCTGGGTCATTAGATCCTAAGTCTAACGCGTCTACCAATTCCGCCACAGGCGCTTACGGGTTGCAAAGTTAATAAATTTTATTCTAATTGCGGCTCTGATGAGCCGCTTTTTTAATTCAACAGTCTAAAAAACTGATTATGGCACTGGTTGAAACGCTTTGCCGGTACGCCACTACTAACTAATGGGACCTATGAATGAGCCGACGCGCATACTCAATAATGGAGTCTCGACCAGCAAGAGAGGCAGCGCGGTCAAGGCTTACCTGATGGGTTGGCTCTATGCCCGATTCGGTTTCTTTCATGTCTTTGTCGTACATGGGGCAGGCCGACAAGCGCACGTTCCAGCCATTGGGAAGCGACGAACTCAGTGGAAGTCCGCTGCCGCCTCCCGTCTTGTCGCCCACGACACTTACGTTCGGAAAGCACAACATGTACTTAACAAACTCATTGGCCGCCGAAAACACTTCACGATTGGTAAGTATAACCACCGGCTTATGCCAGCGAATGCCCTTAGAAGGCTTAATTTTCTGCGCCTCAGGATTGGAGAAACTGTCGTGACCCTTGCCGGTTTTGTGGCGCAGATAGCCCACTGTGGTCTCCTTGTCAGTGAACCTTGCGGCCAGTTTCTCGGCCGAAGTGAGCA
>CAZUWO010000066.1:0-16840 GCA_964623995.1 uncultured Prevotella sp. | reverse complement strand
CTTAAAAGCAGGCTTTCGAAGGGGCAGTGGCAATGTCTGACGTTTTCGACTGTTGGCTGATGGAGTTATAATGCTGTTTAATCTTCAATTATTTAAAATCAGTAATTTGTAATTAAGATTGTTGCGTAGTTTGATTAAAAATGTGTAAGTTTGCACAGAAATTAGCGAATTAATAATACAAACTTCTAAGATGAACATTCTAAAGAAATGTCTGCCCGACATAGTGGCCGTTGTGCTGTTTGTGGCAATATCGTTGGCATATTTCATTATGCCATTAACTCAGCACAAAGTGCTTTTCCAAAATGACTCTGCTGCCGGTATGGGTCTCGGCCATGAAATGGAGCAATATGAAGCTACACATAATGGTGATGTTACCCGATGGACAAACTCGGCTTTCAGCGGTATGCCAACATATCAGATAGCGCCATCTTACAAGAGTGAGTCAGGATTGGGACAATTGCTGAATGCATACCATCTTTGGCTTCCTGACTATGCTTACTTCCTGTTCATTTATCTCATAGGCTTTTATATTTTGCTTAGAGTCTTTGATTTCAGGCAGTCTTTAGCTGTTTTAGGTTCCATACTGTGGGCATTCTCTTCATATTTTTTAATTATTATAGCAGCTGGACATTATTGGAAGGTCTTGGCTTTGGCTTACTTGCCACCTATGATTGCCGGAATTGTGCTAAGCTATAAGGGAAAATACTTATGGGGATTTGTTGTTACGGCTTTATTTACAGCTTTTGAAGTTTCTGCTAACCATGTACAAATGACATATTATTATCTGTTCATAGTGTTGCTTATGGTTATTGCTTTCTTCGTAAAAGCTATATTACAGAAACAGATAAGTCGCTTCTTGAAGGCTTCAGGTGTTTGCTTGATTGCAGCATTGATAGGATTATCAATAAACATTTCCAACCTGTATCATACTTGGGAATATGCTAAATCCTCAATGCGAGGCAAGAGTGAATTGGTTAAGAAGAATACAGCCAATCAGACTGCCAACGGTTTGGATAGAGACTATATAACACAATGGAGTTATGGAATTGACGAAACAATGACGTTGCTGATTCCTAATGCTAAGGGAGGGGCTTCGGTTCCTTTAAGTCAAAGTAAGACGGCCATGAAAGAAGCCAATCCTGAAGTGGAACAGATGTTGCCGGGAATTTATAATGGAATTACCCAATACTTTGGCACTCAGCCAGGAACAAGTGGCCCTGTCTATGTAGGAGCTTTTGTTCTTTTCCTATTTTTCCTTTCCTTATTTATTGTTAAAGGACCTTTTAAATGGGCACTTGTTGTAGCCACAATTTTGTCTGTCTTGCTTTCTTGGGGCAGAAATTTCATGTGGCTGACCAATGTTTTTCTAGACTATGTGCCAATGTATTCTAAATTCAGGACAGTTGCTTCAATTCTTGTTATCGCCGAGTTTACCATACCTTTGCTGGCTATGTTGGGGTTGAAGAAAATAATAGATGAGCCTGACTTGCTTAAAAGGAAAAAGCCATTTGTGGTTATAAGTCTTATTCTTACGGCGGGAGTAGCTTTGCTTATTGCTGTTGCTCCGGGATTAATGTCGCCTTCAGATTTCAATGCAAGTGATCAACAGACCTTTAGATATTTGCAAGGCATAGATGGAATGACTCCGCAAATCATGTCTATGATTACGGGAAGTGTGGCTTCTATGAGAGCTGCCTTGGTATCATCAGATGCTTGGCGCTCTGTGTTTATCATACTTATAGGCTTTGCTTTGATTCTGCTATACAGCTACAAAAAGTTAAAAGCCCAATATCTTATAGGAGCTATTGCAATACTTTGTCTTGTTGACTTGTGGCAAGTAGATAAACGGTATCTTAACGATGGAATGTTTGTTAATAAGAGCGTTAGTTTGTCTGCTCCACAGATGACACAGGCTGATGAGCAAATACTGAGAGACAAGAGTCTTGACTATCGTGTTCTTAATCTTTCGACAAACACTTTTAACGAAAATCAGACTTCTTATTATCATAAAAGTATTGGTGGTTACCATCCTGCCAAGTTGCAACGCTATCAAAATATGATAGACCAATACATTGTTCCTGAAATTGGTAAGTTCGGGCAAGCTATAAGTATTGCTGGTGGAGACATGACAAAGATGCCAGGCGATAGTATTCTGCCAGTCCTCAACATGCTTAATACCAAATATATTATAGTACCATTGCAGAACAATCAGACTATAGCTATTCAGAATCCTTATGCCATGGGCAATGCTTGGTATATTTCTAATATTAAATATGTTGATACGCCAAACGAAGAAATCGCGCAAGTTGGCAAACTTAATCTTCATACTTCAGCTGTGGCCGATAAGAAGTTTGCTTCTGTGCTAGGTAATGGAGGCACAGTAGTGAGTGATGCTTCTGTTAAGTTGGATAGCTATGAGCCTAACCAACTTGAGTATACTGCCCAAAGCAAGAATGGTGGAATTATAGCTTTCTCTGAAATATGGTATCCGGAGTGGACTGCAACGGTCGATGGAAAACCGGTAGATGTAGGAAGGGTGAATTATGTTCTTAGGGCAATAAAGGTCGCCCCAGGTCAACATAAGATAGTATTGAGTTTCTTCCCCAAATCTGTTACAATAACAGAGACAATTGCCTATATTTCGTTTGCTATATTGCTGCTTTCTATCGTCTTAGTCATAGCTTTAGAAATTAGAAAGGAAAAGAAAAAGAAAATTCAAAAGCTGGCTACAGCCTAATATGAGAAAACTATGTATGAATACAAATATCCACATCCTGCAATAACTGCTGATACGGTGGTTTTTGCGTTAGAGGATAATGACACTTATGTCCTTCTGATAAAAAGACTCAATGACCCTTTCAAGGGTTATTGGGCTTTGCCGGGTGGATTTATGAATATTGATGAGAGTGCTAGTGATGCTGCAAAGCGTGAATTGAAAGAAGAAACTGGACTCTCTGTAGATGCTGTTTTTCAGATTGGAGCTTATTCAGATGTTGATCGTGACCCAAGAGAAAGGATTGTTTCTGTAGCGTATTATGCAGAGGTGGATTGCCGACAGCCAGTTAAAGGTGGTGATGATGCTGGGAAAGCAGAATGGTTTGATTTGGAAAAGTTGCCACCTCTTGCTTTTGATCATTCTCAGATTCTGAAAGACGCATTGGAAAAGCGCAGAATTAGCAGTATGCTTTAAATGATTATGGAGTTCAGAACTGTTGTTGACATAGATAAATTCAAATTCAAGATTGAACCTTGTGAGCAAATATTGTTTGTAGGTAGTTGCTTCGCCGGTAATATAGGGCAAAGATTTCAAGAAGAGAAGTTCAATGTTTTGATTAATCCTTTTGGTGTAATGTATAATCCAGTCAGTATTTATCATACCATCAGTAGAATCAAATCAGAAGATTTCAAGGGGCGTATAGCTTTTATTACTCTCGGTACTGACCATGTTTATGTGGAGAAGGCAACTGGAGAAATTGTTGACAACTGCAAAAAGCGCCCTCAGTATTTATTTAATGAAAGAATACTGTCGATAGAAGAGTGTCGGGAATCCATTGAGAAATCTGTGAATCATTTGAAGTCTTTGAATCCCCAAGTAAATGTTGTGTTGACAGTAAGTCCTATACGATATAGAAAATACGGTTATCATCAGAGCCAATTATCAAAGGCCTCACTCTTGATAGCTGCAGACCAAGTAGTTAAGCAAGATAAGTCTGTAAACTATTTCCCAGCTTATGAGATAATAAACGATGAACTGAGGGATTATCGCTTTTACAAACCAGATATGCTTCACCCATCCGACCAGGCTGTGGATTATATATGGGAAAGGCTGGTTGAAAGTTGTTTCTCTGATTCAGCTAAGGAATTTCTTACAGAATGGAAGCCCATAAAGGAAGCTTTAGGCCATAAGCCAATCCATCCTGAATCAGAAGAGTATAAGCAGTTCATGATTAAAACCATGTTAAAAGTAAGGCAGATTAAAGAAAAATATAATAACTTTGCATATTAATTAAACACATAATTTGTGAGACAGGCATAGCATGAATATATACAGTCTGTTAAAGATTTATAGGCGTGTACATAGCCCAAAGCTCAGGCTTCTGGGTGTAATGGCAATGCACCTGATGGGGAAAAGATATCTTAGCTTGTTTCTTGATCCAGTAAGGGCTTGTAACCTCAGATGTCAAATGTGCTATTTTAGTGATCCTGAGATTCGTAAAGAAATGCATGGTAAGTTTACAGATGATGATTTGGAGGCTATTGCTCATGCATTATTCCATAGAACTTTGAGACTTCAAATAGGATGTGGAGCAGAGCCAACCGCAGGAGGTAATTTGCCTCCTATCATTAAACAGGCAAAGCTTGCAGGTGTGCCATTTATTTCGCTTACTACCAATGGTAATCTTCTTAATAAGCAACAACTTGTAGAAATAGTTGAGGCTGGCCTTAATGAGATTATTATTTCAGCTCATGGCTTTACTAAACAGACTTATGAGCGGTTGATGGTAGGAGCAAAATTCGAAAAGTTCCTCGAATTGTTGCAATATTTAACTGAATTGAAGAACCAATATCCAAAGTTTAAGATTCGTCTTAATGTTACAGTCAACGAAGATAATGTAGCCGAGTTGCCTTTGATAATGACGCTGTTTCACGATTCGTATCCTGATACGATACAGCTTAGGCCTGTACAAAGATTGGGGCAAACTGCTTATAACAATTTCTCTCTTAAAGCTCTCATCGAAGGTTATAACGATTATATAAAGCCTGTAGCCGAGTTTTGCAGTTCAAATGATATAATGTGTATCTTCCCTACTAAACAGAATTTGCTTGAATTGCAAAGCGAGAACTATTCTGAAGAAGAGTCGCATATAAATCAGAAAATAGATTCATTAGCATATTTCTATTTTGCTCCATACACAGGTTGGAAAAATAAATTTAATCCTTACAAGGAAACATTTGAGCAATATAGCCGTAGGACTCATAGGGTACGCTATATGTTAGCTACATTATTACCTTCAAGAAAAGCATCTCGAAGGCAAGAAGGAACTACAAAGATGCTTAATTATGAGGTTATATGATTTAAAGAAAAGCAACACCGGAATATAATAAAATAATGTCAAGATAGCTATGAACTATTCAATAGAGAAAATAACCACTCTGATAGGAGCGCGGCGTTATGGCGATAGTCAAGCAAGTATTTCCTTTTTGCTTACTGATAGTCGTTCACTTTGTTTTCCAGAAGAAACACTTTTTTTTGCTATTCGCTCGGAACGGAATGATGGACATAGATATATATCCTCTCTTTATAGCAGAGGTGTAAGAAATTTTGTGGTTGAAGATGTCCCTGATAATTGGAAAACAAATTATCCATCGGCCAATTTTTTGAAGGTTGTAGGAACGCTCGAAGCTCTTCAACGGCTTGCAGAGAGACACCGCGATGAGTTCAACATTCCTATTGTGGGTGTAACAGGATCAAATGGAAAGACCATGGTCAAAGAATGGCTCTATCAAATTCTCTCGCACAAATACACAGTAATAAGAAGCCCACGAAGTTATAATTCCCAAATCGGAGTACCACTTAGCGTTTGGCATTTGAATGAGCAAACACAAGTAGGTGTGTTCGAAGCTGGCATTTCTAAACCTGGAGAAATGCAGTCGTTGCGTGACATTATACAGCCAACTATTGGCGTATTGACAAATTTGGGCTCTGCCCATGATGAGAATTTCCCATCGCGTGAAGCTAAATGCAAAGAAAAGATTACGCTTTTTCATGATGCAAAAACAGTAGTTTACTGTATGGACGACGAAATGGTTGACAGATGTGTTGCTGAATATGCAAACAGAAGCAAACAACTCAATTGGTCGTTGAAAAATCCAAGGGCAGCCTTTTTTGTAAGCAAGTTGACAAAGAAAGATACTCAAACGGACATAAATTTTGTTTTCAATAAGCAAGAAGGACATTTTTCAATTCCATTTATAGACGATGCTTCTATTACTAATGCCATAACCGTGGCTGTTGTGTCTCTCTGCTTGGACATTCAGATTGCAGAACTTGAGGAGTTAATGCCACTTCTGGAGCCAGTGGCCATGCGCTTGGAGGTAAAGGAAGGTGATAAAGGCTGTACGCTGATAAATGATTCATACAACTCGGATATAAATTCTCTTGATATTGCCCTTGATTTTATGAGTCGCCGTCCTGATCATAAAGGACGTAAGCGGACTTTGATATTGAGTGACATCTTACAGATGGACGAATCCGATGAGAATCTCTATTTGGAGGTGTCAAGTCTTTGCGAAAAAAGAGGAGTTGAAAAGTTTATAGGTATCGGTCCTATTCTTAGCAAACACCAGAACTTGTTCAATAACATTAAGGAGAAATATTTTTTTGCAAGCGTTGCAGAATTCCTCGCTAGCGATGCTTTCAGAAATCTTCATAATGAGGTAATATTGCTTAAGGGTGCTAGAAAATTTGGATTCGACCGCTTGACTGACTTGATGGTTAAGAAGGTTCATGAAACAACGCTTGAGGTTAATCTTGATGCATTGGTGAAAAACCTTAACTGGTACAGGTCGTTTATGAAGCCATCAACCAAGCTTGTATGCATGATAAAGGCCGATGCCTATGGTGCTGGAGCAGTAGAAATCGCAAAGACATTACAGGATCATCGTGTAGACTATCTTGCTGTAGCTGTAGCAGATGAAGGTGTAACATTACGCAAGAATGGCATTACGGCTAATATAATGATAATGAATCCTGAAATGACGGCCTTTAAGACTATGTTCGACTATGATCTTGAGCCGGAGATATACAGCTTCCGTATACTTGACGCCTTTGTTAAGGCTGCTCAGCGTGAGGGAATTACGGGATTCCCTGTTCATATAAAGTTGGATACAGGTATGCATCGTCTTGGCTTTAATCCTATAACCGATATGGATGAACTCATAAACCATCTTTGTAGTCAAGATGCAGTCATTCCAAGGTCAGTCTTCTCTCATTTCGTCGGCTCAGACAGTGATAAGTTCGATGAATTCAGTGCTCATCAATATAGTCTCTTTATTGAAGGAAGTAACAAGTTGCAGTCGGCATTCAGCCATAAGATAATTCGCCATATAGACAACTCTGCCGGTATTGAGCACTTCCCAGAGCGGCAGCTCGACATGTGTCGTTTGGGACTTGGACTTTATGGAATCAATCCACGTAATAATGAAATAATAAACAACGTATCCTCACTCAAGACTACAATTCTTCAATTACGCAATGTTCCTAAGGGCGATACAGTGGGCTATAGTCGTAAGGGTACATTAGATAGAGACAGCGTTATTGCCGCTATTCCTATAGGATATGCCGATGGCTTGAATCGTCATTTGGGTAATCGCCACTGTTATTGCTTGGTTAATGGCAAAAAAGCCGAATATGTTGGCAACATCTGTATGGATGTAGCTATGATTGATGTAACAGGAATTCCTTGCAAGGAAGGTGATTCTGTAGAAATCTTTGGCAATGATCTTCCTGTAACAGTGCTGAGCGATGTCCTTGATACAATTCCTTATGAGGTGCTTACCGGAATATCAAATCGGGTGAAGAGAGTATATTATAGTGAAGAAAATTAAACTGCAAATTGCCCTGATATTGAGTAAATGTATTACGGCATTTGTGTAATCTCATTACGGCTGTCTTGTAGCAACGTTACAGGATAGCCGTAATCGTATTACGAGAGTCATGTAATTCGGTTACAGCATTTATGTAACAGAATATAAGATTGTCGTTAAAATATGTCTGTGGCGTTTTTAACGTATGAATGGTCCAAAAGTAAAAGTCTTTATGTTTGGAAAATTGTTGATATTCATTTAAATCAGTATAAAGAGGAAAGAAAAGACAAAAAGTTTTTTCTTTCCTCTTTTATTATGGCAAAATTTATTATCTTTGCACCAAATACGGAAAACAAATTCTACTACATAAAAAATAGACATTTAATTTAAATGGAGCAAGTTTTCAGTTATATCATTAGCTTTGGAGCTAGCGTAATGATGCCGATTATTTTCACAATTATCGGCTTATGCATCGGAATGAAGTTTGGCAAGGCTTTAAAGTCTGGCCTTTTTGTTGGAGTTGGTTTCGTGGGCTTGGGCATTGTCACAGCTTTGCTCACCGACAATTTCAAGGATCCGCTTCAAGCCATTGAGGACATATTCAGTCTCAATCTAAGTGTATTTGATATGGGATGGCCAGCAGCTGCATCTGTAGCTTACAACACAGCGGTAGGAGCTCTCATCATTCCCATTTGTCTTTGTGTTAATTTCATAATGCTCATAACTAAGACAACCCGTACTGTAAATATAGATCTTTGGAACTATTGGCACTACGCTTTTATAGGGGCCGTAGTATATTTTATAACTGGTCAGAGCCTTGTTTGGGGATATTTTGCAGCTATTGTCTGCTATGTCATCACTCTTGTAATGGCCGATATAACTGCATCAAAGTTCCAAAACTATTATAATCTGCCTGGAATTAGCATTCCTCAACCCTTCTGTCAAAGCTTTGCTCCATTCACTTGGATTATAAACTGGGTATTGGACAAAATTCCTGGATTCAACAAACTTGATATTGACGCAGAAGGACTTAAGAAGAAATTTGGTGTACTTGGTGAGCCTATAGTTCTTGGTGTAATAGTAGGTGCTATTATTGCAGCTGTGTCACATTGGAGTGATTTCTTCAATTTCCAAGGCTATATGTCAGAACTTCATGCCACCCAGCCAAATGCTACGACAACCGATGGGGTTATGAAGATAGTTAAGGACATTCTCTTCCTTGGTGTTACAATGGGTGCAGTGATGGAGCTTATTCCCAGAATTACCAAATTGTTTATCGACGGTCTTATGCCAATTTCCGATAAGACAAAAGAACTTGTTGACCGCAAATTCCACGGAAAGAAAATCCATATAGGAATGAGTCCGGCTTTGGTAATCGGTCATCCAACCGCACTTGTCTGTACTCTTCTTTTGATTCCTACATATATTATTATAGCAGTATTCTTGCCAGGTAACCAGTTCTTGCCATTAGCATCACTTGCCGGTTTATTCTATTTGTTCCCTATAATGCTTCCATATACCAAGGGTAATGTGGTTAAGACGTTCATAGTTGGTCTTGTAGCATTGCTTGTGGGCTTGTGGTTCGTTACCGATATGGCACCTGCATTTACCCAAGCTGCGCATCAAGTTTATGCCGCAACTCAAGACAAGGCAGCCAATGTGCCAGAAGGTTTCCAAGCTGGAAGTATGGATTTCGCTTCATCGCTGTTCGGGTGGTGCATATTTGCAGCTATAAATTATATCAAATGGATAGGTGCGGCTATACTTGTTTTGATCACGGCAGGTATGCTCGTATATAATCGTCATATAATTATTAAAGAAGAAAAAGCAGCAAAAAACCAAAATTAAAAAATATGAAGAAAATAATGCTAGCTGCCATTATGTGCAGCTTTTCTCTCTTGGGCTACTCACAGTGTCAGTTCAAGGGCTATGAGGTGAAAGCAGAAAATTCTTACACCAATTACAATGTGCGATGGGCTACAGGTCCAGAGGATGCTAAGCATTACACCACCGACCGCCTTCGCAAAGAGTATCTTATAGAAAAAGTATTTGCTCCGGGCGAGGTTAACTGGACTTACACTCTCTATGACAGATTCCTTATTGGTGGTGCTGAGCCTACAACTGCTCCTCTTAAATTAACGTCGATAGCTCCTCTTTATGTTGATGAGAGCAAAGGAACAAGCGGTCGCAATCTTCTTGACAACCGTGAGCTTGGCATTATCAACATTGGCGGTGATGGAACAGTAACAGTAGATGGCAAAAAGTATGACCTCGGTTTTCAGGAAGCACTCTATGTCGGTCGCGGTGCCAAAGATATAGTATTGTCAAGCAAAAATTCCGCTTCACCTGCTAAGTTCTATTTGAATTCAGCTTGTGCTCAAGCAACTTATCCTATTAAAAAGGTAACTTTGAAAGAAGCAAATAACATAAAGGCAGGCTCTCTCGAAAGCAGTAACGATCGGGTTATCCATCAGATGCTTATAGACGGAGTTGCAGGAGTTCGTACCTGCCAGCTTCAGATGGGTATAACTGAGTTGAAGCCAGGTTCCGTTTGGAACACAATGCCGGCTCATACTCATCTGCGCCGGATGGAGGCTTACTTATATTATAATGTGCCCAAAGGTCAGAAGATTCTTCATATAATGGGAGAACCCCAAGAGACTCGTCCCGTTTGGATGAACAACGAGCAGGCTGTCATAGCCCCGCAATGGAGTGTTCACTGCGCTGCAGGTACCAGCAACTATACATTCATTTGGGGTATGGCCGGCGAAAATCTCGTATATACTGACATGCAAACTATCCCTATTCCCGATTTGAAATAATAACATATCTCAGGCTTTGACAGTAAAGCCTGAGATAAAACTATAATAGAAATAACTCAAAAATCTAATAATGGCACCTATAACAAAAGCTAAAATGTCCAACTTCCGTTGGGTGATTTGTGCGCTGTTGTTTATAGCAACAACAGTCAATTATCTTGACAGGCAAGTACTGTCGTTAACATGGAAAGACTTTATCGCACCAGAATTCCATTGGAATGACAATGATTATGGAACAATAACTGGTTGGTTTTCTATTTTTTATGCTATAGCTAACCTCTTTGCTGGCAAGTTTGTCGATTGGATGGGCACTAAGAAAGGCTATCTTATTGCAATTGGTGTTTGGTCAACTGGTGCGGTTCTCCACGCTGGTTGTGGTGAGGTTGCAATGTGGATTGAAGGGTATCCTAGCATAGAGGCTCTTCGCCTTGTAAAGGCAGGTAGTGATGCTGCCGTTGCTATTTCAACGGTAAGCGTTTGGCTGTTCCTTTCCTGTCGTTTGATTCTTGCAGCAGGTGAAGCAGGTAACTTCCCTGCAGCTATTAAGGTTACAGCTGAGTATTTCCCAAAGAAGGATCGCGCTTTTGCTACCTCTATATTCAATAGTGGGGCTTCTATTGGTGCCTTGGCTGCACCTGCAACAATTCCTTTGATAGCCCGTGCATTAGGTTGGGAAATGGCTTTCATCATCATTGGTGTACTTGGTTATGTTTGGATGGGTCTTTGGATCTGGCTCTACGACAAGCCTTCAAAGAGTAAGCATGTCAATGAGGCTGAGCTTACATATATTGAGCAGGATGAGACAAATGGCAACGAGACTCCACAGGAAGTAGAAGCCAAAGAAGATGAGCCCACTATAAGCTTCTGGAAGTGTTTCACTTTCCGTCAGACATGGTCTTTCATTTCAGGTAAATTCCTTACCGATGGTGTGTGGTGGTTCTTCCTGTTCTGGGCTCCGGCCTATTTCTCTGACCAATACGGTTATGCCTCTGACTCACCAATGGCTATAGCACTCATCTTTACTCTTTATGCCATTGTTACAGTGCTGAGTATTTTCGGAGGCTATCTGCCAACTTATTTTGTCGATAAGAAAGGTATGAACCCATATATTGGGCGTATGCGTGCTATGCTTATTTTTGCATGCTTCCCCCTCTTGGGCCTTCTTGCCCAGCCAATGGGAGAAATCAGTCCATGGTGGCCGGCTGTAATTATAGGTCTTCTTGGTGCTGGTCACCAAGCTTGGTCTGCTAATCTTTACAGTACTATTGGCGATATGTTCCCGAAATCAACTATTGCCACTATTACTGGTATTGGAGCCATGGCTGGTGGTATTGGTTCGTTCCTTATCAACAAGGGCTCTGGTATGCTTTTCACCTATGCTGAAGGCCAAGGCTCTGCATTCAATTTCATGGGATTCGAAGGTAAACCGGCAGGCTATATGATAATTTTCTGTATTTGTGCAGTTGCTTATCTTATAGGATGGTGCATTATGAAGGCTCTTGTACCTAAGTACAAACCTATTGTTGTAGATTAATTTTAACTTGATAAAACATTCTTCTGCCAGTCCCAATATGTCCTTTTTCAAATCAATTTATGAATAATTTATTCTTTAACGATTTGCAAAGAGAGCATATTGGGACTGGTGGAGGTTTAGAAGAATCATTTTCTGATGCTATATTCGATGTAGTGTGTTCCATCCCTTATGGCAAAGTTTTAACTTATGGTGATGTTGCCACCTTATGTGGTAAGCCACATTATGCCCGTCTTGTGGGTCATATTCTCTCGCAGAATCAACTACTTAAAAAAGCTCCATGCCATCGCGTAATCCATAGCAATGGCTCTTTATCAACTGCATTTGCAGAACAGCATGCCTTACTTGAGGCAGAAAACGTTGGTTTTACAACTTCAGGCAAGGTTGATATGAAAAGATTCCGTTGGAATTATAACAATTTATTGAAATGAGAAAAAATATTATTCTTTTGCTCTTGGCCTTTATTGCATCTATAAGTTTACAGGCTGAGAACTATCCTTATCGCAGTGATTATCTGTTTATAACTACCCCCGACCATTCAGATTGGCTTTATAAGACTGGTGAGAATGCCAAAATAGAAGTACAGTTCTATAAGTATGGAATACCAAGAAATGCACAATTGAATTATTCCATAGCCAACGACAATCTTGCGGCCGATAAGCAGGGGAAAGTGGAATTGAAGAACGGACGTGCAATAATAAATATTGGTACCAAGAAGACTCCAGGATTTCGCGACTTGAGACTTAGCGTTGAGATTGATGGGCAGAAGTATAGCCATCATGTAAAGGTGGGTTTCAGCGTTGATAAGATCGAGCCTTATACCAAAGAACCTGACGATTTCGTCTCTTTCTGGCAGAAAACGCTTGACGATATGCATAAAGCTCCATTAAGCTATACCATAGAAGAGGCTAAGGAGTATACAACCGACAAGTTTAATTGCTATTTAGTTAAGCTCAATACTGTTGGCAGATATTCTATGTATGGTTACCTCTTCATACCTAAGAATGCTAAAGCTGGAAGTTGCCCGGCTGTACTCTGTCCTCCGGGAGCAGGTATCAAGACAATTAAAGAGCCCCTTCGTCATCGCTATTATGCCGACAATGGTTTCATAAGATTCGAAGTTGAAATCCACGGATTGGACCCAAGGCTGTCTGCTTCTACATTTGCTGACCTCAGTACAGCGTTCAATTCTAATCCAACCGGTTATATGGAGGATGGTATCGACAACAGGGAACGTTTCTATATGCGTCATGTCTATGCCGGAATCGTCCGCTGCCTCGATTTCCTTACTTCCTTGCCAGAGTGGGACGGCCGCAATCTTGCCGTACAAGGTGGCAGTCAGGGAGGAGCACTTAGCATTGTTGCTGCCGGACTTGACAAGCGTGTAACCCAATGTGTGGTTAACCATCCTGCCATTAGTGATGTGGCAGCATATGTTGATAAAGGACGTACTGGTGGGTGGCCACATATGAATCGCATACCCGGTGTGCTTACTCCGCAAAATATACGTACGCTTGCATATTTCGATGTTGTTAACTTCGCCCGTTACGTCACATGTCCTGTATACATGACATGGGGCTACAACGACGATGTTGTTCCTCCAACTACAAGCTATGCTGTTTGGAATATCCTTAAATGTCCCAAGGAGAGTTTAATCACTCCAATCAATGAGCATTGGACAAGCGATGATACCGAACTGGGGCAAATGAAATGGATAAAGAGCCACTTGAAGTAACAAGGTGGAGCTATAATATAAAAATAGGGGTTGGCGCAGGATGCTGCCAACCCCGAATTGATTTCGTAAAAAATCGAAATCCCAAAATGCTGTTGCAAATTTAATCCGATTGTATGTAATATGCAAACAAATAAACAACTAATTTTGTTTTTTAACATTGTGCGTGCACACAGTTAATCTTATTTTTCATAACTTTGTAGCGTTTAGAAAACGCCGACAGTAATAATCTACTAATTTTAAAATACGAATTAAAAATCATGCGTGAACTTAAAGTATTGTTCTTATGCTTGCTGTTCTTTCCGTTTACAGCCGTAGCTGATGGATGGGATGACGCTGTCTATAAGCAAATAGAGCAAAGTATTAAAGCTCCAACATTCCCTAAAAATGAGTTCAAGGTTACAAACTTTGGAGCTTCTCCAAAGGCTAAGGCCAACGTAAACCAGAAAGCAATCAACCGCACAATTGCCCTCTGCTCGCAGAAGGGAGGCGGTAAAGTCATAGTGCCTGAAGGTACCTATGAAACTGGTGCGATCACTCTGAAGTCGAATGTGAATCTCGTAATAGAGAAAGGCGCCAAGTTGCTTTTTGCCTTCGACAAAACGTTATACCCCATAGTGAGAACCCGTTGGGAAGGAATGGACTGCCTTAATTATCAACCTTGCATCTATGCTTATGGCGAAAAGAACATCGCCATTACCGGAGAAGGTACTGTAGACGGCAATGGTACACCCGAGACATGGTGGAGCTGGAGCGGAAAGAAGGGCTATCAGAACATCCATGGAGAGTCTCAGGCCATAGGGCGGCCACATCTTTTTGAGCTTTCAGAATCATATACGCCTATAGAAAAGCGCAATATGAAGGATGAGGGATTGCGTCCACAGCTCATTAATATCAATAATTGTGAGAATGTTCTCATTGAGAATCTTACGTTGTTACGCTCTCCTTTCTGGGTTATCCACCCACTGATGAGCAAGAACATAACCGTAAGAGGCGTGAAAATATGGAATGAGGGACCTAATGGCGATGGCTGTGATCCCGAAAGTTGTGATGGCGTGCTCATAGAGAACTGCACATTCCACACAGGCGATGACTGTATTGCCATTAAGTCAGGCCGCAATGCTGACGGACTTAAATGGAACATACCAAGTCAGAATATCATTGTGCGTGGCTGCACCATGGAAGACGGCCATGGCGGTGTGGTGATTGGCAGTGAAATTTCCGGTGGAGCAAGAAACGTATTCGTAGAAAATTGCGAAATGGACTCGCCCAATCTCGACCGCGTTCTCCGCATTAAGACCAATACATGTCGTGGCGGCATCACTGAGAATGTGTTTGTGCGCAATGTCAAAGTAGGCCAGTGCGGTGAGTCGGTAATGCGCATCAATCTCAACTATGAGCCTAACGAGAAGGCCCGTCGTGGCCATATCCCCACAGTGCGCAATATATATATGGAGAATGTTACATGCCAGAAGAGCCGTTATGGAATCCTTATTAATGGTTTGGACGACAGCAACAACATTCACAACATAAATCTTAAGAACTGCAGTTTCAACGGAGTGGCCGACGAAGCTGTTAAGAAGTCAGGCCAGGCAGACCCACTCAATCTTGACAATGTAAAGGTTAATGGCTCACTTGTGCTCAATCAGTTGCCTTACAATGGCCGTTATTCCATCTGGATGACCAAGAGTGAGATGAAGAGAGTGCCCCATAGTTATCTGCTCGATTTCTCTAAGAAGCCGAAGTGGAGCTATGTTATGGGTATAGAAATGGAGGGAATGCTCGATGCTTACAACCGTTATCCCGAAGGTAACAGCGATATCATGGCCTATCTTAAGGAATATCCAGAGACCATGATTTCAGACAAGGGCGTGGTTACAGGCTATAAGTATGAAGATTTCAATCTTGACAACATACGCACGGCTAAGTTTATTGAGCGCATGCAGCGCATTTATCCGCGCAAGGGCAACGAGAAAGCCCTCAAGATGTTCTTCAAGCAGCTGCAAAACCAGCCCCGAACTACCGATGGAGTATTTTGGCACAAAGCCATCTATGCCAATCAAGTGTGGCTCGACGGTATATTCATGGGCTTACCTTTCTATACTAACTACACTATTGAGTACAAAAAGGGCAAGACGAAATATCTTGACGACATAGTAAATCAGATTATTACCACCGACAAACGTACCTATGATTCCAAGACAGGGCTATGGAAACATGCTTGGGATGAGACCCATAAGCAGTTCTGGGCTAATCCAGAGAACGGTCAAAGCAAGCATACTTGGGCCCGTGCACTTGGTTGGTACACCATGGCTATTGTGGAAGTGCTCGATGCTTTGCCACAAGACTACGCTCGCCGTGCTGAGGTTGTAGACCTCTTTCGCAAGACAATGAAAGCCGTTGTCAAGTATCAGGACAAGGCCACCGGTGTATGGTACGACGTGATGGACGTAAAGAATCCACGTAACTATCTTGAATCCACGGCCAGTAGCATGTTCACCTATTGCCTGCTCAAAGGCGCACGCCTTGGCTATCTTGATAATAGTTATCTCAAGGCAGGACAGAAAGCTTATGCCGGTATACTGAAACAGTTCATCCGTGTCAATGATGACAAGACCATATCGCTCACCAACTGCTGCTCGGTTAGTGGCCTTGGCCCTGGCCCTGGTCCCTATGTTAAGCCTGAAAAGGTAAACTATCGTCGCGATGGTAGCTTTGATTACTACATGAGCGAACCTATTCGCGACAACGATCCTAAAGGTGTAGGACCGTTCATTTGGGCAAGTCTCGAAATGGAAAAATAGATTCCAACCAATAAAAGAATAAAACAGGCGGAGTGCAGAAGTCGTAAGTCGGCTTTTTGTGCTCCGTTTTCTTTGTTGCCAAATCGAATATTCCAGATTTTTCTATGTGTGGCTTTCATGGCTTTCTGCTGTTTCTTCTGAGGTTTTTTAATGGCTGTTGTAGCAACTGATAAATACATGAGCATGATGCAAAACATGATGGATTTGCTAATTGTTTAACGCAATTTTGTTAGCCGGATGATGCTATTCAAGTTAGTGAGTATGTGTATTTGCGGAGTGAAGGCATTGGGTTCTCGGGGCCAAAGTACGGCTGTCGTGGGGCGGACTCATAGAAAACGACGTTGTAATCTTATAAAAAAATACCTGT
>CAZUWO010000065.1:12269-16887 GCA_964623995.1 uncultured Prevotella sp. | reverse complement strand
AGACCCTATGCTAAGCGAGCTGCAAGCCGTTGTGATAGTGCCCGGAAGGGAACTGGCCGAGCAGTCGGTGGAGGTGCTTAAGTCGTTCGGAAGCGGCATAAGTGCCATGGCATTGCATGGCGGCCGCCCCACGATGGATGAGCATCGCACGCTGAGAAAGCTAATTCCGCAGATAGTATTTACCACTCCGGGGCGACTGAACGACCACCTCGACAAGGAGAACATAGACCCCCGCAGCGTGAAATATGTGGTAATAGACGAGTTTGACAAGTGTTTGGAGATGGGATTCGACAATGAGATGACCAAGATAATGCGCCGTCTGCCCCACAACGCACGCCGAATACTGCTCTCTGCCACCGATACTGATGAGATTCCAAACTATCTCGGCAACATGTCGGACACCAAAGTCATCAACTTCCTGCATGCAGAGAAGGACGTTGCCGGCAGAATAAGATTCTACAAGGTGCTAAGTCAGGAAAAGGATAAGCTCAACACGCTGCGCCGGTTGCTGCTTTCGCTGGGCAGTGAAAGCACTGTGGTGTTTCTGAACTACCGCGAGAGCGTGGAGCGCACGGCCAAATGGCTCAAGGAACAGGGCTTTTCGGTGAGCCTGTATCATGGCGGACTCGACCAGAAAGAGCGCGAACGGGCTCTGTATAAGTTTGCCAACGGCTCAGCTCTTGTGCTTGTGGCCACCGATTTGGCCAGCCGTGGGCTCGACATTCCCGACATTCAGAACGTGATTCATTATCATTTGCCCGAAACTGAGACTAACTACAAGCACCGAACCGGCCGTACTGCACGCTGGAATCGCGACGGGCGTACATTCTTCCTGCTCGGTCCGGGCGAAAAACTGCCCGACTACATAACCGAAAAAGTGGCCGACTACGAACCGGAACCACTGCCCGACGCCACTCCTCCGGCCCCACGCATGGGCACTTTATACATAGGCAAGGGCAAGAAGGACAAGATTTCGAAGGGCGACATAGTGGGTTTCCTCTGCAAGAAGTGTGGTCTCACGGCTCAAGACATAGGCAAAATAAGCGTGGAAGACTATTTTGCGTATGTAGCTGTTGACCTTTCCCAAATGAAACAGGCCATAAGCAAAGCTAAAGGTCAGAAAATCAAGAATCTGAAAACAGTGGTTGAAGAAATAATTTAATATTGCTTCTTCAGCCAATACCGCTTTATTTTGATGTGGACAGTGCATGAACCGACATGCCAATACTGAAACGGCGCTTAAAGAAAACAGGCCTACGACTTGCATTTGGCCGAAAAATTTCATAACTTTGTTGTTGCTATCTGATGCCGGATCAGACAGTATTGCTTCACAGTAAAGTTGCCAAGAAAAAGCGAAAGTCGCAGCAACGGATTTCGGAATTAGGCTTTTCTGACAGCCAACCTAATTCTATATTACTCCCAATAATAATACTTCCCAAAACTTATGCAATTCCGTAAACCCGTTACGACACTTCTGTAATCCGATTACGGAAGCTTCGTAACGTGATTACGACACTTTCGTAATCGGATTACGAAAGCCCCGTAATGCGATTACGGCAGTCCCGTAACAAAATTACGGCCCAAGACCCCCCTGTCAAGTCCAGAAATGCCTCTCGCCGGTGGGAGTCATCTCGCCCCCGCACTTAGGACAACTGTGGCCATTCCAAATACGGAAGTTCCGCGAACCACAGTTCAAACAGAGCCTGCCAGCAGTGGAAGCAAGGCTCGGAGCCACACGGGCCAGAATGCCACCCACCACCATTGGCTGCAAAGTATGGCAATCCGGGCAACTGATAGTTTCGATATGCTGCTGCATGAAGCCGACACCCTCGTATACATCGGCTTCATATCCGCACTTGTTGCATCGGTATCTCACTTTCCAAGCCATTGGTAAAAGCTTTCATATTGGCGCGCCACTTTCAGGTAGTCATGGTGGCGGTTAACGTATTCTATGCTTTCGCGCTGCAATTGGGGCAACTTGTCGTCGTTGAGCACAAGGTTTTCGAGTGCCCTGAACACGCTTTCATAGTTTGGTTCTACATTAATAATAGGCCGCAGTTCGTCTTCGTGCAGAATGTTGTAGCTTTCCGGCTCGCCGCCTCCAATGCAAACAATGCCATGGGCCATAGCCTCGAGCGGATTCATTGACGGTGTGTAGCTGTAAAGTTGGTCGAGTATTGCGTCGGAACCTATCATAAGACGGCGATATTCAGCAAAAGGCACGCCGTTGACCACCCTCAACTCCACCCTGTTTGGATACTTTTGCCTTACGGCTTCGGCCGCTTTGAGCATAATGTCGGTGCCCTTGTAGTGGGTTCTTTCCTTGCTTATGCCTATGAAGAGCCTTACAGGAGAGCCCGGTTTGTGATAGTCGGGATGGAAATCATGGTCTACCACTATGGGGAAAGGAATAAAGCGGGTTTTCTGTGGGAACAAAGGCCTGTAGCAAACGTCGTACTCGTAGAGTCCGGTTACTATGCCATCGCAGTCGGCGGCAATAGTTTCGTTCAATCTTTGCTTTGTCGTGCCCACCCAGTCGCTAACCTCACGCATGGCCACGGCGTCGGTACGAAGCTCAGAACCTATGTTGAAGTCGCTGTAACGCAACGGTTTCAGCTTGCGGCACTGGCTCACCCAGTAATAGTCCATACCGAAAGCGCCGAGCACTATGTGACGGTTATGACGACGAAGCCACTGGTACAGATGGCAGTTTCGGGATGCTTTAAGCTCAACAAAAATCGGATTTATGAGCTGAACCACGTCGAATCCGCTAAGGTTATGCAAATTACGGAATATGGTAAGTGCAAGAGAGACACCGCCAAGCCGGCCCGACGGTCGTGCGAAATCAATGTCGCGGGGATAGTCTTTCCAAAAGTCGCCGTTGCTGGCAACCACAGCCTCATGACCCAACTCACATAGTCCGCGAGCCAATGTGGCATGCACATTACTGTATTCTCCAAGCAGCAGTATTCTCATATCAGTTCAGTTGGGCTTTATTACTATAATAAACGGTTGAGCAACCTCCTGCCCAAACGGCAAGAAACCAGCATTAGGAACAGCCGATACTTGAGGCCATAAGAGGCGTAATGTAGCGGATAAAGGCCAAGACGGGCGAGATGGCTGACAGAAGAAGCCAAATGCGACTGGTCATGATAGAGGCGGATGGTGGTTATCAGATAGTCGGCAGCCAGCTGGCCGAGCCTAAAGTTCATGGCTTGCTGCTTTTTTCCGGTGAGCGTGGAGGCACATTGTTGCAGGCGGGAGATAACTTTCAGGAAGTCGTCCTGAGTTTTCGCTTTGGCTTCGGGGCTTACTGGCATGGTTAGACTGCCCGAACGGCGGCGGTAGAAGTAGGCTTGGCAAGTGGTTACCATCAACTTGCGGGTACGGAGCCAAAGCAACGACGAGAACTCCTCGTCCTCATGGTTGGTTACATCGGTAGGAAAGCGGAGCCCGGTAAACAAACTGCGGCGGAAGGCATACTGCCAAACCTGACCTGCAAGCACATTACGGGAAATGAAATCAGGTCCCGACATAGGTCCATAGATATTCTGAGAATAGCGCAGAGAACCACCCGCATTGAAGGAAAACAGCAGCATGTCGGGCTGCCGGCGCAGCAATGTGGCCACGCAAAAGCCATAGCCACGTGACAAAAGACGGTCATCACCGTCGACAAACTGTATATACAGCCCACAGGAAGCATTGATTCCACAGTTGCGTGCTGCCCCCGGGCCAAGATGGTGCTGTCGTATTACCTTAACATGGGACGGCAATCCCGACACGGGAGTGCTGGAACCGTCGTCGACAACGATAATCTCACGCTCCTGTCCGGCCATGTCAACCGCTCCGATGCTCTCTATGCACTCCGAAAGAAGCTGCTCTGGCAGATTGAAAGCCGTGACAACGAAACTTATCAGTGGCGTGGCGGCCTTATCTTGTGAATGGTTTTGTTCAGAATACATAATGATTTTAATCCTATAACGTGCAGGAGCTTTTGCTTTATTGTGTTTCTGTATGGCAGCAAAGGCAGCTTCAACTCGGCGGCTCCGAGCTCATAAGCCGTGAGCTGATCGTTGAGAATATGCTCGTAATACAGTGGCATCCGGTCGTTGTACATATCCTTTACGCTTGCTGGAATACTTTTAAGGGTGGCTATTTCGGCATCGAGCAGATCGGAAAACCTGCGGGCATCGGCCGATGAAGTGATGCCACCGGAATTGAAAATGTAATTATATGAACCCACAGAGAGCGTTGCCACCGAGCCACACTGACTGAGAAGTTGCGGAAGAATACATGAATCCTCGAAGTATTTTCCCTCAGGAAAACGAACAGACGCAAACAAACGGCGGCGAAAAAGTTTATTACAAGCGTAGCAATGGGCCCAAACCTGATTGCTGAACCAGTAATCGTAAGGCTCAGAATAGAGCTTTTGCTTGAATGAAAGCTGTCTTTCCCATGGTGCGCCAACGAACAACCGGATTCCGAACTCGGCCATATCGGGCCAGCCCATGACGGCCATGGCACTGAGGGAGTCGTGATAGAGGTTGGTGGTAATGCTGTCATCACTGTCGACAAAGGTTACGTACTCGCCCCGAGCCACCTCTATTCCGGCATTGCG
>CAZUWO010000065.1:0-12259 GCA_964623995.1 uncultured Prevotella sp. | reverse complement strand
GGCATCGGTCGAAGCCAAGTTGCGGCAGATGGAGAGGCTGCTGTCAGTGGAACCGTCGTCGACAAGAATCACCTCCATGTCGACATCGCGCTGGGACAGCACGCTGGAAACGCATCGGGCCAATGTGGATTCTGCATTATAGACAGGGATGATTACGGAAAACAACATGAATGCAAAGTTATAAAAAAAATGCAAACCACACTTTACAATCTCTGTCATTTTTACAAAATCACCGTTAAAACAATCTATAATATTACTTCTTTTGTTTGAGCCATGAAGATAATTTGCTATCTTTGTGGCTGAAAAATTGAGTGTCGATGACTCTTGTTTTCGTACTAATAGTGCTTTTTGGCTATCTGCTTATCTCAACAGGTAGGGCAACAGGGATTAACAAAGCGGCAGTAGCTATCTTCATGGGTACGCTGCTTTGGGTGCTGTATATATGTTACGGCACCGACTTTGTGATGTCACAGCATCCCACAGAATACACTAACTGGCTTGGAGGAGCCGTTCCTACGAGCACAGCAGTTAAGCAATACATTGCCAACAATATTTTTTTAAAGTACGTAGGCAAGGCCGCAAGCCTCGTGTTATTCCTGCTTGCCACGATGACTATAGTGGAAATACTGAGCAATAACGGCTGTTTCGACTTCATAAAACAGCTGATGCGGACCCACTCCAGCAAGCAATTGATATGGACTCTTGCTGCGATTACATTCATAATATCGGCCAATTTGGACAACCTTACCACAACAGTGATGATGCTTACCATGATGCATGACATAGTGCCCAACCGACGTCAGCGCATGATATATGGTGCAACTATCGTGGTTGCAGCCAATGCCGGTGGCACACTGACGGTAATCGGCGACCCGCAGTCGCTATATCTGTGGGGCAACGGCAACGTAACGGCTTCGGCCTATTCGTTTACATTGCTGGTGCCATGCCTGCTACTGATGGCCATTCCAACTTGGTGGCTGAGCCGGAAGTTGCCAGAACGCGTGGAGACGGGATGGATAACAATGCCATATCGAGGCGACGACACCAACCTGAACACATGGCAAAGACTGCTGATGTTGCTTGTTGGCATAGGCGGACTGTGGTTTATACCGACTTTTCACAATATAACCAAACTGAGTCCTTTCCTCGGTGCGCTGTGTGTTTTGGGTGTTTTGTGGATAGTAAACGAGATTGTCAACCGTAAGCTTATGGACGTTGACAAGATGATATTGCGGCGCACGCCACGAGTTTTGCAATATGGCGTGCTGCAGATGATGCTGTTCGTAATGGGCATACTGCTCGCCCTGTCGGCAGTTCAGGAAACAGGAGCACTCAACTGGTTTGCCTCTTGGTGCAGCATACATATAAATAATGTATGGATAATGGGTATTGCTGCCGGGGCCATAAGTACAGTGCTCGACAATTTTGCCACGGCCGCAACGTTCTTTACGCTAAGTCCGTCGGCCGAAGTCAACAATATCTACTTTCCGCTGATAAGCTTTTGCGCTACGGCTGGAGGTTGCATACTTGCCATTGGAAGTATGAGCGGACTGGCTTTGGCCAAGATGGAGCGCATACATGTATGGTGGTATCTGCGCAATGTGGGGCTTCCGGTAATAGTGGCAAGCCTACTCGGCATAGGTTTTCTTAGGGTCTTTGTTGAACTTACGGGAACTATGAATTTTACATTATAACAATATAAAGCTAATATTTAAAATCAAATAAAAAGTAGTTTTTAGCAGTATGGGAAAGATTAAAACTATTGGAGTACTTACTTCAGGAGGTGATGCCCCCGGAATGAACGCAGCAATACGTGCCGTAACTCGTGCCGGAATCTATAATGGATACCAAATCAAGGGTATCTATCGCGGTTATGACGGACTCATAAGTGACGAGGTGAAACCTTTTACTACCGAAAACGTGAGTGGAATCATTAATAGTGGTGGTACGATTCTGAGGACTGCAAGGTCGAAAGAGTTTGAAACAAAGGAAGGACGCGAAAAAGCCTACAAGACTATACAGAAAGAGAAGATTGATGCATTAGTGGTAATAGGCGGTAATGGCTCACTGACCGGTGCAATGAAGTTTGCCGAGGAATTCGACATTTGTTGCATAGGCCTGCCTGGAACCATTGACAACGACCTCTATGGCACTGATAATACTATAGGTTATGACACCACTCTGAATACGATTGTGGAATGCGTGGACCGCATACGTGATACAGCGCAGAGCCATGAGCGTATATTCTTTGTTGAGGTTATGGGACGCGATGCCGGCTTCCTGGCTCAAAACTCAGCTATTGCCACCGGTGCTGAGGCCGCTATCATACCTGAAGACTCAACAGACGTGGACCAGTTGTCGCAGTTTATGGAGCGTGGCATACGCAAATCTAAGAAAAGCTGCATCGTTATAGTGTCTGAGAGCCCAAAGTGTGGTGCCCTTTACTATGCCGATCGTGTGAAAAAGGAGTTCCCTGGCTTTGATGTGCGCGTGTCTATACTGGGACACCTGCAGCGCGGAGGCCGTCCTTCAGCCCGTGATCGTATACTTGCCTCAAACACAGGTTGCGGCGCCATTGATGCCATCAGGCAGGGACAACGCAACATTATGGTGGGCATGAGGAATAATGAGATTGTATACGTGCCTCTGTCGGAAGCTATACGCTCAGACAAGCCATTCGATCGCAGACTTATAAAAGTGCTTAACGAGCTGAGTATATAAGCCTTACGGCATACCGTTAAGACCCATTTTAAACTTTTGTACACTATTTAATACGGTGAATAATTAAGGTTTAAAAATGCTTAATAAAGGTTCCTGCGTCAAAGAAAGATGTGGGAATCTTTTTTTTATAGAAAACTATTTGGTACTTTTGCGGCTGATAAAACTCAAATCAGAAATAAAGTTTAAACTATAAAATAATATAACTATGGCACAAATAAACGGACACATCTCCCAGATTATCGGCCCTGTTATAGATGTCTATTTTGACACTCAAGGGCGCGATCCGGAGGAAGTGTTACCTAAAATTTACGATGCGCTGAAGGTTAAGCGTGCCGATGGCACCGAGCTCGTGATAGAGGTACAGCAGCACATCGGCGAGGACACTGTCAGATGCGTGGCCATGGACAATACCGACGGTCTGCAACGCGGACTTGAAGTCGTCCAGACAGGCGGCCCTATTACTATGCCTGCTGGCGAGCAAATTAAAGGCAGGATGATGAATGTGATAGGACAACCTATCGATGGCATGAAACCTCTCGACATGAAGGGTTCATATCCCATTCACAGACCTGCTCCTAAGTTTGATGAACTCTCCACACACAAAGAGATGCTTCAAACAGGTATCAAAGTGATTGACCTGCTTGAGCCATACATGAAAGGTGGAAAGATTGGACTGTTTGGCGGTGCCGGTGTAGGAAAGACAGTGCTTATCATGGAGCTTATCAACAACATTGCCAAAGGACATAACGGCTATTCTGTATTCGCAGGTGTTGGTGAGCGTACCCGTGAGGGTAATGACTTGATTCGAGACATGCTTGAAAGCGGCGTTATTCGCTATGGTGATAAATTCAAGAAGGCCATGGAGGAAGGCAAATGGGATTTGAGTCTTGTAGATCCTGAGGAACTTCAGAAGTCTCAAGCTACCCTTGTATACGGACAGATGAACGAGCCACCTGGGGCCCGTGCATCAGTTGCCCTTAGCGGTCTTACCATTGCAGAGGAGTTCCGTGACCATGGAGGCAAGAACGGTGAGGCAGCTGATATCATGTTCTTCATTGATAACATCTTCCGTTTCACGCAAGCCGGTTCTGAAGTTTCTGCTCTTCTAGGCCGTATGCCTTCAGCAGTGGGTTACCAACCTACCCTTGCCAGCGAAATGGGAGCAATGCAAGAGAGAATTACATCAACAAAACGAGGCTCTATTACTTCAGTTCAAGCCGTTTATGTACCTGCTGATGACCTCACAGACCCTGCTCCTGCCACGACATTTACTCACCTTGATGCCACAACTGAACTTTCACGTAAGATTACAGAGCTTGGAATCTATCCTGCTGTCGATCCGCTGGGTTCGACATCACGTATCCTTGACCCGCTGATTGTGGGTAAAGAGCATTACGAGTGCGCCCAAAGAGTGAAGGAGTTACTTCAGCACTACAACGAGTTGCAAGATATCATTGCCATCCTTGGTATGGATGAGCTCTCTGATGAAGATAAATTGGTAGTAAACCGTGCACGTCGTGTTCAGCGTTTCCTGTCACAGCCATTCACCGTCGCAGAGCAATTTACAGGCTTGAAGGGTATCATGGTACCTATAGAAGACACCATCAAAGGTTTCAATGCCATTATGGATGGTGAGGTTGACGACCTGCCTGAACAGGCATTCTTAAACGTAGGTACCATAGAAGACGCTAAGGAGAAAGGTAAGAAACTTCTTGAACAAGCCAAGGAGGGGTGATTATTTCTATCAAAACATTCTGTCTATGTTGAAACTAAAAGTAATTTCACCGGAAAAGATAATATTCAAAGGCGACGTTCAAAGCGTAACAGTACCTGGAACTCAGGGGAATTTCGAAATACTGAACGACCATGCCCCTATTATCTCTTCACTTGAAAAAGGACAGATTAGCTTCACTCAGCCAGACGGACAACAAAAGAATTGCGACATTGTAGGCGGTTTTGTCGAAGTGAAACGCAATGAGGTCAATCTCGCAGTGGAGTTGTAAGATGCGACAGAAGTAAAGATGAACAATGCAAGGAACATAGCAAAAAAGTATTATCAGCTTGGATTATGGACTACATTCGGTCTGATGCTGATAATGCTTGTTGCAGCTCAAGTAGCAAACCATTGGGAATGGGTGTCTGCTATCATTGCAGCGGCGTTATTCTCCTTGCTTACCACGATAGCATACGCATTATGCTGGTATAAAGTAGCATCAAAAAGTGAGAACTCACTTGGAAAATTCTATATAACAGCATCGGCTATTCGAATGATGACGGCCTTCATAGTGGTACTTATATTTGTACTTACTGCTGGTTCGAAGTCTTCTGCAATTGTCTTTGCAGTGGTGTTTATAATCTTCTATATCGTCATGCTCGTGTTAGATACTATATATTTCGCCCAAGCGGAAAAAAGAAATAAATCTGTCAAGAAATGAAACATATCAAGCAATTACTCCTGTTACTAATAGTTTGGCTATGCTCAACGCCTACCCTTTTGGCAGCTGAAAAGGCCGACTGGAGTTTTCAGGAGGTTTTGTGGGGTCATATAAAGGATTCGTATGAATGGCATATTACCGATATAGGTCATACCAAACTGGTAATTGATCTGCCGGTAATAGTCAAGACACACGATGGTTGGTGGACAGGTTGGGGATCAGACTTCAACGAGAAGGCTGAAACTTCTGGCAAATACAAGGGCTATAAGCTTTGCAAAACCAATCCAAATCTATTCATAGCAACTGCAGGTGCTTACGAACGTAGAATTGTAGAATTGAATAATGGCAAGGAAACGAGGCCAATAGACCTTTCTATTACCAAGCAAGTATGTGTCTTGTTTATTGATGCTATAATACTATGTCTATGCATTCTTATTCCTGCTCGCTGGTGTCGTAAGCACAAACCAAGCGACCCAGCACCGAAAGGCTTTACAGGACTGGTTCATATGTTCGTTATGAGTGTATACAATGATGTCGTAAAATCTACATTAGGCAAAGAGGCTGATAAATATGCACCTTATCTGCTTACATGCTTTTTCTTCATCTTTGTAGCCAACATAATGGGTATTGTACCTTTCCCGCCGGGTGGAGGTAACTTGACTGGCAACATAGCAGTAACCTTTTTTCTCGGCTGTTGCACATTCTTAATTACTAACATTACGGGAACACGCTACTACTGGAAAGATATTTTCTGGCCAGATGTGCCAATATGGCTGAAGGTACCTGTTCCCCTTATGCCGGTGATAGAATTGTTTGGCATCTTTACAAAGCCATTTGCTCTTATCATTCGACTCTTTGCAAACATGATGGCAGGGCATGCCATAGCATTGTCATTAACCTGCATCATATTCATTATGGGTACAATGGGAGTTGTTCTACTTTCTTCCATGACTGTAATAAGTGTTGCAATGAGTATCTTTATGATGCTTTTGGAAATTTTGGTTAGCTACATCCAAGCTCTTGTATTCACACTTCTTAGTGCCGTATTCATAAGCTTGGCCCATGTACACCCAGCAGAGGCCAAAGCATAAAACAAGAAAAGAAAATAATAAACATTAATAAAATAACAATTAAAATCAAAGAACTATGTTAGCTTCATTAATTTTAGCAGCAGAAACAGCAAAATTGGGCGCAGCAATTGGCGCAGGTATAGCAGCAGTTGGCGCAGGTATCGGTATCGGCCAGATTGGTGGTCATGCAATGGATGCTATGGCACGCCAGCCGGAAAAGATGGGCGACTTGCGTTCGTCTATGATTATCGCTGCCGCTCTTGTAGAGGGTGTGGCATTCTTCGCAGCCGTTATCGCCCTGCTATGTCTCTTCGTCAACTAATATCTCAAAATTGTCCTAAGGGACATTTCGTTCTGAAGTAGAACGAGTTAGAGAGAGAATAAAAGAGATAATAAACAAGATTTAATCATCAGCTTATGTCATTAATATTGCCAGATTCAGGCTTGCTGTTTTGGATGACGCTGGTTTTCCTCATCGTACTCGCCATTCTATGGAAATGGGGATTCCCTTCCATTGTCAAAATGGTGAACGACCGCAAGGCCTACATAGATGAAAGTCTAGAAAAGGCTCATGAGGCAAATGAGAAATTGGCAAATATCCAACAGGAAAGCGAAGAACTCCTGAAACAGGCACGCGAGAACCAAAGCAAAATACTAAAGGAAGCAACCGACACACGCGATACAATTGTAGCCAAGGCTCAAGATAAAGCTCGTGAGGAAGGTGCACGTTTGATAGCAGAAGCCAAGGCCGAAATAGAGACCGAAAAGCAGAATGCTATAAACGATGTAAGGTCGCAAGTTGCAGAACTTTCAGTTAAGATTGCAGAAAAGATTCTTCGTGAAAAGCTTTCTACAGATAAAGCCCAAAACGAATTGATCGACAAGCTGCTGGATGAAGTCTCGATTAACGACAAGAAAGAATAGATTTGCTTATGGATTTAGGTGTCATTTCGGTTCGCTATGCAAAGGCTCTCTTGAAAAGTGCTTTGACTCTCAAGGTCGAAGATAAAGTGTATCAAGAGATGCGTTCGCTAAGTGAATCATTCCTAAAGGTTCCTCAGCTGCGACATACCATCGACAACCCAACGCTTGCCGATGAAAAGAAGCAGGCCCTAATAGAGGCCGCATGTGGACAGCAGCCATGCGAGCTTACCAGGAAGTTTATAGCCCTTGTGCTGAAAGAGGACAGGGAAAACACCCTGCAATTCATGGCTGCATCGTTTATCACTCTTTACAGAGCGAACAAGAATATCATCCGCGGACGGTTGATCACCGCCGCCGCTGTCTCGCCCGAGACCGAGCAGAAGATGCGGCACATGGTGGAAATGAAAACTCAAGGTACTGTGGAGTTCCAATCAGAGGTTAATCCCGACATTATTGGCGGATTCATACTCGAATATGGAACATACAGGATGGACGCAAGTGTGAAATCAAAACTTACCGGCATCCTTTCACAGCTTAAAAAGTAATTTGATTAAGCCAAGATGTTGAAGGCATCGATGATCGACGATATAAATAGGACTGTAAAGCCTGTGTCTCTATCGGTACTTCCAAATCGAGAACTTAAGAATAACAATTTAAAAAGAAACTAAAGTGTCAGAAAAAATAAAGCCAAGCGAGGTGTCTGAAGTACTGCTTAAGCAGCTTGAGGGCATCAACTCGGAAGAACAGTTCGACGAGGTGGGTACAGTACTCACTGTTGCCGATGGTGTGGCTCATATCTATGGACTGCGCAATGCCGAGGCTAATGAACTGCTTGAGTTCGAAAACGGCACAATGGCTATAGTAATGAACTTGGAGGAAGACAACGTTGGTTGTGTTCTTCTAGGTCCATCTTCCGACATCAAGGAGGGCGAAAAGGTTAAGAGAACCCACCATATCGCCTCAATACGGGTAAACGACAATTTCCTCGGCCGTGTAATAAACCCACTCGGTCAACCCATTGATGGTAAGGGAGACATAGACTTGACAGGTGCATTTGAAATGCCTTTGGACCGTAAGGCCCCAGGTGTTATCTATCGTCAGCCTGTGAAGGAGCCATTACAGACAGGACTTAAGGCAGTAGATTCTATGATTCCTATCGGTCGTGGACAACGTGAGCTTATCATCGGCGACCGTCAAACAGGAAAAACAGCCATTGCTATTGATACCATTATCAACCAAAAGAGCCTTTACGAAGCAGGCAAACCGGTTTATTGTATTTACGTTGCAATAGGCCAAAAGGCTTCTACGGTGGCTTCATTGGTACAAACTTTAAAGGAGCAAGGTGCACTTCCATATACCATTGTTGTAAGCGCAACAGCTGCTGAACCTGCAGCCATGCAGTATTATGCCCCATTTGCCGGTGCCGCCATTGGCGAATATTTCCGCGATAGAGGCCTTTCAGCATTGGTAGTCTACGATGACTTGTCCAAACAGGCAGTTGCTTACCGTGAGGTATCACTGATATTGAGGCGTCCTTCTGGTCGTGAGGCCTACCCTGGCGATGTGTTCTACCTTCACAGCCGTCTGCTTGAGCGTGCAGCCCGTATCAACGACCAGCAGGAAATTGCAGAACAGATGAACGATCTGCCAGAGTCAATGAAGGGACATGTGAAAGGTGGAGGATCACTGACAGCACTTCCTATCATCGAAACACAAGCCGGCGACGTGTCAGCCTATATCCCTACCAACGTAATTTCAATTACAGACGGTCAGATCTATCTTGAAACCGACTTATTCAACCAAGGTTTCCGTCCTGCAATCAATGTGGGTATATCCGTATCTCGTGTGGGTGGCTCGGCCCAAATCAAGAGTATGAAGAAGGTGGCCGGTACACTCAAGATAGACCAAGCACAGTATCGTGAGCTTGAAAGCTTCTCAAAGTTCTCAAGTGATATGGATGCTGTAACCGCAATGACATTGGACCGTGGCCGTAAGACCAATCAGTTGCTCATTCAGCCACAATACAGTCCTATGCCCGTAGGAGAGCAAATAGCAATTCTTTACTGTGGAGTTCACGGACTATTGCATGAGGTTCCAGTCAATAAAGTTAGGGCTTGCCAGGATCAATTTCTTGAGACAATGCGCAACAGCCATCAGGATGTCATTGACAACTTGGCCGCAGGCAAACTTGAAGATGCCGATACCAAGGTCATAGCAGACGTAATGGCCAACGTAGCCGGACAGTTTAAATGATAAAAAAGCAAGCTTATGCCGTCACTGAAGGAAATTAAAAACAGAATAGCCTCTGTACAAAGCACACGCAAAATTACGAGTGCGATGAAGATGGTGGCATCGAGCAAGCTCCATCACGCACAAGTAGCAATTGGCAATATGCTCCCATATGAAGAGTTGTTGGAGCACATTCTCAAGTCGTTTCTTGTGTCTATGCCCGAAGCAAGGACATCTTTCGAGATAGAGAGGTCAATAAAGAAAGTGGCCATATTGGTTTACTCCTCCAACAGTTCTTTGTGTGGTGGTTTCAATGCCAACATTATCAAGAAACTGATCGAGACAGTAGACGAATACAAAGACTTAGGTAAAGAGAATATTCTGGTCTATCCCATCGGTAGAAAAGTTGCAGAAAAGACCGCCAAACTGGGACTTCCAGTTGCGGGCGACTTCACAGCACTTGCCGATAAACCTAATTCTGCGCAATGCCGAGAGATAGCTGTCGAGCTTGCAACGAAGTTTATGAAGGGTGAAGTAGACAGAGTTGAGATGATTTATCACCACTTCAAGAGTGCCGGCTCTCAGATTCTAACCCGCAAGAACTTCCTTCCCATAGATTTGAGCAGCGAACTTGCCACTGGCAACGACCGCGACCTCAGTTCGAATTTGGCCACACTGAAAGCTCAAGAGTATCTTCGTGCCCATGGAAAGAACAATGAAGGCGGCGAGGAAATTGAGGCAAAGCCTCTCAATGATGACTTCATCGTAGAGCCAAATCTCAAAGAGGTGTTATCAAAGCTTGTGCCAAAACAACTCCATCTGATGGTTTACACAGCTCTGCTCGATAGCGTAGCGTCAGAACATGCCGCAAGAATGGTGGCCATGCAGACTGCTACCGACAATGCCGATGAATTGCTCCGCGACTTGCAATTGCAATTCAATAAGAGTCGTCAGCAATCTATCACAAGCGAGTTGCTTGATATTGTTGGTGGATCGGCTAATCAATGATGAATTAAATAATCTGATAAAAGCCTGCTGTAGTATAGTGCTGCAACAGGCTTTTTTATGTCCTTTTATATAACAATAAATGAATATTGACAACGTAAAGAAACAATTGCAGGAAGCCGACGGGCTCACTCGTACACTCGGAATGGATTTTTTTTCCACTCCTGAGCCAGATACCCTCTTGGCGAAAATGCCAGTCGACGACCGCAACAAGCAGGTTTTCGGCTTCCTTTCCGGCGGAGCCACAATCTCTCTTGCCGAAGACTTGGCTGGAATAGGTTCGATGGCACTCTGCCCTGGCAAGATGGCGCTGGGTATAAATGTGAGTGCAAGCCACGTGAAGGCAATTCTTTTCGGCGACACTCTTACAGCTTATGGCCGCCTTTTGCATAAAGGCAACACCTTACATCAGTGGCATGTGGAGCTGAAAAACAATGCCGGAGAGCTTATATCGGTAGTGGAAGTAACCAATTTCATTACCGACGACATCAGAAAGCAGAACACCGGCAACGAATAATGACCGGTGTTCTGCTTTCTTTTTAATTATTTTTTCAGAAATTTCTCAGCCCTTTCAAGATCGGCAGGCGTATCTATTCCAACCGTTTCCACGTCAGTCAGTCCCACCTTAATGGTATAACCGTTCTCCAACCAACGCAATTGTTCCAAGCTTTCTGCCTTCTCCAACTCACCTTGAGGCAACAAAGTAATCTCTCTCAGCACGCTTGTTCTGTATGCATAAAGACCAATGTGCTTCAAGAAAGGATAATGACCAAGCCAGTCTCCCTGCTCCACTCCGCGCACAAAGGGTATCACAGAACGGCTGAAATACAAAGCCCTACCGTCCTTTCCCATTACTATCTTTGGCGAATTGGGATTCATCACGGCCTCCATACTGTCAAACCGCTTGCCCAAAGTGCCAATCTGAGTCTGCGTATCAGCAAACAGGTCCATTACTGTCTGTATCTGCGATGGTTGAATGAAAGGCTCATCGCCTTGTACATTAATAACAACGTCAAATTTATCCTGACCAATCTTCTCCACAGCTTCCTCTATCCGGTCGGTACCACTCTTGTGATCGGCACGCGTCATCACCGCTTTCCCGCCGAAATTAAGCACTGCATCATATATTCTCTCATCGTCAGTAGCCACATAAACATCACTTATCAGCTCGCTAACTTGTTCATACACACGCCTGATAACAGGCTTACCGCCAAGCAGAGCCAATGGCTTGCCGGGGAAGCGCGTAGAAGAATAACGCGCCGGAATAACAGCTACAAATTTCATATCAAGTTATTTTATTTGCTGCAAAGATAACATAAATAAACTATTTTGGCTGCACAGCAATGGAAAAACTCAAATATTTTCTGTAATTTTGCATGATTTAAAAACGAAATATATAAACCATGCAAACCGACATTTGCTGCATCGGACATATCACTAACGATATCATCATAACTCCAAGCGATTGTTTTCATCTGCCAGGAGGAACTGCTTACTACTTTTCCAAGGCCCTCAACAAACTGCCTAAACGCATCAGTTTCTGTACCGTTACAGCCATGGCTGCTGATGGAGACAAAATAATTGATGACCTGAGGAGTGAAGGAATTGATATAAAGAAGGAGCAATCAGCCAGCACTATATGCTTTGAGAACCGCTATGGCGACTCTCCCGACGACCGGACACAGCGCGTTCTCTACAAGGCCGACCCTTTTAGGGCAAGTCATGTTAGCGGAATTGAGTCAAAGATTTACCACCTCGGTAGCCTGCTCAACGACGATTTCCCGCTCGAAATGGTAGAAGAGCTCTCATCTCATGGCCGTATCTCCATTGACGCACAGGGCTTTCTGCGCAAAGTTGAAGGAGAGAATGTTTACC
>CAZUWO010000064.1:13309-16891 GCA_964623995.1 uncultured Prevotella sp. | reverse complement strand
AAATTGCAGACTAAGCTCTACAAGGGCGTTGAAAGTGAGGACATAGTGTTTAAGAAATACAAGAACTACGAGCTGAAAATGACAGTCGATAAGGCTGTGGGCGCACAGGCTCCGGTGCCATTCATCATCTACATTCATGGTGGAGGATGGGCCCGAGGCGATAACAGCTCATCAAAAACCTTGTCGCAGTATCTTGCCAAACAAAGCCAAATAACAGGTTTCCGCATTGAGTACACACTGGCTCCACAGAGCGGTGCCACCGTGGAAGTGAGCATAAGCGACGTTATGGATGCCCTGAGCTATATTCAGAAGCATGCCAAGGAACTGGGTGTTGACCCCAACCGCTTCGGCTTTCTCGGTACTTCGGCCGGCGCTCACCTTGCTGCCGTAGGCGCAATGAAGTCGGGAGCCAAGCTCTTTGTGGGCTATTCCGGCATTTATGACCTTGAGAAGGCCACCATAACCACCCGCACCCACGACCCCGAACGTAAGGCTTACTTCGGCAATCTCAATGCCGGCGTGCTCCACGATGCCTCTCCTATCAACATGATTCGTAAAGGTCATGTGCCCGCATCGCTGCTTGTGTGCGGCACTGCCGACGTAACCGTGGAGTACGAGCAAAGCAAGATGATGGCCGATGCGCTGAAGCGGAAGGGCGGACAGGTGGAATTGCTGGTCTACGACCACTACGATCACAACCTGAGCTCTAAGACTTCAGACAAGATGGAAGAAATATTCTTCAAGACTGTGGACTTCGTCAACAAGTATATGAAGTAGTTTCCGCATGCCGATAACGGCACTGCGTACAAGGCTTAGAATTTAAAGAAATAAGAAAAAGCGTTATGAATAAGTTACTGATATTGCCCTTTTTGTTGCTGCCACTGGCGCTACGGGCAGCCGATGTGGTTCCCGACGGCACGCTTATAGCCAACGGACAGAGTGCCAATACTTATGAATGGATAACCAGTCATGGCTATCAGGTTGAGCCGCCCGACCGCTCCCGCCAGCACGCAAATGCCCCTTTTCAGCACGTTCAGCAAACTTGGGACAGCTCCTTGGGCAGTTATGTGTTTCAGTTCTTCATTCATGCGCTCATTGATGACGACAGAGGACTGGCCAATGTCAACGATCGCCAGAGGTGCGAGCTTAAGACTTCGGCCCAGTCTCCTGCCTTTATGGTGGGTCAGGAGGGCGATTCTGTGGTTATGAGGTGGAAGTTTCTTCTGCCCGAAGGCATGATTACAACCAACAGATTCACCCACGTCCACCAGCTTAAGGGCATAGACAACAAGGCCGGAACGGCCGATGTTTCCTATCCTCTCATAACTTTCACCTGCTGCACGGTTACTTCCTCGTCGCCGAGGCAGGAACTTCAGGTAAGGTGGCAGGACCGTTTCAACGGCAATAAGACTACTTACTTGGCCCGAACCGACCTGAAACCGCTGCTGGGGCAGTGGCTCGAGGCCGAGGAATGCGTGCGCTACGGGGCCAATGGCTCCTATTCCGTGGTGATACGCAACGTTAAGACGGGTGCCGTGGTGCTGAGAGTGGCCACCCGAAAGCTCGATATGTGGCGCACCGACTGTGCCGGCCTGCGTCCAAAATGGGGCATATACCGCTACATTGGCGATAATCGCTCCATGGAAAACCAGCTCCGCGACGAGGAGTTGCGCTTTGCCGACTTTGCCATTGTGCCTGTTACCACCACCGGAATAAACACTGTCAGCGTACCTGACAATAGCTCCGCCACTGCTGTCTACAACCTTCAGGGCCAGCGTATGCCCTTAGGAGCCTCCCTTCCCAGTGGCATCTATATCGTGGGAGGCAAGAAAGTGGTGGTCAGCAAACAGAAATGAAAACTCAAACCCTAAAATAATATGTTTATTTCCAGATTTCTTCTTTCCACCGTGGCAGCCCTTTCGCTTGCCATTGGAGCCTCAGCCCAGCAGTCAGGACAACCCGACGGCACGCTCGTGGCTAACGGACAGACCGACGATACTTACAACTTGATAAAGCGGCAGGGCTATAACTACGAGACGCCCGACCGCTCCCGCGACCACGCCAATGCGCCTTTTCAGCACATTCAGCAAGCTTTCGACAGCAAGTTGGGCAAGCCTGTGTTCCTGTTTTATATTCATGCAACCATTGATGACGACCGAGGGCTGCCTAAAATCAATGACAGGCAGCGCAACGAGATAAAGACCGACTCCAAGTCGCCTGCGTCAATGGTGGCCCAACAGGGCGAAACCATGACCCTGAAGTGGAAGTTCCAACTGCCCAAGGGCTTCAAGGCTTCACGCAAGTTCACCCATATTCACCAGCTTAAGGGCCTTGACAACCGCGACCACACTGCCGAAGTGGGTGCTCCGCTCATTACCTTCACTTGCTACGACAAGGGCAACGGCCGTGAGACTCTTGAGCTTCGCTACGACGATCGCACCAATGGGCAGGACCAGACCACCGTGGCCAAGGCTCCGCTTGATGAGTTTAAGGGCGAGTGGGTCAGCGTAACCGAGACGGTAACCTTTGGAGAGAAGGGTACCTACGACGTGCAAATAAGCCGCGTCAGCGACGGCAAGGTGCTGCTAAAACACCACATGGATGGTGTGGACCTATGGCGAACAGCCTGCGCAGGCATGCGTCCCAAGTGGGGAATTTACCGCTATATAGGTCCGAACCGGTCAATGCAGGGCGACCTTCGCGACGAAGTGCTGCGCTTTGCCGATTTCTCCATAAGCAAGAAGTGACGTCAGCGGGCTGTTGCCGGTAAGCTTCCTTGAGGCGTTGGTGGCTCCCCGATGACTTAGAATATACTGCAAGCCTTGCCCGTGGCCACTATTTGCCTTGGGCAAGGTTGCTGTAATGACATTCTGTCCCCGCATAACAAAGCATCGGGCGAGGTGTTTTCAGGGGGCAGATTCTTAGTAGATGTATATATGCACACGCATTGGTGAACCAGTTATATGTTTTTAACTGTTAAACAAAATCAATGTTTATGATATTTAATTGGTTTACCAATGCACTTTGAAAGTATTTATTTATCTTTGCAATCATAATAATCACGTTATTCAATCAAATAATTTTCGACCTTTAATAAATTCGATTATGAAGCACATTTTTACCCTTATCGTAATGTTGGCTGTGGCCTTTCAGGTCAAGGCACAGCAGAAATGGGACTTTAATGACCTTACTGCCACCATGGCAGAGGTGGCCACCGACAAGGTGAACTGGGAGGAAGACAAGGTTGAAGCCGACGGAACCGTGTGCCAGTATCACTATATCACGGTGCCGGAGAATAAGGACGTGCCCACGCCTCTGCTCTGCAACGGCAAGAATCTGGCCGTAACCGACGGCCTTCTCTTTACAGGCATAACCAAGACCAAGTCGGTTGTTATTTCGGTTCATGCCAAACAGCACTATCTTAAGCTCAATGCCACGAGCATGAAGATGGTTATTCCCTCGCTCAAGAAGGGACAAACCGTTACCATTATTGGCCGTAGCGGCACGTCGGGTGTGGCCCGCGGGCTCACCGCTGAGCAGAATCTGAAGGTTGTTTCGGGCTTTGAGGCCAACACAGACGAC
>CAZUWO010000064.1:0-13299 GCA_964623995.1 uncultured Prevotella sp. | reverse complement strand
CTTCTATTTGGATATTTTGACGGTGTATATCAACGACGGTGTTGTGGTTATAGGGCAGACCGGAGGCATGAACCTTTACTCAGTAGAAGTATCGGGAAGCGGCACCGGAGGTGACGAACCGCAACAGCCTACCACTCGTACGTGGGACTTCAGCAACCTTACCGAGACCATGACATTGCTGGCTGCTGACACTGCCGGATGGGCTATCAACAAGACAGAGAGCGATGGCCGCGTGTCGGAATATGACAATAAGGTGCGTATTACTTCGAAAGAGCAACAGCCCATTACCTATATGGACGGCACGGTGAGCAAGAATCTGCCTGTAACCGACGGACTTCTGTTCTCTAATGCCAGTGCAGGCAAGCTGCTATTCTCCACCCATCGCAACAACGGACATTATTTTAAGCTCAACGGTAGCAACGTGCAGATGATAATTCCTAACGTAGCTGAGGGCTCGATAATAACTGTAGTGATAGAGGGTGCCTCTACTACCGCACCGCGCGGACTTAACGTCAGTGACAACGTTACGCCAACTTCGGGCAACTTTAACAATCCTATCATCGGCAATCAGACCAATGTGGGCACGGTGAACAAGGCCGGCGACGTGGTGATGACATCGACAGACGGCGTCAATATATTCAAGATCACCGTCGAGTCGCCAGCTACCACGGGCATCTCAAAGCCCTCTGTGGCCGTGAAAGCTACCGGTCGCACCTACAATCTGGCCGGACAGCAGGTAACTGATGCCTATAAGGGTGTGGTGATACAGGATGGCCGCAAGTTCGTTCGCAAGTAATCGGGCTGGCCTTACAGTCTGTTTTGAAAGATAATATATCCCGTATTATGCTGTAAATAAACAGTTTTAGTAGTTTTAGCTTATAGTAGTTTGGTGCTGCAACCGGACAAATATCACCATGGCCCGAATGCCTTTAGCAAGCATTCGGGCCTGTTTCGTATTTGCCGGTGTGGCCTTCTGCCTTGCCGTTACATTAATATAATGTATGGGTTGGGCTGCCTTTCAGTCCTCACAGCCCTAAAACGCCGATACGGTAGCAGGGCTACTCCTCCGGAGTCGGGTTTAGAAGAGTTCCTGATTCCTCGGGTCGTCTCGCCACGAGGTTATTATACGGTGAAGCGAAAGCATCACTCGGCCGTTCAGCGGGAATGACTCGATGATGTCTCCGGCATCATTTTTCGGTATCGACGGGCTGGCTTTGCGATGTCCCTGGCATCAATAGTGATACGAAAGTCGTAAGAATCACCTTGAATTTTCTGCTTAGCGAAAAGCATTTTACTACGTAGAATTCATATTTTCGCTGCCTAGCAAAATACTTTTTTCTATAAGATTACAACGTCAGAAGCACCATTTCCGCCCCTCCTTTCCGTATCTTCGGGCCCACGAAACCGGCCATAACGCCTCGGCATATATGCTGAATCAGCATGCTGTGGCTCCATACCATAACATTGATGTAGTGACTCGGCGGTGCCGTGGCAGCAGTAGGGCAGCACTGATGCTGTGATTTGACAGTGCCATGGCGGTAACATCGCAGCACTGACGGGCAGGCTCTGCATCGCTATACTTGCAAGAGCCATTGATGCCGGCGGCATCACCGATTGGTAACCGCAGGTCGTTTCGGCCTGCGGGACACATCTTCCACCCCACACTCCGACCCCAGCGGGGTCGCCCGTCAGCCCTGATGGAATCGCACTTGTTCAGTCACTGCATCGGCCAAAACACCATATCGTAATGTGGTATTATTTCCTTAATCCTGTTACGGGGGCCCCGTAATCGCATTACGGAAGTCTCGTAATCCGATTACGGAACTTCCGTAACAGCGTTATAGGGCTTTCGTAACGGCGTTACGGAACTTCTGTAATGCCTTTACAGAATATGGAGCGAAGAATCAAGCTAAACTGAGCGTAAGAGAATATTAATAAAAATATTTGCAAACCATGCGGCGGTTGACGAAAATATTACTAACTTTGCGCTGTTCTAACAAATCTACAAACAAACATTGCACTATGAAACACATTTTACTTTTTTTGATGCTGGTGCTGTCTGCATCAGTATCGGCCGCCGATTGGGACGGAAGGACTGTGGCAACGGCCTATGCCGGTGGCACGGGAACAGAGACAGATCCTTACCTTATCAGCAATTGTGAGGAGTTTGCTTACTTTGCCGGCCAGGTGGCAGAACCGGGTTATTCGCGCGGAAAGTATTTTAAGCTGACGCGGGACCTTGTGTTCAACGATTCCGTCTATGCCCGAGTAAACTTCCGTAACACCCGTCTCGACAAGCCAGACTGGCCTAACGTGCCCGCAGAGTATGCCGACAAGTACAAGGAGTGGACCCAAGTACCCGATTCTATACGCTGGCTGTACTACAATCTGATGCCTTTCGTGGGCAAATACAGTAAGGACACCGACGGCCCTGAGGTGATAGTGCCCTTTGAAGGCACCTTCGACGGTGACGGACATGTGCTCCGCGGCGTGTTCCAAGACCGTATGCAGGTGTACGGAGCCATATTCCACGCAGTGGAAAACGGCACCATTAAGAACCTGGGAATAGAGGATGCTTACTTTGTTAATAACTCTCAGTATGGCAGTTTCGCCGGTAAGCTGACCAACAGTCACATGATTAACTGCTACATAAGGCACAGTTTCATAGAGAGTGGCGGCTCTTACGGAGGCGGACTCGTGGGCAATCTGTCCGGCGACTCAAGGGTAGAGAATTGCTTTGTCAGTGATTGCGTCGTTATGGGAAAGAACGGCGTGGGCGGCCTTATAGGCAGAATAGGCAACAATGCCAAAACCATCTACCACTGTGTGGTAAGCAACTGCTACGCCGATGCTTTCCTTAAGGTTAAGAAAACAGTTGGAGAAGACGAGCATGGAGCCTTTGCCGCATGGGTAATTGACTCTGTCGAGGTTAAGAACTGTTGGTATACGATGAAAGGTAAGTCGCGTGTGGCCGTATGGAAGAAGTACGACTTCGGCCAGAAGAGCCACTTTGTTAAGGTGAATGATGAGCAATTGCAGTCTGATACTTTGCTTGCAGCCCTCAATGCCAATGCAAAGCAGATAGAAGGAGCACGACAGTGGGTGCGCGGAGCTAACGGACAACCCGAGTTTGCACCCATGACCACGGGCATAACCCAGATAGGCGAGGCAGCAAAAGGTGCGGTAAGCTATAGCCTCTACACCGTTGACGGCCGTCAGATATGGCGTGGCCGCAACCTGCCTGCAGCCCGTCAGCATGGCCTTTACATATTATGCGCCGAAACAACCGACGGCCATTCCACTGCCCGCAAGGTGGTATTCTGAGCCTTTGGTGGCATAATAGGTTAGCCGTAATGGCTTAATCCTATATTCAATGGCCGGCTTGTAGCCGGCCATTGCTGTTATTTAGCGTTGCAGTTGCATAGCCACAGCACGCTGGCAACGCCTTGTTTGCGCCGCTATGCTTATGCCATGGCAGCGCAAAACCGGCCTTGCGGCACTGCACAGCCGAAAGCTACGGACGGAAAATGCTGAAGTTCACGCTTCCGTAATTGCGGTGATCAACGAAGTTTGGATGCTGGCTGAAGTCGTTGGTGTGGCCATGTTCAAGCACCATAATGCCGCCTTCGCGCACCAGTCCCGCACCGAGTACCATGTCGGGCAACTGTGGCAGCTCGGCCAAGGCATAGGGAGGGTCGGCAAAAACAAAGTCGAACTGACGGCCCGACGACTTCAAGAAGCGCAACACATCGCCCCGAATAAGGTCGTAGTTCTGTGCTCCCACCTTGTCGATGCATTGCTTTATGAAGCGCGCATGGTCGCGGTCGGCCTCCACTCCCACCACTGTGGCGCAGCCGCGCGACAGCAATTCGAGCGATATGCTGCCCGTTCCTGAAAACAGGTCGAGCGCGTCGGTGCCGTCGAGGTCAATGTATCCGCGTATCACATTAAATATATTCTCCTTCGCCATGTCTGTAGTGGGGCGCGCCTTAAACGTGCGCGGCACGTCGAAATGCCTTCCTTTGTATTTTCCTGTTATAATTCTCATGTTGCTCTTATGCTGGTTTGCCGGACCGGAACCAATGCTTCCGGCCCGCAGTTGTGCAAAAATACAAAGAATAAATGGTAACCACAAGCTATTCACTGTATTTTGAGTTGATAATGTTTACTGCCTTATGGCTTGCCCCATTGCCTGAATCGGGAGTATAATAATAACGCTATCCGTGCAAAATACCGCCTGCTCATTTTGCCCGAACAGATATTTTTAGTAAGTTTGCCCACTGATATGACCACTCAGAACCACCACAACAGCGAGGCCCGATATGACGAATCGGCTGCCGAATTCTTTACCGAACTTGAGCAGGCAGCACATCTTCGGCCCGACTTTCAGGCCGTTTACAGCGCCTATTCGCAGGTGTTGTTGCGCTTCCTCGACCAGCAAACAGAGCAGTTTGAGGCCAACTTCGGCGGTCCCTTTGCCAAGATGGACTATCTGCTAAAGGAGCATCAGGCCCCACAGTCACTGGCTTGGGCCGTCAATGACGCACGTGTGCGCATACGCTTGCGCCACGATGTTGACCCCGATGAGCTGCAACGCCACTGCCTTAGCGACCTTAGGGCCCTCAGTCAGTTTGTTTCCTTGGTGTGTGACAGCTCCATTCCGGCTCCGCTCACGGCACTTCTGCCCCCCGATTTCGCTCCGCGCGAGCGCCGGAGGCTGCTTTCCGGCAGACTCAGAATGATAGTAAGCCGGTGGGACTACAGCTATATCTACGGCCAGACCGACGGCTCTGACTACGGCTCAGAGCTGAGAGTGGCCTGCCAAAGGGCCGAAGCCGGTCGCGATTGGACATATCTCTTGCCCATGTTGGCCCGAGGCACGCAGCTCAATCTTGTGCGACCTAAGGTTAATGACGCCGGAACCATCATAGCCGAGCTCATTATTTTGGAGCCCGACTGTCTGGTTAGCATAACCGATGTGGCCCGATGCTTCGGCTCTTATGCCGACTCGCCGCTCGTAAACATTATCTGTCAGCTGCAGCCACAGGCCTCTTCGGCTGCCATTCTCTTAGGTAACCTGATGGGGCAGATACTCGACGACGAGCTGCACCATAAGCCCGGAACAGTAAGTTATGCCGAGAGCGTGGCCACCTTCTACCGCCACAACGCCCTGTCAATGCTCACTACCGACACCGATGAATATCAACGGGCCAACGGTATCAGCTTCCACGACGAGGCAAGGCGGCAGCAACAGCACATAGACAAGGCTCTAAGCGAGACCCTTCCCGCAATGCTGGGCCGCTTCAGCCGCAAGGAAGGCATCGTGGAACCTTCGTTTTTCAGCGAGCTTCTTGGCTTGCAGGGGCGCATGGACTATCTGCAGGCCGACATGAGAGTACTCATAGAGCAGAAGTCTGGCAAGGGTTCGTTCCCATATAACAATTTCCACGAGCCCCGGCAACGGCAGGAGCACTACGTGCAACTGCTGCTCTATATGCTGATTCTGCGCTATAACTTCCGCCCGCAGTACCGCCGCAACCACGAGGAACTGCACGCTTTCCTGCTCTATAGCAAATATGACGAGCCGCTGTTGGCCCTCGGTTTCGCCCCCGAACTGGCCCATCGGGCCATAGCTATGCGCAATGGCATAGCCTACTGGCAATTACATCTGGCCCAGCCGGGGCAATGGAAGGAGCTGCTTGCTACGCTAACGCCCGACCAACTTAACGAGAAGCACCTGCAAGGGCGCTTTTGGGAGGACTTCGTGAAGCCTAATCTGAAGGCCACTCTCGACCCCATACACGATGCTTCTCCACTGGAACAGGCCTACTTCTTCCGCTTCCTGACCTTTATTAGCAATGAGCACATGCGCTCAAAGTTGGGCAACAAAACCAAGCAAGGGGCCGGTTTTGCCTCGGCTTGGTACGATTCGCTCGAGGAGAAGCGCCTCAGCGGCAACATAGTTGACGGCTTGCGGCTGGTAAGTCCTACGCCAGAGACAGTTGGAAACGTTGAAACCGTGGAGCTGAAGGCCGATAACGGCAACGACACATCTAACTTCCGCCGTGGCGATATTGTGGTTCTGTACTCTTATACATCCGACCATGAGCCCGACTTGAGGCAAAAAATGGTTATGAGAGCCACCATATCGCAACTCGATGGCGGCCATAGCATTGTGTTGAAGCTACGTAACGCGCAGACAGACAGTAGTCTTTTCTTCCTCGATGGACAGCTTTGGGCCATAGAACACGACTTCATGGAGTCGTCGTATGGCTCACTCTATCGGGGCATGCGGGCATTTCTGTCGGCTCCTAAGAGTCGTCGCGAGCTCATTTTGTTGCAGCGCGAGCCACGCATAGACACAACACGGCATCTCCGAGGCAGCTATGGCAACTTCAACAGTCTGTCACTCCACGTCAAGCAGGCACTCGATTTGTTTCTCATAGTGGGTCCTCCGGGCACCGGAAAAACGTCGTTCGGACTCGTGAACACGCTTAAAGAGGAGCTCCTTGAGCCCGGTTCGTCGGTTCTGTTAATGGCCTACACCAACCGCGCAGTTGACGAAATATGCTCCAAACTCGATGCTGAGGGCATCGACTTTATACGCATTGGCGGCGAGATGACGTGTCCCGAGCAGTCGGTTCCACACCTAATGAGCAGCCGTGCCGCAACAACTGCCAACATAGAGGAGCTGCGCCGCATGGTGAAAGAGGCAAGAGTGATGGTTGGAACCACAACAGCTGTCAATGCTCACATAGACTTGTTCAGCCTGAAGCATTTCTCCCTGGCCATAATAGATGAGGCTTCGCAGATTCTTGAGCCCCATTTGGCCGGCATAATAAGCGCCGTTCACGCCGGCCAACCGGCCATAAGCAAGCTTGTTATGATAGGAGACCACAAGCAATTGCCCGCTGTGGTGCAGCAAAGTCAGCGCGAATCGGCCGTGAACGACCCGCTTCTGCTCTCTATAGGACTTACAAGTTGCGCCCAGTCGCTATTTGAGCGGCTGCTCAGGCGTTACCACGACCGTCCCGAAGTGGTGTATACACTAACCCGTCAGGGCCGAATGCACCCCGAAATATCCGATTTCACCAATCAGACCTTCTATGGCGGGAGACTCGAACCGGTGCCTGTGGCCCACCAGAAAGCCACTTTGCCGGTACGGGGACAGGGCAAGGACGGGCTCACCGACGTGCTTCTGACCCACCGGTTGGCCTTCTTCGGCTCGCCACTGCCGCAAGACGCGCCCTCCGACAAGGTGAATCCGGTTGAGGCTGAGATGATAGCGGCCACCGTGAGGCGCATCTATGACATAGAACGAGAGCACTTTCGGGCCGACGAAACCATTGGCATCATTGTGCCTTACCGCAACCAGATATCGGCCATACGCAATCTTTTGGCCGACAACAGGCAACTGAGCGAAATAGCTATTGACACCGTTGAGCGCTTCCAAGGCAGTCAACGGCGCTACATTATTTATGGCTTCACGGTGCAGAAGCTGTATCAGCTAAAGTTCCTTACAAGCAATGTGTTTCGTGATATTGACGATTGCGTGGTCGATCGCAAGCTAAACGTGGCCATGACCCGTGCCGAGGAGCACCTGATAATGTTCGGAAACGTGCCACTTATATCAGCCGACCCAATCTTCAGTCGGCTCATCGGCTTCATGAACAGTCGCCAAAGTCTCTTCGATATTCCTCCTTCCGACTTCGTCAACGGTCACTTCAGGGCATAGAAAGAGGCATAACCGGCCCGTGGTGTGGGGCAGTATTGTGTTGCTGTCACACCACTATCTCGCCCTGTCTGCCTGCTACGGTCCAGAAATACAGGCTTGCCACCGAGCAGTAAGGGCTGAGTCGGCGGCGGTAACGTTCAAATTTCTCACGTGTAATCTGCCGGTGATGGTACACCATCTTCATGCCTCTGATTATGGCAAGGTCGTTAAAGCTGAGTATGTTGGGCCGCTGCATTGAGAAGAGCATAAGCATTTCGGCCGTCCATTGGCCTATGCCCGCAAGCGACGTGAGGCGGGAGCACACTTCGTCGTCACTCATATCGTAGAGCTGTTCCAGTGATAGCTCGCCGCTTGTTATCTTGTGGGTGGCCTGCTTTATGTAATTTGCCTTGCGCATTGATATGCCAAAGCGCTGTATTTCCTCTGCTTTCAGGGCCTCAATCTTGTCGGGCGATACTCCGTTAAGGCCCTTTTCCACTCTGTTCCAAATGGTTTCGTTGGCTTTTGCCGAAATTTGCTGGCCTATTATGGCATGAACCAAAGCCTGATAGAGGTCGGGCATGACGCGGCGATACACATGACCTGTTTGCCTTATCACCGCAGCCAGCCGCTTGTCCTTGCTGCACAGATAGTCGGTCTCTTTTTGTCCGTATTCAAAAAACATTTCTTCCATATTCTATTATTTATGCGGAAAGAACAACTTACCCATGTCGGCACCCTCCATTCTCAGCAGTGCGGCCTTGCGCTCCAATCCCCCTGCGTAGCCCGTAAGACTGCCATTGGAGCCTACTACACGATGGCAGGGAATGATGATTGATATGGGATTATGGCCCACGGCACCGCCAATGGCCTGCGAAGACATGCTCTTTAGCCTGCTCTCACGAGCCAACAGCCGCCCGAGTTGGGCATAGGTGGCCACGTTGCCGTAGGGAATGGCCGCCAGCAACTGCCACACACGCTTGCGGAAGGGGCTGCCTTGCGGGCAGAGTGGGGGAGTAAAGTCGGGCTTTTGACCTGAGAAGTAGGTGTCGAGCCACCGCCTTGCCTCGCTGAATATGGGCATTTCGGCCTCCTGATGTACCGCATCGAGCGTGTCGGCAAAGTGTTTCTGACCGTCAAACCACAGTCCCGTTATGGCGGTTCCATTGCTTGCAAGGGTTATTCTGCCCAGTGGCGAACTGTAGTGATTGGTGTATTGCATTCTTGTTTATTCTGTTCCAGGCCCTGAAAATCAAGAACCGCACTTTAGAGTTGCCCTTACAGCTTGACGCTTAGGCTGCTGCCGTCATATTCTACCAACTTACCGGCGGGCTTATCCAGTTGCAGCGGTATGGCCTTGCTGCTGTCACGAACCACGATGTTGAAGCGACGGCGTTGCAGCATGCCCTTGAACGAGCCTTGGCGGCGCCCTATTGTCAGCGTTCTTTGGCGGTCATTCCAGCTCAGTTCTATAGTGGCAAACTTGCCGTGCTCATAGTTGTTGTTGGTGTTCTCGTCCTCATAGAGTGTGAAAGTGGCATCTTTGCCGGCGTAAACGTACAGGTCTATGAGCTCGGCAGGCTTCTCATCGCTCCACTCCATGGCCGGTCCCACGGGCAGGATGCTGCCCTCCGGCACGAACACTGGTATGCGCTCGTAGGGTGCTTGGGCCACAATTGTTTGTCCGCCACGGTAGTACCGGCCCGTGTAGAAGTCGTACCAGCCTCGCTGTTTGGGCAGATACACCGCCCGATGGCGTGCCTTGTAGCTGCCGATGGGGCAAGCCATGAGCGCCGGACCAAACATCCATTGGTCTTGTATGTCATATACCAGCGAGTCGCCGTTATAGTCCATCACCATAGCCCTCATCATAGTGTAGTCAGAAAGGTGCACCATGCCGGCCATGGAGTATAGGTATGGCATCAGGCGATAGCGCAATTGGTCGTACCATACTATGGCTTTATAGGCCGGATGGTTATCAGGCGCAATGTTCCATACCTCCCTTAGCGGCCACTGACCGTGGGTTCGGTAGAGCGGAACAAAGCATCCCAGCTCGTGCCATCGCGCTTGCAGCTCGCGCCACTCATTCAAATCTTCGCTCTCTGTGCCAGTACGGTCGTAGAGTTGCTGAGCCTTTACGTAGCGTTTCTCAACAGAGAAGCCGCCCAAGTCCATGCCCCAGAAAGGCAGTCCGGCCATATTGTAGTTCAGTCCGGCCGTAATCTGGGCCCGCATGTCCTCCCATCGGGTGCCTATGTCGCCGCTCCACGTGGCCGTAGAGTAGCGTTGCAGTCCGGCAAAGCCACTTCGCGTGAGCAGAAACACCCGCTTGTCGGGGCTGGCGGCACGCTGTCCGTTGTATATTGCGTCAGCATTTGGCAGCGAGTAGGCATTGAAATACTCGGTCGACGTGCCCAAAGCCGTTGGTCCACACAGTGCTTTGCGGTACCAGAGGGGCGTGCAGTCGCGCACGTTTGGTTCCGAAGCGTCCATCCACCAGGCGTCTATCGCCTTGCCGTACTTAGAGTACAGCCCACGGTCCATCTGCTTCCAGAACAGGCTTCGGCCCTTCGGCGAGTAGGCATCATAGAAAGAGCCCATGTATCCCAGCCAATCGTAGATGGAATCGCTGACAGCCTGATGGTAGATGCAGCCCAGCCGGTCGAGCTGTTTGTAGTTTTCGGTGTTGCAGTAGAACTTTGGCCACACCGAAATCATAAACCTTCCGTTCATCCGGTGCACGCTGTCCATCATGGCTTGTGGCTGCGGATAGCGGCTAAGGTCGAAGTTTTGGCTGCCCCATTGGTCGTCTTCCCAATAGTTCCAGTCCTGTACTATGTTGTCGATGGGTATATGGCGGCGGCGGAACTCGGCCAGAGTCTGCTCCACTTCCTTGCTCGTCTTGTAGCGTTCACGGCTCTGCCAGAAGCCCAAAGCCCACTTGGGGAGCACCTGAGCCTTGCCCGTTAGGGTGCGGTAGCCGCTTATCACCTCGTCGATGTTGCTGCCACCGATGAAGTAATAGTCAAGATCCTTGGCCATTTCGCTCCATACCGACAGCCTTCTGCGGTCGGCATCAGACTGCGGTGGGGCCACCCTGAGCCCGCAATAGCTCACGTTGCCGTCGGGCTTCCAGCTGATAAGCAGGTGGTGGCGCGTGCCTTTGGCGAGCCTCAAGCTGAACTTGCAGCTGTTAGGATTCCATGCTTGGCGCCAGTGTTGCGGCACAACTTCCTTGCCGTCGAGCCATACCGAGACGTAGCCGGCATAGTAAAGCAGGAACTGATACAGCCGGTCGGCGGCGGGTTCAATATAGCCTTCGTAAGTAACCTGTGAGCCATCGAGCTTGAATCCGGCCGGAAGAGCGGCCTCGCCCAGGTCCCTGCTCTGTCGCAAAGGTATGTCGGGCAGTAGGTATTCAAAATATATGCTGTCCTCGTTTCTTACCACCGTTTGCCCGTTACGGTCGGTATAGGTGCCCGTAAGATGGCCTTCGTGCCCGTTGATGTCGTAGAGCCTGAACGCACTGCCTATCTGTTGATAGTCGGCAGGATTGCCAAACCGGCAGTAACTGTATGAGTCCCAGAGTATGCCATAACCCTTATTGCTCACCACAAAGGGCACACTCACCTTGGTGTTGTACTGATACAGCTCCTCGTTACGTCCCTTCATGTTCAGCTCATTGGCCTGATGCTGGCCCAGTCCGTACAGTCCCTCGTCGCCGGCATCGTCGAACAGCAGCCTCCAAGTCCACCCATGGCGTTGCGCTTGGGGCACCTTTGCGCTGTCTACTCCTATCTCCCGTGCCGGAACAGTGAAGGGTCGGAGCGTCTTTCCCAGTCTTTTGTCCTCGGCAAGTATCTGCTTGCCGTTGCGGTCGTAGAACACCACGCGGCCGGTAGCCTTGCTAACGGTGGCCCTTAGCGCCGGAGTGCTAACGCCGACGGTGCTGTCGGTCTCGCCCACGGTGAAGCCTTTGTAGGTCTTTTGCGGCACTATGATGAGGCTCTTCTTTTGCGGAAAGGCGGCCTCGGCAGTGGCTTCAACGCGCATTATCTTGTCGCCCACCACCTGCAGCCGCACCAATCGGGGTGCGTTAGGTGCCGGATGGGCCACGCTTACGGTAATGCTGTTGCCCCGGAGCATGTATCCTTGGGCCGTAATGGTTTGGGTTAGCTGCAGCAGGACGGCGGCAATCACCGCCCGTGCCATGTGTTTCAGGTTATTCATGGTTATGTAATAAGAACGCATAAATGGCTTTATAATTGTGCTTTTGAACTGGTTTTCTGTTTCTGTTGTTATACTATTGCTGTGTGTTCTTGCTTTTACTGACAGCTTTAGGCTTTATAATGTCAGCTTGAACTCTGCAATTGTGAGTTGCCAATTTACAATGTCTTGAGTGTCTTATGAAATGTTTTTCTTCGACAAGAATCATGAAAATCCACCTCATTTACGCATGTCTACGATTGTGTAGACTCAATGTTGCAGGCCGTTAGGGCTGTTTTCATGGGGCTGAAGATATGGGAATGAGGGGCAGAACCGTATAAACTGACGTTGTAATCTTATAGAAAAAGGTATTTCGCTACGTAGCAAAAATATAAACTCTACGTACCAAAAGATATTTTGTTAAGCAGAAAAACAAAATCGGTTTTGCGGCCATCGCATCAGCATTTCATATTTTCAGGAGCGGGGCAGCGATGGCTTCTCTTCAGGTTGCCACAGCAAAGTGCCGGACAAAAGGTAGGAAACAGAAAGCCGTTAAGCCCAACTGAGCTTAACGGCGATATTGTTTCCACGCCACGTGATATGACCGGCGCAGTGTTCTATTGGCAGTAATAGAATCAGAATTGCTGCCTACGGCCACCGGCTACTGTTCGTTCTGTGCGGCGTCAAGGGCCTTATTCTTAAGCGAAACATAGTCGGCAAAAGCCTTGTCGAATGCAGCATACTGCTCCTCTGTTAAGCCTTGGCCCTTAAGAGTGCCACGAAGCCCACGATAATAGCGGCTAACCTTGCGGCGGGCTTGGCGCTTCTGCGATGCAGTGGCATTGGGTTGTAGGGCCTTATCGTATATTTTGTCGATGTCTATCTTCATTTGCGGCACCAAGGTGGCAAGGAAAGCCATGTCGCCTGTATAGCTTGTAGAGTCTTGCTGTGCCTGCTTTGGCTGCTGCTTTGTGGGCTCCTGCGCGCTCATGGCCACGGTGTCGGCTTCGGTTTCGGCCGAGCCCAAGCTCAGTTTGCTCAGATTTGGCACCGCAAGAATGGCCGCAACAATGATGGCTGCAAGGCAAAGCACCACGATAACCGAACGCAAGCTGACGTGGGGAGCCTTGATTCCGCCACCGCCATTGCCCCTGCTGGCACGATGGTCGAGGGCATACAGGAGCTCGTCGGTAGTGGCATAGCGCGAGCTTCGGTTGGTACTGCAGCACGTTGCCACAACAGTGGGGTAGCTTTCAGCTAATCCCAGGTCGCGCATCATTACCCCCAGCGAGTAGATGTCGGTGGTGGCGGTGAGCTGAGTGGTGTTGTGGGGGGGGGGGGGGGGGGGGGGGGGGGGGGGGGGGGGGGGGGGGGGGGGG
>CAZUWO010000063.1:0-17174 GCA_964623995.1 uncultured Prevotella sp. | reverse complement strand
ATTGTTGCCAATCTGTGCCTTCTTTCCTGTGATTTGACAAACCTTAGACATCTCTCTCTGTTAATCTTCTTTGTTTTCTTTAAAATGTAACCTATTCCAAACAGGGTGCAAAATTACAAACTTTTTATTGATTAACCAAACTTTACATGTCCCAATTCCACAAATTAAGAAAAATTTTGTTTTTGCCATCGTAAAATCATGGCTATGAGGCTACAGGGCAAAACTTGCAGAGCTGAATACTGACCATATTCCAATCAGGCTCTGAAGGAAGAACACTAGCATAATACTGGCACTGAGGCAACAGGCAAAACAAATAATTTTTGTACATTTGCACCACCATAACCAACAGTAGAAAGCAGCAATGAGCAACAGCAAGAGCATACTCTTCATCTGCTTGGGCAACATCTGCCGCTCGCCGGCAGCACAGGCAGTGATGGAGCAAATAGCCGGAAGCGGCAGCCAAATCAGCGTAGACTCGGCCGGAATAGGACCATGGCACGTAGGGCAAATGCCCGACAGGCGCATGCGGAAGGCGGGCTCCCGCCGTGGCTACAATATAAATCACGTGGCCCGACAGTTCGACTCCGCAACAGACTTCGGCCGCTTCGACTACATAGTGGTGATGGATGAGGACAACTATCGCAACATATCCCGACAGGCCCACAATGCCGAAGAGCGGGGCAAGATAGTGAGAATGGCCGACTATTTTGAGAAATACAAGGGCCGGACCAGCGTGCCCGACCCATACTATGGCAGCGAAGAGGACTTCAATCTGGCACTCGACCTCATAGAAGACGGCTGCAGCGGACTGCTGAAGCATCTGCTGCAGGCCTGACCAATATTCATTTCCACATGATAAACATAAGAAAAGCCACCACCGCCGACGCCCCACGACTGCTCGAAATATATGCCCCCTACGTGGAAAATACCGCCATCAGCTTCGAGTATGACGTGCCCTCGCTCCAAGAATTCAGCCACCGCATAAGCCAGATAAGCCGGCATTACCCATACATTGTGGCCGAACATGACGGCCACGTGGCCGGTTACGCCTACGCAAGCCAGTTCAAGGAGCGGGCCGCATTTCAGTGGAGCGTGGAAACTTCCATCTATATTGACCCGGAAATGCACCGCCACGGCATAGGCAAACTGCTCTATTACGCCTTGGAACAGCAGCTTCGCACCCTCGGATTTACCAACATGAACGCCTGTATCACCTATACCGACCACCCGGACAGCCACTTGCCCACCGGCAGCGTGCCATTCCACGAGGCGATGGGGTTTACTCAGTGTGCCCATTTCCACAATTGCGGCTACAAATTCCACCACTGGTACGATATAGTATGGATGGAAAAAATGATTAACAGCCACGATTCAGACCTGCGCTGACCAACAAAACGCGGCTTCTATTTTTTACTATCAGCTTGTAAAAATGGAATTACCCGTTTGCTTAATTGCAACTTCCGCTTTGGCAAGTCTTTGTTTTTGCTTCGCTTAAATGCCATTTTGAAGGCAAAAAGGAATACTTCACGGGGGCGAAACAGATGATATTGTAATTGGAAAGAGTCGCAATTACACTGCAATACCCAATCATTTCCGCAGTTCGGAAGGAGCTACATGGAGGTGCTCCTTCACGTAGCGGCTGAAGTATGACACCGAAGAAAAGTGGTATTCGTCGGCTATCTGCTGCAGCGGCTTGCCGGTTTCCTTCAGCTCATGGGCCAAAGCGTCGGCCGTAAAGTAATCTATCCAGTAGCTCGCATTATTGCCACTGGCGCTCAAACAGGCCTCACTAAGATACTTTGGCGTTATAAACAGGAGCGAGGCATAGTAACTTACGTGCCTGTTCTGCTTGTAAAGGCCACGCGAAAGCAGCGACACAAAGCGGCTTAATATTTCAGACGAGCGGCTCTGTCCATCAACTTGCAGACCCAGACTGCGCGAATGCGTGTCGTAGAAGTCAAGTATCATCAGCTCCACCTCGTGCCTCAGTATGTCGTCTATAAAGTTATTGTAGGGCTGATGCAGCCGTTTCTCTATCTCCTTGAAGTCATGCCGCATCTGCATAACATCGGTATCGCTCACCGGATATACCGGATTGCCCACCGTAGACAGGTATCCACGCACGCTGTAGCTGCTCTGCGGCTGGTTGCTTTGCAAGTATTCATACGATATTAGCAGTGCTTCTATCTTCAGATCGGCCGAACATACGAGGTTCTTAACCGGCTTTGCCGACGACTTTATCATCACTTCGTTGGCCACCATATTAAAAAGGCCGTCGCCAATCATGAACTGTGCCGACCCGCTAAGGCAGATAATGTGCAGGCAAAAGCCCGCATAACGGTCAGAACAGGCCTCTTTCATGTCGTCGGTGAATACAAAATAGCTTGCGTTTATCATACCGCAAAGTTACCAACAATGCACTTCAGCTGCAATAAAAAACCGCAAAAAGTGAATAAAAGGTGCCGAATATCATAACTGTCATTACGTTTTTTCGGGCTAATTTTGCACCCGTAAAACAAAGAAAGAATAGCAGAAATGAAAAAAGTAACGCTCAACAACGGAGTAGAGATGCCGGCAATAGGCTTCGGTGTATACCAAGTGTCCGACCTTAAGCAGTGCCAGCAGGCCGTAAGCGATGCCCTCGAGGTGGGCTATCGCATGATAGACACGGCCTCATCATACATGAACGAGGAGGCCGTAGGTGCGGCAATACGCCACAGTGGCATAAAGCGAAGCGACATTTTCGTTACCACCAAACTGTGGGTGCAGGACTATGGCTACGAGAACACATTGCATGCGTTCGACGTTTCAATGAAAAAGCTGGGCCTTGATTACCTAGACCTCTACCTGATGCATAAACCTTACAACGACTATTATGGCGCATGGCGTGCCATGGAGAAGCTTTATAAGGAAGGACGCATACGTTCCATAGGCGTGACCAGCTTCTGGAGCGAGCGCTTAGCCGACCTAATAGCCTGCAATGAGGTGAAACCGGCCGTCAATCAGATTGAGACCAACGTCTGGTTCCAGCAGTGGCCGGCAGCCGAATACATGGCAAGCGAAGGCGTTCAGCACGAAGCCTGGGCCCCGTTTGCCGAAGGCAACAACGGCGTATTTGCCAATCCGGTACTCAAAGCCATTGCAAGCAAGCACCACAAAAGCACAGGCCAGGTGCAATTGCGATGGCTCAACCAGCGCGGAGTAGTGGTAATACCCAAGACTACCCACCGAGAGCGCATGGAAGAGAACCTTAACATATTCGACTTTGAGCTCGATGCCGACGACATGGCTGCCATACGCAAGCTCGATACCGGCCGCAGCACCATCTACAACGAGATGGATCCACACGTGGCCAAGGGCATAGCCAGCATTAAAATACACTGAACCAGTCCACGAGCCCACAACAACAGTAAAACAGCAAAAACTATTTAAAGCAAAGATATTATGGAAACAGTAAAACTGAACAATGGCGTTGAAATGCCGATAATAGGCTACGGAGTGTTCCAAGTAAGCCCCGACAAGGCCGCAAAGTGCGTTGAGGAGGCCCTCAGCGTGGGCTATCGGTCAATAGATACCGCCCAAGCCTACTACAATGAGGAGGGCGTTGGCCAGGGCATAAAGAACAGTGGAGTGAGCCGTTCCGACGTTTTCATAACCACAAAGGTGTGGGTCAGCAATGCCGGCGAGCAGAAAGCAGCTGCCAGCATTGACGAGAGCCTGCGCAAATTGCAGACCGACTACATTGACCTTCTGCTCATTCACCAGCACTATGGCGATTATTACGGCACCTACAGGGCCATGGAAAAGGCGCTGAAAGCAGGCAAAGTGAGAGCCATAGGATTGAGTAACTTCGACGAAGGCCGCTTCACCGACCTCACAGCCTATAACGAAGTGGTGCCCGCAGTGCTGCAATTGCAGACCAATGTGTTCTCACAGCAGCAGGAACAGCAGCAGTTCCTTGCCGAATACGGAACCAGACTGATGGCCTGGAGCCCACTAACCCAGGGCCGGAAGGATTTCTTCACCAACCCGCTCCTTACCGAAATAGCTGCCGCTCACGGCAAATCGGTGGCCCAAGTGGCCTTGCGCTGGCTCATACAGCGTGGCATAGTGGTCATTCCTAAGTCAACACACCGCGAGCGTATGGCTGAGAATCTCGACGTGTTCGACTTCAACCTCGGCGACGAAGAAATGAAACGCATAGCCACTCTCAACGAAACCGACCACGGAACCGTGGATTTCGACGATCCGAAGTTCATAAAATGGCTCACAGACACATATAAATAAGCCACTACATAAGACCTGACCATGGCGGGAACCATCACTTTGCTGACGGCTTCCGCCTTTATTTTTCCGGTCAGAACCGCTGCCCGCACCACCAACAGGCGCATTTTTTGCAACACGATGCGTATTTTTCGTAAAAGCCAATCGGCCCATTCTCGCTAATTTTGCAACCGTAATCAAAGGCATAACACAATGAAAAAGACCATTTCTACAATTGCCATGCTTGCGGCTTCGGCCCTGTGCTGCGCCGCCTGCTCTGACTCTTCGACCGACGATGGCGGCACCACCGCCCCCACCGACGGCAGCGACAGCAACACCGAGACCACGGTACAGATGACCACTGCCGTTCCCGACGCATTCTTCCAGACATCAGACCGCCGCGGCACGGTGGAGGTTCTGTGGTACGATTCTAAAGACTACACCCGCTCCGACCGCCCTTCCACGCGCAAGCCGGCCTATGTTTACCTGCCCTATGGATACGATCCGTCACGCCGTTACGACATTATCTACCTGCAGCATGGCTGGACCGGAACGGCAGAGGAGTACTTCGGCATGGACAGCAGGCCGCAACTGCGCAACCTTATGGACAACATGATTGCGCGGGGACTTACCAAACCCTTCATAGCCGTATCGCCAACGTGGGACAAGGACGACCGTTCCAAGGGCTGGGACGAGAGCACCCGCGAGGCCGCAGTATTCCCACAAGAGTATGTTAACGACCTTATTCCGGCCGTGGAGAGCCACTACAGCACCTACGCCCAGTCGACCGACCGCGCCGGACTGCTCAACTCGCGCGACCACCGCGCCATAGGCGGCTTCTCGCTCGGCTCCATCACCACGTGGTACATATTCGAGCAGGCCTTCGCCTACAGCAAATGGTACCTGCCTATGAGTGGCGACAACTGGCACGAGGGCATGTACGGCGGACAGTATTATCCTGACCAGACTGCCAGTTTCCTTGCAAGCGTGGTAAACAACTCGCCCTACAAGAACGATTTCTACGTGTGGTATGCCGTAGGAACCGACGATGTGCGCTTTGCCCAAACCGACAATCAGGCACGGGCCATGGCCAAACTTACCAGCACTTTCAACCCTTCCAACTTCTCTTACCACCAAAAGCAGGGCGGCCACCACGACATGCAGGCCGTGTGGGAGTTCATATACAACGCCCTTCCCTCATTCTTCCCACCCCAGAACAATAACAACAGCAACATGAAACGATACAACAGGTCGAGCCTTATTGCCGACGTGATGAGCGATACTGACTTTGGCAACTACGGCCGCCTTATATTTCCCGTAAACGAAGGATACTGGAGCGGCACCACTCTTGAGCAACTGCAACTCGTTTGGTACAATTACATAGACCCCGACAAGACGGTTGAGATTGTTAATTACATGAAAGAGCACGCTGCTGCCGGCGAAACCATATTCTACAACATATACTCCGACGCCGAGCGGGCTGCCAATCCTGAGCTCAGCAACACCGGATTGTTCTTCTTCAGGGGCCGGCAGGGAGCGCCGTTTGCAGTGTGCAATGCCGGCGGAGGCTTTGTATACGTGGGCGCCATGCACGACAGTTTCCCCCACGCCCTTGAGCTTTCTAAGCGTGGCTACAATACCTTCGCACTCATTTACCGCCCCGACAACGCCTACAACGACCTGGCCCGGGCCCTGGTATTTATCCACGACAACGCCAAGGCACTGGGAGTGAGCCCCGATGGCTACTCACTGTGGGGCGGAAGTGCCGGAGCCAGAATGGCGGCAACGCTCGGCAACAGTGCCGAACTGCACGAACTGACCGGCCGTAACGACATACCGCAGGCCAGTGCCGTAATAATGCAGTACACGGGCTACAATTCCGCAAGCCAGTATGATGCCCCCACCTACGCCAACTGTGGCACAAGCGACGGCATTGCATCATGGCGCACCATGCAGAACCGCCTGCAACGGCTCAGCGAAATGGGCATTCCCACCGAGTTTCACAGCTATAACGGACTGCCCCACGGCTACGGACTGGGCACGGGCACCGTGGCTCAAGGCTGGATTAACGATGCCATCAGCTTCTGGCAGCGCCAACTCGGCACCACGGGAGTCAGCCAGCTGAGCCCCGATCCTAAGCTTAATGCCCGCCAACGCATATACAGCACCAACGGAACACGCCGCCCCTCGCTGCTGAAAGGCATAAACATAGTGGGCGGACGCAAGCTTCTGAAGCAGTAAAAGCAACACCATCAACAATCGCATAGGGCTATAACTCAACGGGTTATGGCCCTATTATGTAGTAGGGGCCGTGCTTCGCCACAGGGCTTCAGTTTCCGTAATAGTGTTACGGGACTTCTGTAATCGCATTACGGGAGTCTCGTAACCTCGTTACGGAAGTTCCGTAATCGGGTTACGGGGCTTTCGTAACACGATTACGGGGCTGCCGTAACAATCTTACGCCGCATGAACTGAGTTTTATATACATATCTCCGCCACGGCCAACCCACCGCTGCCGTATTTCCATATTAATTATTTTTAACCCTATTGGGGTAACAATGCCAACTTCGACGATGCCGCACGGCTGGGCCAACGCAGCGAAGAGACAATCGACTTCATGCTGAAAGCCCTCGCCACCATAACCAATCCTGAGGCCGATATGGACACCCTGCTCAGCACGGTTATGCTCACCGGCAAGTACGGAGTTGACGTAATGGCCCTGCTCGACAAGGCTAACACCACCGCCTATGGCAACCCCGAGATTACGGAAGTAAACATAGGCGTGGGCCGTAACCCCGGCATACTCGTGTCGGGCCATGACCTTCACGACCTTGAAGACCTGCTACAGCAAACTCAGGGCACCGGCATTGACGTCTACACCCACGGCGAAATGCTGCCCGCCCACTACTATCCGCAACTCAAGAAGTACAAGAATCTGGTGGGAAACTACGGCAACGCATGGTGGAAGCAGAAGGAGGAGTTCAGCCATTTCAACGGTCCGATAGTGTTTACCACCAATTGCATAGTGCCGCCAGCACCAAACGCCAACTACAAAGACCGTGTTTTCACCACCAATTCTACCGGTTTCCCGGGCTGGAAGCACATAGCCGAGCGCCAGGGACATAAGGACTTCAGCGAGGTTATAGCCCTTGCAAAGCGCTGTAAGGCTCCCGAAGAGATTGAAAGCGGCCACATCGTGGGCGGATTTGCCCACAACCAGGTATTCGCCTTGGCCGACAAGATTGTAGAAGCAGTGAAAAGCGGAGCCATTCGCGAGTTTGTGGTAATGAGTGGCTGTGATGGCCGCATGAAGAACCGCAGCTACTACGCCGACTTTGCCCGCCAGCTGCCACAGGATGTGGTGATACTGACCAGCGGATGCGCCAAATACAAGTACAACAAGCTGCCCCTTGGCAACATAAACGGCATACCCCGAGTGCTCGATGCCGGCCAGTGCAACGACTCCTATTCATGGGCCGTGGTGGCGTTGAAGCTGAAAGAGATATTCGGTGCGGCCGATATAAACGACCTTCCCATAGAGTTCAACATAGCATGGTACGAGCAAAAGGCCGTGATAGTGCTGCTGGCACTGCTCAGTCTGGGCATAAAGAACATACACATAGGCCCCACGCTGCCCGCATTCGTATCGGAAGGCGTGCTAAAAGTGCTGGTAGAGAAATTCGGATTGGGCACCATCAGCACCGTGAGCGATGACCTTCGCACCATGATAGGCTGAAAATAATGGGCCAATAACATTGTCTTTGCAAAGAAAATGAGTATTTTTGCAACGACAACCAAGCGGGGAACGCCGGTTGAAAGGTGTTCCCCACATCTTTATTATGGAAGCAAACGTAATAGAAGCCCTTACCCGTTGCCCGCTGTTTGCAGGCATGGAAGCCACCGAAATCGAGATAGCGCTGAGCGGAGTAGGTCACCGCGTGGTGCATTACGACAGCCACGACATCTACGCCCTTGTGGGAATGCCTTGCCGCAACGCCGACATCGTGGTGAGCGGAGAGCTCATCTGCCGCATGTCTTCGCTCTCCGGCAAGCAGGTAGAAGTGAGTAGGCTGCGCAAAGGCAACCTTGTGGCGCCCGCTTTCATCTTCAGTAAGGACCACGGAATGCCCGTCGGCGTTGAGACGGCAACAAGAGTAACCGTGTTTCGCATAGGCAGGGACGACTTCTCCCGCCTGCTCCGCGACAACTGGCAACTGAACGTTAACTTCATTCATGTGCTTTCCAACATCAACGCCTTCCTTACCAAGCGCATGAGGGTGCTCAGCCTGTTCACCGTAAGGGAGAAAGTGGCGTGGCTTTTGCTTGAGAGGGCAGGCGAGCAGGGCTCAAACACCATACACTTATACCGTTCGCGACAGGAAATAGCTGACTCTTTCGGCATTCAGAAGTTCTCGCTCCTGCGCGTGCTCTCCGACCTTCAGAAGGAAGGAGCCATAAAGGTGGACGGCCGGCAGATAACCATTCTGGACCGCGACAAGATGAAATAGACTTGCAGAATAGGTAAAAAGTGAACGCAGACTCGACAAAAACGTAAAACCGCTGTGCCCGTTTTTGTCTACCTTTGCAGCTGTAAAGCAAAAACAAAGTACAAATATGAAGAAGCTATTGATTGCGGCTTGCCTCATGCTCGGGGCTATAGGGCTGAGCGCCTGCACCGCCAACAAGAACCAACAAAACAAGAACGAAAACAAGGAGACAAAGAAAATGAACAGCAAGAAAATACTTGTTGCCTACTTCTCTTGGAGTGGCAACACCAAGAATGCGGCCCAATACATAGCCGAAAAGTTAAAAGCCGACACGTTTGAGATAGTGCGCGAGAAGCCGTATCCTACAGAATACCAGCCGTGCACAGAGGAAGCAAAGGCCGAAAAGGAAGCCAACGCACGCCCGAAGATTAAAGGCAGCGTCAAGAACATGGACCAATACGACGTGGTGTTCGTGGGAGTGCCCGTATGGTGGTATACAGCGCCAATGCCGGTGTTCACTTTCTTGGAGCAATACAACTTCAACGGCAAGACGGTAATACCCTTCTGCACTTGCTATACTGCCGAATACAACACGCTGAAGGACATAGTTAAGGCCACGCCAAAGGCCAACCACAGCGACGGACTCACAATAGTGACCCACGAAATGGGCGGCAGCGGCATGAGCCAGAAGCACTCCGAGATTGACAAATGGCTGAAGTCTATCGGATTCTGAATAGCCTCAACAACTTATTATTATCAACACAATAGCACGCCAAGGGCAACTCCGCTAATGGGAGTTGCCCTTTTTTCGTGGCTGAATCATATCTTCGGAAACTAGAAAAAAGCCATTATAACTTGCGTTCATACCATAATTTAAGTAAATTTGCAGCATAATAATTATAAAGAATGTGCAAAACATGGAATAAGAAAACAATAAAGCAGAGGGCCGAAGCTTATTTTCTCACTCTGCCTAATTGCAAAACCACAAGCCTGAACAACAGCCAACAGCAACCCCTAAACCCATAAAAAACACGCCGATGCAGCTCAACACCATTACCGAATATGTGATATTCACCATAGGTCTTATCATAATCACCTGCCTTATAATAATGCTCAGCAAGAAGATACGTGTGGCCTACCCCATTCTTCTTGTCGTTGCGGGACTGGCCTTAAGCCTCATTCCCAACATGCCAATGATACAAATAGACCCCGATTTGGTGTTTATAATCTTTCTTCCACCACTTCTCTACGAGGCAGCGAGCACAGTTTCGTGGAAGGAACTATGGCGATGGCGCCGCATTATTACGAGTTTTGCCTTCATTGTTGTATTTGTCACGGCCTGTTCCGTTGCCTTCGTGGCCAATTTGCTACTCCCCGGCTTCTCAATAGCGCTCGGATTCCTGCTCGGAGGTATAGTTTCACCGCCCGATGCCGTAAGTGCGCAGGCCATTATGCGCTTTGTCAAGGTGCCAAAGCGCATGGCCAACGTGCTGGAAGGTGAGAGTCTGTTCAACGATGCCAGCTCTCTCATCATAATGAAGTTCTCACTTATTGCCATCGGTACAGGTCAATTTGTGTGGTATCAGGCTGCCGGCAGCTTCGTTTGGATGATATTCGGCGGCGTGGTTATTGGCCTTCTGATAGGCTGGATTATGATGAAGGGCCACCGCTTGCTTCCTACCGACGTCAACATCGACGTGGTTTTCACGCTCATAGCACCGTATATAATGTATATTAGCGCCGAAGAGGTGGGCGCTTCGGGCGTAATCTCAGTCGTGTCGGGTGGACTTTTCCTCAACACTCACAACATTCTTATATACGATGGCACATCAAGGCTGAGCGGAATAAACGTGTGGAGCAATCTCGGATTTCTGCTTAACGGCTTTGTTTTCATACTCATCGGGCTCGATTTGCCCGAGATTACCACCGCCATACGTGCCGATGGCATAAGCCTTTATACTGCCACGGGCTACGGATTGCTCATAACCGGCGTGCTGATTGTGGTTAGAATGGCCTGCGCCTACGGTGCATTGGGGGTTACAATGGTTATGCGCAACGTGATAAAAGTGGCCGATCCCAACTACCATGGACTGAAAGCGCCTATCATTCTGGGCTGGACCGGCATGCGAGGGGTGGTGTCGCTGGCCGCCGCACTGTCAATTCCGCTCACCATTGGCAGCAATAATGCGGCCTTTCCTCAACGTTCCTTGATAATATACATTACCTTTATCGTAATCCTTGTCACCCTACTGCTGCAAGGACTTACGCTTCCCGCAATAATAAAGCACATCCATTTTCCCGACTACCATGACCATTTGCCCCTCAGTGATACTGAGAACCTGATACGGAAGGGCTTGGCCGAGGAGAGCCTGAGATATCTTAGAGAGAACAACACCTGCAAGGACGTGCACCAAGGGCAGTTGCTTTACACCATGGTTAAGCACTGGCAGCAGCAGCTTAGCGGCGAAAACGAGTCAGCCCCGCTCTATGGCGAGGCTGCAAAAGTGTACTACCACGTGCTCGAACAGCAGAGAATGTATCTCTATAACCTTAACCGCGAGCACGAAAAAATAGACGAGGAGGTGGTCAGACGGTTCATTCACCGCATTGATCTTGAGGAAGAGCGCATCAAGAACGACTGACTCCGTGGCTCAGTCGTGGCTCACCGAATAGTGCATCCACACGCATCCGGCATCAAGCCGTTCAGCATCGAGCAGCTCCAGCCGCTGCCCTTGGGCCGGAAGCATGTTGCTATCTTCGCCCGATTGAGGCTTATACTCAAAGATGGAGGGCACCCCCGACAGGCCGTCTATGCCCGGATAGACCACCACACTAATCTCATCTATGAGCCCATGGCGCAGAAAACTGCCGTTTATCACGCCGCCACCCTTCAGCGCTATGCGCTCTATGCCGAAGTCGTGAGCCAGTGTTTCCATCGCCGTCTCTAAGTCCATGCCGTCTTTTCCAGCAAATATGTAGCTTATTTGCATGTCCTCAAGGAACTCCAAATAGTCGGCACTGACGTCCTCTCCCGTTACCACCACTATGTTGTCGCCACGCAACTTGTTGTCGGTAAAGCGCACATCGCCTTCCGGAACCATGGCTATGAACATGCTTTTTGACGAACAGTCGCCCACAAACGTGTGCAACTGGTCGGGGAAAGCCTTATGACAGGCACAGCCATTAAACCTTTCGGGAAAGAACTCTTTAACGGTCGACGTGCCGAAAAGCCATGCATCGGTGTGCAGTCGTTCGCCAGTGAGTCCCAGTTGTGCAGCCATCACGCGGCTGTCATAGTGATCCGACAGTTCAGTCCAGCGGTTACTGAGCAGCCGTCCGTCTACCGACGCCATCATGTGGCATATTATTCTTGGTCGTTTCATTTCTCTTTCTTATGTTTCTCTCTGTAATAAGGGGGCCTGCTCCGGTTGCCCTCCGCCCCTCAAGGCCCTGCTACCAAACCAATGGCAGAGCCTTTCAAGACCGGCAAATGCAAGCCGCAACAGACCCGAAAAAATACTATGGAAGCTTATTTGCTCTTATTTCAAATCAGTGTTTGTGTCCCGGCACGAATCCCATAAACATCTTTGCTATCTCCGGATTGTGGTGAGAAGGCATTATTACGGGCTCACCCGTGTCCAGTTTCAGTATGTCGGCCATGTCGGTTGCGTCAAGAGTGAAATCGAAAAGCTCAATATTCTGCTGCATTCGCTCCTTATGTGTCGACTTCGGAATAACGATAACGCCTCGCTGAATCAAGTAACGCAGAGCCACTTGCGGACCAGTCTTGCCGTACTTCTGGCCTATCCGCTTCAAGGTTTCATTGCTGAAGAACCCGTTTTTGCCCTCTGCCAGCGGTCCCCATGCCATGTGCCTCACGCCCAACTCGTCCATATACTTGCGGGCTTCCACCTGTTGCTGAAACACGTGGGTCTCAATTTGGTTCACCGCGGGAATGACATCGTTAAAGTGGCACAGGTCTATCAGGTGGTCAGGGTAGAAGTTGCTCACGCCTATAGCCCTCACTTTGCCGGCCTTAAGTGCGTCTTCCAGTGCGCGATAGGCATTATAGCGGTCACCGAAAGGCTGGTGCAGCAGCATCAGGTCTATATAGTCGGTGTTCAGCTTGCGCAGGCTCTCGTCAATGCTTCGTGCGGCATCGGAGCCTTCATAGTTGGCAAACCACACCTTGTCCACTATGAACAGGTCCTCCCTCTTTATGCCACTCTTGGCCACAGCCTTGCCCACGCCTTCCTCGTTGCGGTAGGCCTGTGCCGTGTCTATCATGCGATAGCCCACCTCAAGGGCATCGCTCACGCAGCGTTCTGCCTCGCTTGGCGACACCTGAAATACACCATAGCCAAGTATTGGCATATCAATTCCGTTGTTCAGTTTTACGTATTCCATAATTCTTTCTTTTATTTTGTTGCTTTTTTACGGTTGCAAAGTTACTCAATAAAGCCCATACCGGCCTTACAAAAATATCGGTTCGCCTATCACATTTTGCCTTTTCGCCACGGCCAAGAGCCAATACCGCTACAGTAAAGGGCATGAAAAAGGGCCGGCAACCGCACCAAGCGACTGCCGACCCCACACATACTACTAACAAATTAAACTAAAACCGTTTAGAATCCTATATTCCTCAACCATGCGTCCACGCTGCCCGAAATGTTCTGTTGCACACTGCTGGCCCTCACGGAAAAGCCCGTTGGCGACACCGTTGCTCTTGGTTCCTCACGCCTTATCATCGTTATGGCATCGGCAAGTCCGCTGCCCGCGTGGGTGGTGGCCACGAAAACGCGCTTTCCACTCAGGTCATAGGCGTCGAGGAAGCTGTAAACCGGCATCGGAAGAGTCAGCAGTTTATCTTACAAAAAACTTCTTTCCGCCCATCACGTAAACGCCCTTCTGCAGTCCGTTCAGGCTGCCGTCGGTCCTTACCAGTCGGCCTTCCAGCGTGTAAACGGACTTGCTTTCCGTCTTGCTAACCTCTATATTGCTTATTCCGTTAACCACATCGGCAATGCCTATGCGCCGCAGCCATGCTGCCACGTTGGCCGAACTGTAGCTCGAAGTTCCACGTACGCCGTAGCCCTCCAGATGGTTTGCGGCTGGCGTTCCGGCCACAATGTCGCTCAGTGCCGAATAAGTTCCGCTGAAATAGGTGCAGAAAGGTATCACGGTCTTGCCGGCAAAGCCTTTATATTCAGGTGTTTCCATGAACGTATGTATTATCATCGGGTCCTGCATCCACCACACCGGCGTGCCTATGAATATGTAATCGTAGTCGTCAAGGTTGCGAATGGTGTCGGCTATAGCCGGACGGGCGTTGCTGTTGCGCTCCTGCACGCTTGTGGTATAGGCCACAGTGGTGTAGTCTGTAGAGTAAGGCACCACGGGAACTATGCGGAAAGTGTCGGCCCCTGTCTGCCTTTGAATCTCCTCTGCCAGCGCCTTAGTGTTGCCGCCCCACGAGAAGTAGGCCACGAGAATGTTTGATTTGGCTTCAACTGTTGTTGCCGCGGTGAGCAGCATGAGTGCGATTAGTGTAAATAACCTTTTCATAATAGTATGTCTTTAATGTTGTTTTGTTTTCTGGGTGCAAAGTTAAGGCGGTTTGGCGGAATGATTTTTACACAAAATTCCGTCCGTTAGCACATTTATTCGGATTCTCTTTCTTTTCAGCCTAAATATGATTTAAATCAGCCGAAACAGCACCTGCAAAGTAATAAACCTTAACTTTCAGGGGGCTTTGGGGGCGGTTTCTGTGGCCCGAGGCTTAAAAACGGCTTTGATTTTTCTGCTTAGCGAAAGATGTTTTGCTGCGTAGAGTAAATGTATTTGCTGCGTAGCGAAACACCTTTTTCTATAAGATTACAACGTCGGTTTATACGTTTCGGCCCCTCCTTTCCGTAGTTTCGGCCCCGTGAATACGGTCCTAAGCCATCGGCATATCTGCATAATCAGCGTGCCGTAACCCCATACCACGGCCCCGACCCACCGAAAAGCCAACGCTGTAGATGGGCGACTCCGCCGGAGTCGGGATTACAGGAGCTACTGATTCCTCGGGTCGGAACGACCCGAGGTTACTATACGGTGATGCCTCCGGCATCAATCCGCTACACAGAGAAGATGGAGCAGTGATGCCCCCGGCATCATATCGCAGCAACGAAGAGGTGATACGGCAGTGCCACTGCAGCTGTATCGCAGCATGGAGAGGATGGCTCGACAATGCCGTCGATAGCAAGATTATGGCGCTGATTACCTGATTCCGCTGTGTCTTCAACATCAATCGGGCGGCCGGTAGAGTCGAGTCAGGGTCGTAGTAGCAAAAGCATCACTGCACCGATGAGCTGGCTTCGTGGCGGCATACGTGCAGGAGCCATTGATGCCGGAGGCATCACCGCTCGGTAACCGCGGGTCGTCAGACCTGCGGAAAACAGCCACTACTCCTCAATACGACTCTGGAGGAGTCGCCCATCTGCCAAATCATCACGGCCTGCAGAGCTATATGCCGGCGTGGATGCTCGGCGACTCCGCCGGAGTCGGGATTACAGGAGTTCCTGATTCCTCGGGTCGTTCCGACCCGAGGTTACTATACGGTGATGCCTCCGGCATCAATCCGCTGCACAGACGTGGTGGCTCGGCTGTGCCTCCGGCATCATATCGCAATGCTATAGGGATAGTACGGCAGTGCCGCGGCGGCAACATCGCAGCATGGAGGGGGTGGTTCAGCGCTGCCACGGCAGCAGTTTCAGCCCGCTATGGGGGCTGACATGAATAATTATCACACTTATACGGGAGCACTTTTAGGGAAAAATGGTAACTTTGCAGGCACTATGTTGAGAATAGGAAAAATACATATATCGAGGCGGGGACGGCGACTCTGCGCCAACTGGCTGGCGATAACTATTATCTGTTTCGTGCTGTTCGAGATGGAATCGCTGCAGGTTTGGGGGCTGAAAGGATTGCTCACGAACACTCGTGAGATGGTAGTAAACCTCACTTTCAGTGCCATTTTCTCGCTTTCGAGCCTGTGGCTCTGCACGTTTGTATACCGCGACAAGTTCAATCACTTTCATAGTCAGAGCTACCGGCGGTTAAACTTCGTGCTGGTTGTGGTGGTAAACTTTGCCATTTCGTTTGTACTGGCCGAGGTTTACGACCTGTTGTTCCCCTCGATAGGGCACGGTTCGCTTACCGACGACATAATGGAGGCGGGGTTGGTTACGGCCCTTTGCTCGCTCGTTGTAACCATGTGGCAGTATGGTGAGGTGATTATGCGCTACCAGAACGAGCGCAAGCTGGAGCAGGAACAGGCCGAACAGCAACGGCAGAGCCCCCACTTCTGCCACCGAATGCTGGTGGCACGGGGCGACGAACTGGTGCCTTTGCGGGTTAGTGACATTAGTTTCGTGAGGCGGGATGCCACTGTCAGCGTGTACTTGCACAACGGAAGCCATTACAACTTGCAGCTTTCGCTGGGCGATGTTGAGGACATGCTCGACCCTGACCGCTTCTTCAGGCTCAACAGGCAGTACATAGCGAGCATTGACAGCATAGAAAGCATAAAGCTGATGACCAACTCCCGCCTCACGGTAAGGCTGCACGGCTGCGACGACGAGGACATAACGGTGAGCAAAGAGCGTGCAGCCAGGCTCAGGGAGTGGCTCATGCGGTGAATTTCATGGCCCAAACAGGGCGGTTCAGGGGCTGTTTTTTCCTTTTCGCTAATGTTTCAGGGCCTGCCGGTGGCTGTTCTGTCGGTTTTCAGTAATTTTGTCTCCTCAAAACGGAAAATATTATTCTGAAAACTGAAACAATGAAAAAGCAATTGCTTATGGGGCTGGTGGCCTTGTGCCTGCCGCTGACAATGGCGGCCCAAAACACCGCAGGCGACAACGCCAGGCAACACGACGTGTATCTGGAGCTGCTGGGAGGATCGACCCTTGTGGGCGTAAGCTACGACTCGAGGTTCAATAACCACACGCGGTGGGGATGGCGTGCGGGCCTGAGTTTTGCCTATACCAACCGCAATGGCGTATTTTCCAACAGCAACGACATGCGCTACTGGGCCGTGCCCGTGGGCATAAACTACCTCGTTGGCAGCCATAGGAACAGCTTGGAGATAGGCTTGGGGGCCAGCGTGGGCATGGTAAACATACACCAAACCATTACAAACGCGCGCCGGGAGAACATTACCCAAGAGGAGGCTGACCGATACAACAGCGACTACTCGCTTATTCCGGACAACGCAAGCATGGGATACGACGAGGCCACCCATCAGAACTACCTCACGTATTACAGCTATCGCAACGACAAGAAGAACTGTTTTGGTTACTTTTTCTTTGGAGAGATAGGCTACAGGCACGTGGCCCGCAGCGGATTCCTGTTCAGAGTGGGACTAAATCCTGCCTTCAACTT
>CAZUWO010000062.1:16672-17490 GCA_964623995.1 uncultured Prevotella sp. | reverse complement strand
AAGTCTGGAGCGTTATCGCAAGCAACTCGACGATGTGAAAAATAATCGTGAGTATGACACTTTGAGTAAGGAAATTGAGTTCCAATCGCTCGAAGTGGAGTTGGCTAACAAAAAGATTAAGGAAGCTTCTGCAACTATGGATGAGTGCAGAAAGAATCTGGAAGATGCAAAAAACCTGCGTGAAGAAAGGCAGAAAGACTTGGAACATAAGCGCGCTGAGCTGAACGAGATAATGACTGAAACAAAGGAAGAGGAAGATAAGTTGAAGGCAAAAGCTCAGGAGCTGGAAACAAAAATAGAGCCTCGGTTGCTGGCCAGTTTTAAGCGCATACGCCATAATGCTCGCAATGGACTTGGAATAGTGTACGTGCAGCGTGGAGCCTGTGGTGGTTGCTTTAACAAAATACCACCTCAGCGGCAGCTGGACATAAAGATGCACAAGAAGATTATAGTTTGTGAGTATTGTGGGCGCATTCTTATCGATCCTGAACTGGCAGGCGTGAAACTTGAAAGCCAAAAGGAGGAAAAGCCAAAACGCAAGCGCGCAATTAAGCGAGCTGTGAAGAAAGAGACTAAAACTGAAGAGTAATCAAGTGTGGCCTTGATTGATGGGCTCCCCAGTAAGAAAGTATTGCTTTCCTGCTGGGGAGTTATCTGTTTTGTAAAAGATTATGATAGTATGGTATTCCTTCTTTGAATACGTATTTGTGGCTGTTATAATCCATCTTGCAGCAGTAACTTTGCATGCCGTTGCTGACTGTAAGATAGTCTACATGAAGTAGAAAATTGTAGTCGGAAATTTGGTCGAAAACCTTTCT
>CAZUWO010000062.1:0-16662 GCA_964623995.1 uncultured Prevotella sp. | reverse complement strand
TGTTATGGCAATGTGAGGTGCTTTATATTCTATTATCATCAGAGGATTGAGCTGCCTGTCATAGACTAAACTGTCTGCTCTGAGAGTCTTGTCACCTATCTGCAATCTAACTTCGTTTGCGAGGAGTTCTGGCGGATAATTAAGATGCTCAGTAAGGTAATGAACGAAGTGTTGCCTTACTAATTCCTCGGGTGTTAGTGCAACAAATCGTCTTCTGATATCATCCAAAATCATCAGCTTTCCTTCTCTGTTTCGTATTTTAATATTGTAAGAAGGAAGGTTTAATGGAATCATTTTATTATCTTTGCACATGTTTGCAAAGATAATAAAATAAATGTATGGCTGCAAAAAATAGTACTCTTACTTTCAAACAAGTAATGGATTCACTGAAGAGGGGCTCTTATGCCCCGGTCTATATTCTTATGGGTGATGAGCCTTATGATATAGACCAGATAAGCGATTTTGTTATTAACAATGCTTTGAAGCCTGATGAGCGCGACTTCAATTTGACAGTTGTATTTGGTGGAGATACTAATGCTGTAGCCGTTGCTGATGCTTGCAAACAGTTTCCGATGATGGCCGAAAGGCAAGTCGTTGTAGTAAAGGAAGCTCAAGGTATAAGGAACATAGATCCAATACTGCGATACTTACAAAAGCCAACGAAGACTACGATTCTTGTTTGGTGTCATAAAAACGGGAAAATAGATGGCCGTAGCAAAATGCTTAGTTTAGCTTCGGCCAATGGGATTGTCTTTGAAAGTAAGAAACTGCGCGACTATGAATTGCCAGACTTTATAAAGTCATATCTTGGAGAGAAACAAATAGAGATAGAAGGTAAAGCTTCCGAAATGATAGCGGAGCATGTTGGCAGTGATTTATGCCGCATTACATCCGAGCTCGACAAACTGATTATATCTTTGGTTGGCAAGAGCAAGATGATAACATCAGAGATAGTGGAGAGGGAAATTGGCGTGAGTAAGGATTTCAATGTGTTTGAGTTCCGCTCAGCTATAGTGAATCGGGATATTCTTAAAGCAAATATGATTACGAAATATTTTGACAACAATCCAAAGACTGGAACTCTTTACAGCTTTCTTCCAATGCTTTTTAATTTCTTTCAAAATCTTATGGTGGCTTATTATTCACTAAGAAAACAGACAGTAAAGGATATATCAACTGCTCTTAATCTTAAATCAGAATGGGCGGCAAAAGATTATATCACAGGGATGAGAAATTATGGTGCAAAAAAAACGTTGGATATAATTGGCAAAATTAGAGAAATTGATGCTAAAAGTAAGGGCATAGAGAACCCAAATACGTCCCAATCAGAGCTTATGAAAGAGCTCGTTTTCTTCATTCTGCACTGATTTTTCATCTAAAAAGGCGTTTTTCAACTCTAAAATTAAGGTTTTGAAAAGTGCCTTTTTTACTCCTAAAGTCTGTAATTCTAACACTTTAGCTTTATTTAGTCGCTTTATTTTTGCTAGAATTTTAAGGAATCTGAAGCCTGTTTTGAATTCTGCAGAAAATGGAAAAATTGATTTTATCTTGCCAAGCCTTTTTCACTCTTAAGTAATATTAACTTTAGTATATCAAAGAATTCAGATATCAGAATTTACAATACCAGAATTCCAAGTTATATATATAATCTATCATTTGAACTTATAGGTTTTTATATTTGCATTTATATATGTGAAGTTATGGTGAAAGTATATTTTAGAATTCAAAATGTATTAAAATACTATAATATCCAATCATTGTAATTGCTTTAATCCCAGTAGAATATTCGATTTTCTGAATTCAAATATTAATTATATAAGTCATTCTTTCGTGGTAAAATATGTCAGCATTAGTTCTTTTTTAGTATTATATATAGTTATAAGTACTTTATACTCAGTGATTTATATTTTATCCTTAAACAAAATCATATAATTGATTTGATTTTTATATATTCAGCTCTGTAAATTTTTGATATTGTTATATTTAAATTAAAATATAAATCCGAATATTCGTGATTCTAATTTGTTTTTGGTTGATTTATTAATTTGAATTTGTTGCTTTGAAATTATTTATTTACCTTTGTAAACGTTATATGGCATGGCAATAGTGAACCCTTTAATAATTAAGCGTTATGAAAGAACGAATTAAGCAGCTAATGGAGAGCACGCATTTAAATCAGCAAGGCTTTGCTAACTTTTTGGGCGTGTCTCCTGCAACTATAAATGGGATACTAAAAGACCGATCTAAACCTACCCTAAATATAGTGGAAGCAATAAAAAACAAATTCCCTGGGTTAAGTTTGGATTGGCTTCTTTATGGCAACGGTGATATGTATGTAGGAGAAAGTAAGCCAACTTTTACTCCTACTTCGCTGACCGCTCCTGAATCGACATCATTGTCTGGGGATTCTGATTCTTTCAAATCGGATTCTAATCCCCACCCTTCGTTGAATTTTTCGGATCCAGATGATAGTGTGAAAGATACAATAAAAAAAACTGAAAAGTTGGTTACGAAAATTATTGACAAGAAGCAACGCATTATCACAGAGATAAGAGTGTTCTATGATGACCAAACTTGGGAGTCATTTGTGCCTAAGAAATAGAATGTAGTGTTGCCTCTAAAATTGACTTGACTAATATTTTTCGGGTTTCGATATTTTTAATAACTTTGTGTGCATAATATTTTGTCTCTTGTTTTATGAAGAAATATATTGTAGATTTTAAAGTGGTCTCAGTTGACCATTTAAATTCCCATTGCGTCTTATTGAAGTTGTCTTCTCCATCAAAATTGCCGGAAATACGCCCTGGACAGTTTGTTCAGGTAAAAGTGGATAATACCTCTTCTGTATTCTTAAGGCGTCCTATATCAATTAATTTTGTAGATTATAGTCTTAACCAAATCTGGCTTTTGGTCTCAGTGGTGGGCGAAGGGACGCGCAGAATGTATGATATGAGGCCAGGAGATCGGCTAAATTGTATTTTGCCATTAGGTAATGGATTCACCCCATATGAGCCTTCTATGGGCGATATACTGCTCGTTGGCGGCGGTGTAGGTGTGGCTCCGTTGCTCTATTTGGGCCAGCAAATCAGGCAAGCTGGTATAACACCATCGTTCTTGCTGGGTGCTAAGAGGGCAAAAGACCTTCTTGAACTCGATAATTTCCGTTCTGTCGGCGACGTGTATATAACCACAGAAGATGGCTCTTTGGGTGAAAAAGGCTTCGTTACTAATCATTCAGTGCTCCAGAAGCGTAGATTTAATAAGGTAATGACTTGTGGACCAAAGCCGATGATGGTGGCAATAAGTCGTTGGTGCAATGCTATGGGCGTGGAATGTGAGGCCTCTCTTGAGAACAAAATGGCTTGTGGAATAGGCGCGTGCCTTTGTTGCGTGGAAGATACAACAAAAGGGAATATTTGTGTTTGCACCGAAGGACCTGTGTTCAATACAAAAATGCTTAAATGGTAAAATGAAATAATGCATCAATAATAACACCATTGATATATAAGACAATAATTTTATATTGATAAATAGTATAATACAATTTGTGTATAAAATAATTATTATATTATGTTATTAATGGAAATGAAATTAGTCGTCTATACCATGAAACTATAGTATTATAGATTTATTAATGGCGTATTAGTTGAATCTATTTTAAAAGTAATGTATTAGTTTAATATACTCTGTATATAATATATGGCAATACTAAATGTAAAGATAAATGATTTGAGCCTTAAGAACCCTGTGTTGACGGCATCCGGCACCTTCGGTTATGGTGTGGAGTTTGCGGATTTCGTTCCTTTGGAAAGGCTTGGGGGCTTTATAGTGAAAGGCACAACGCTGCATCCACGCCAAGGGAACGCGTATCCGAGGATGGTGGAGACGCCTTCTGGAATGTTGAATTGCGTGGGTTTGCAGAACAAAGGCGTTGATTATTTCTGTGAAGAGATATATCCTGCGCTTAAAGACATTGATACTAATGTTATAGTAAACGTAAGTGGCTCCTCTCCAGAGGATTATGCTGAGTGTGCGGAACGGATATCACAGCTCGACAAAATACCGGCAATAGAGCTTAATATAAGTTGTCCTAACGTTAAGGACGGAGGTATGGCGTTCGGAGTGAGTTGCGAAGGGGCTGCGAGCGTTGTTAGGGCGGTGCGCAGAAAGTACCCTAGGACCTTGATAGTGAAGCTCTCTCCCAATGTTACAAATATAGCAGATATAGCCCGTGCGTGTGAGTCTGAGGGGGCAGACAGCGTGTCTTTGATAAACACATTGATGGGAATGGCCATCGATATTGAGCGTCGTAAGCCTATTCTCAGTATTTCTACCGGCGGTTTAAGTGGTCCTGCCGTCCGGCCTGTGGCTCTTCGCATGGTTTGGCAGGTCGCAAAGGCTGTTAATATCCCAGTTGTCGGTCTTGGTGGCATAATGAATGCTGAGGATGCAATATCGTTTCTCATGGCTGGAGCAACGGCTGTGGAAATTGGAACGGCTAATTTTATTGACCCAACTGTTACCATAAAGGTTATTGATGGTATCAATGATTGGCTTGATAAGCATGGTTGTAAAAGTGTAACCGATATTATTGGAGTGGTCTGATAATCAGACTTATATGATGTTATTAATATCTAGAATATGTAAAATTAGTGGTATTATGGATTGCTTTATACGTTTATGAATGCATAAGTAATTGTGTGGCACTTGTAAAGAGCATATATGGCTATTTTTGTATTGTTAAAGGATGTGCGATATGCCCGTGAATTGTAGTTGCCATTATACCATAAGTTCTTTTGACTATAAAGTAATTCTTATATAAGGAAACTGCTGTTTACGAGCAATACTATAGGTTTTGCTTGCAAACGGCAGTTCTTTTAAGATCTTTAATGATAATGCTTTTACTGCCGCTTTTGACGCTTTTGCTTCTCAAACCCATTTTTATGTGGTTGTCAAACGTGTGTACCTTGAGTCCGTAACAATATGTATGACTTTCGATAATATCCTTCCAATTATATTTTATGTTATCTTCCGTTTATAGTTTGTATTTTTGGCCTTTTAGTTTTAACTACTGTGGCTTTAGATGGCTTTCTTTTTGATGCTTTTTCGCCTTGTTTTTCTGTTTGCCAAGCATGATTTCCTTGCTGTTTTTGCATTGATTTTACATATTGAAAGTTGTAATCTAACCGCCTCAAGTGGTCGCTTTTGACAGTTGGATATCTTTGATTCCTGATTTTTTATCAGTACTTTCTAATCCAAATACTGTCAATTACGACTATGGGTAACGAAACACTGTAAATACCATTTAGTTATTATTATATTCGTCTACTTATTCCTTAGTTTTCTTGTTTTGTTGTGGTAATTTACTGTTATGAAGCTTATGTTTTGCTAACTGCATTAGTTTTAAGTGGCTGTTTCTTTAAATTACTCTATCTGTACGTTTTTTATGCGAGTTATATGATAAGCTTTGTTGATTCTTTTAGTTTCCGGCCACTCTTGCTTGTAGCTGGTTAGTTGGTTGCTTTTAGTTCTTTCCGACTGGGATGGAGTAGTGTGAATCATTTCAATTTTGCTAGAGTGAGGTTAGAAAGGTATCGGTCGGGTAGCGGATTAAAATAATATCTTTGCTGAGACTTTTTATATAATGGACGGCAAGAAAGTATAGCTTTCAGAGCATTCTCCTCCGTAATCTTGTTACGGAACTTGCGTAATGCGATTACGACAGTCTCGTAATCATGTTACGAAAGCTTCGTAATCGGATTACGGGACTTCTGTAACGACATTACGGGGATTTCGTAATCGGATTACATAAGTTTCGTATCCTGTCCGCAGTTTTGTTGTGGCGAATTTACTGAGTTGATAGAATGTTCCGAGATAGATTTCTTTAGAGTTTAATTAATAACCAGTTAAACTCTTAAAAAGTTATATATAAAAAGTATTTTATTACGTTTTAATCTCGAAAATTCAGCTTATTGCGAAACATTCTATTGCTAATTAGAATGAATTCTTATTTGCAAAGTTACTAAATCAGAATACCGAATAAAAGTGTTTCACGTTAATTTTTTGTGTGGATGTACATTTGCATAGTTTTAGTAGTGTTGTTTTGCCGCGAGAATAGATTATGTCGGTTCTGTCGGCAGAGTGTTTTTTACCACTGGGTAGGGCGAAATGGGCGGTAAGATTTTATATACTGTAATTTGAATGGGTTGATAGTACTTCGGCAGATATGATGAGTAGCCCGGCAAGATTTATATTGGTGTGGGCTGTATGTAGGTAAATTTTGTGGTCGAATGCTTTCCATCGTAGTTTCTTTCCAATGGTGTCCGCATCCTTTCTCAGAATTTTTATCTCGTCTTTTGGCTTTATGCCGTGGCGGCTAAGTTTTCTGTTTGCGAGGCTTTATTATGTATTAAGCTGTATATTCATTGGGAATTACGACATATTGCAGGGGTTGCTGTCATAAATTTCTCGTTTTTCTGTTTTATTTGGGAATTTATCTATACATTTGTCATATATAAGTTAACAAATCAAAAATATTACATCAGATGAAGAAATTATTGCTTTCATTAGCGCTGCTCGTATCAACCGGCAGTCTTTGTGCCAAGAATTCAGTTGGAAAATGGAGTATAACGCCTATGGCAGGTATCAATATTGCCACAATGACCGATAATGATGGCAGTGATCCACGTGTGGGATTCGTTGGTGGAGCCGAGATAGGCTACCGTGCAACCAACCTTTTGGGCATTTCGTTTGGTGCCCTCTATTCTCAGCAAGGTGTTAAGGCCTCTGTTGATGATATAGATGGAACCATCAAGATGGATTACATCAACGTGCCAGTTCTTGCTAATTTCTATGTTGTGAAGGGCCTGTCTTTCAAGGTCGGATTGCAGCCGGGATTCCTCGTAAACGATAAGGTGAAGGTCAGTAATGATGGAGCCTCGGCCGAGGTAGGGCTTGAAGAGGCTTTGCGCGCAAGTGGTGTAGACAGCGATGTCAAGTCATTCAGCCTCGCCATACCAGTTGGAGTGTCCTACGAATTTGACAGTGGCATAAAGCTCGATGCCCGTTATAACTTCGGGGTAACTAAGGCGGTGTCGGTTGAATCCGAGTCAAGTAAGCACAGTGTGTTCCAGTTTACAGTAGGTTATTCGTTTAAGCTCTAATTAATTTCTGATGCCTTCTATACACTGGAAGCATCTTTTAGAAAACAAAAATGTGGCCCATCGCCATTCCGGTTATACGGAAACAGGCGGTGGGCCACAATATTATCAGTCTGTCAAATGCTTAGTTTCTGCCCCTTTTGTATGACCTAACACCGTAGATAAACACTATGCAGAAGCAGATGAGTGGCAGCACAAACGATACGTTAACTGCTGGCCAGCCGAGTATTGTCTTGCAGTCGATGATCATTCCTTGCAGTGGTGGCATTATGGCACCACCCACAATAGCCATTACAAGGAATGCTGCGCCGAGCGAGGAGTCTTCAAGTGAGACATTGCTCAGGGCTATTCCGTAGATGGTTGGGAACATTAGCGACATGAAGAAGCTGATACCCACGAGGCAATATAAGCCCCCCATGCCGTCGATGGCAATGGCTCCAAGAGCCATTACTGCCGCTCCGCACGCAAAGATAGACAGCAATCGGCTTGTGTTGACGTATTTCATCAGGTATGTGCTTATAAACCTTGCGCTCAGGAATAAGCACATGGCCACGATGTTGTAGGTTTGAGCCGTGGCCTTGTTTATTCCTAACCGGTCGGCATACTGGATGATAAACGTCCAAGTCATTATTTGTGCGGCCACATAGAACATCTGTGTCAGCACTCCCTCACGGTAGTTTATGTTGTGCCATAAGTTCCTAAGATTCACCCTCACCGTGTTGTTCTTCACCGGTTCTGCTGAAGTCTTCGGTATCTTTACGCATAGGAAGAGGATGAACATCACCGTTACCACGCATCCGATGGCCACGTATGGGTTGCGGATTACATCGAGGTCGTGGACTCTTATCGCCACTTTCTCTGCCTCGGGCAGGTGATGGAAGATAATCTGCCCCATGGCATCGCGCTTGTCTGATATGAGATTAGGCAACACTATCAGTGAAGCCACCGACATGCCGATAAGCGATCCCATCGGATTAAAGGCCTGTGAAAGGTTCAGCCGGCGTGTAGCCGTCTTCTTCGGGCCAAGTGAAAGCACGAACGGATTGGCCGTAGTTTCTAGAAAAGCCAGTCCAAACGTAAGCACATAGAGCGAGATACAGAACATGGTAAAGTCCTGCTTAGCCGCTGCCGGTATAAACATGAAGGCTCCCACTGCGTAGAGTGCGAGCCCCATAAGTATGCCACTCTTGAAGCTATACTTCCTTATGAAGAGCGCCGCAGGGATAGCCATGGTTGCATAACCGCCGTAGAAGGCGAACTGAACCAGCGAAGCCTTGGTGGCCGATATTTCCATTACAGTCTGGAAAGCGGCCACCATAGGGTTCGTTATGTCGTTGGCAAATCCCCAAATGGCGAAAAGGGAAGTTACAAGGATAAATATCAGCAGATATTTCCTTGGAACCAGTTTCTCTTTTTCCATGTTTTGGGCGGTCGACTATTTATAGATAGGACCAAGAGCCTTGCAAGCGCGATAGTCTGCACCTTCTCTGTCCATGCCGAAAGCATTCCATGTAGACGGGCGGAATATCTGATTTGTAGGTACGTTGTGCATGCATACAGGGATGCGGAGAATAGAACAAAGAGTGATAATATCGGCACCGATGTGGCCGTATGCTATTGCTCCGTGGTTGGCACCCCAGTTGTTCATCACCGAGTAAACGTCTTTGAAGGCATCCTTTGTCGGGTCAAGGCGTGGTACAAACCATGTTGACGGCCAAGTCTTGTCGGTGCGCATGTTCAGAATGTTGAATGCGTCTGGATCAAGGTCCACTGTCCAGCCCTCAGCAAGCTGCAGCACAGGTCCCAGTCCCATCACTCGGTTCACGCGTATCATTGTCATCGGCATGCCACCACGGGTAAGGAAACTGCTCGAGCAGCCACCACCACGGAAGTAATCACGGTCAGCTGGGAACCATGTTGTGGCATTGAGGCAAGCCTCAACATCGTCGTTGGTCATCTCCCAAGGCGACTTCATAACTGGGTTTCCGTCCTTGTCACTCATGGCACCAGTGGCATCGAGTGTTGTGGCACCCGAGTTAATGAGGTGGATGAAGCCATTTTCAGCTCTGCCGGTAGGTGTCCAGCCTGTTACTCTCTTCACGGCCTCAGGGCTCCAGTATGTGCGGATGTCGGAGAACATCATGCCCTTATTGGTGAGCAGATGGCCAAAGAGCATGGCAACGCCGTTGAGCGAGTCGTTCTCTGTGGCAAGAACACCGGCCTCGCGAATGCCATTCCAGTCGAACGATGTGCACATGAGCGACTCGGGGAAGTCGAAGTTAGGCTTATAGTCGGTCCACTGCCTCTGTCCTTGCACGCCACCGGCTATTGCGTTGTGGCCAAGCGACTCCTCGTGGTAGCCCATCTCGTCGAGCTTCGGGTTGCCATGCATCAGGTCGCGGATAATCATCATGCACTTCACGGTGAACTCCCATGTCTCGTCGAGTTCTTTCCTTGACTTGCCTTTTCCACGCTCAATATTCCAGTCGCGGCCCTCGTGAGGCACGCAGTACTTGCGGGTCCACTCCATGGCACGCTTAAACTCCTCGTGGTCGTAGATGCCGAGGTCTATGCGACGGAGTATTTCCACAAGGTCGACATACTCGTTGCGCATGCCGAGATACTGCTGGAAGAAGTCGCTGTCTACGATACTGCCGGCTATGCCCATGCAGGTGTTGCCCATGGAGAGGTAGCTGCGGCCACGCATAGTGGCAACAGCCTGAGCAGCGCGGGCAAATCTCAGAATCTTTTCAGCAACGTCGGCAGGTATGGTGTTGTCGTCAAGGTCCTGCACGTCGTGACCGTAAATGCCGAAAGCTGGCAAACCCTTCTGTGCGTGGGCAGCGAGCACTGCGGCCAGATAGACAGCTCCTGGGCGTTCAGTGCCGTTGAATCCCCACACAGCCTTGGGGTAGTATGGGTTCATGTCCATCGTCTCAGAGCCATAGCACCAGCACGACGTTACGGTGATGGTAGAGCCCACGCCCTCGCGTTCGAACTTCTCCGCGCATGCGGCACTTTCTGCTACGCGCCCTATTGTGGTGTCGCTGATGACACATTCCACAGGCGAGCCGTCGCCATTTTTTAAGTTACTGCTGATAAGATCGGCTACAGCGTGAGCCAAAGCCATGGTCTTACCTTCCAATCCTTCTCTGATTCCTCCCTCACGACCGTCTATCGTCGGGCGGATTCCAATCTTTGGATACTTCATTTGTTAGAGGTTATTTGTTGATAGTTTTTTATTGTTCCCGCAGATCACTATTAGCGGGAAGTAGATTATCTTTTTGCAAACTTACACAAAATAACTTTGATTCGTGCAAAAGAGCATGAATAAATAACGTTATTTTGCAATACTGCACATAAAAGTATGCGCTCAGAGCCTCACGGCTTTCTGCAGTAGAAAACAATCGAGCACAGTCATGGCTGCCATAGCTTCCACAATAGGCACCGCTCTGGGCAGCACGCATGGGTCGTGTCTACCGTGTGGGTGTATTGTAGTGGCATTGCCAAACCTGTCTACAGTTTGCTGGTCTTTCAATATTGTAGGTACCGGCTTGAAAGCCACGTTGAAATATATGTCTTCACCGTTGCTTATGCCGCCCTGTATGCCTCCGCTGTTGTTGGTTGTGGTGGTTATCTTGCCATCGCTGGCGATGGTAAAGGAATCGTTAAGCTCCGATCCGAGCTTTGAAGCTGAGCTGAATCCGCTGCCAATCTCAAATCCTTTCACTGCGTTTATACCCATCATGGCAGCGGCAAGCCGTGAGCTCAGCTTGCCAAATTCGGGCTCTCCAAGTCCCGGGGGGCAGCCTTTTACAACTCCGGTTATTATACCGCCCACGGTATCGCCCTCTTTTTTCACCTTTTCTATAAAGCCAATCATCTGCTCGGCCACAACTGCGTCGGGGCATCTCACTATGTTTTGCTCCGCCATTTCGGGGCTGTAGTGAGTGTAACCGGCTTTGAGAGCAATGCTGCCCACCTGCGAAGTGTAGGCGAAGGTGCTGATGCCGGCTTGCTTAAGCGCCAGCTTGGCCAAGGCTCCGCCCACCACTCTCGATATTGTAGTGCGTGCCGAGGCTCGACCTCCACCTCTGAATTCTCTCACTCCATACTTCATCTGATAGGTGAAGTCGGCGTGAGAGGGGCGGTAAACGTCCTTCAGCTCGCTATAGTCTTTGGAGTGTTGGTCGCGGTTTCTGACGATAAATCCAATCGGACAGCCTGTGCTCACGCCATCGCTCACGCCACTCAGCAACTCCACTGTGTCACTTTCGTTTCGGCTTGTCGTTATCTTGCTTTGTCCGGGGCGGCGCCTGTTCAGCTCGCTTTGTATGAAGCCGGCGTCTATTTCTACCCCTGCGGGCATGCCGTCTACAATTCCTCCGATAGCCGGACCGTGGCTTTCGCCGAACGTTGTCAGCCGAAATATGGTTCCAGTGGTGTTGCTCATAAGCTTTATTCTTATTTTTTCAGTTGCGGTTACCGCACTCGCAGTCGCCCCCGCAACCGCCTTTGCATTCGCCATGGCCTTCGCCGTTGCACTCACCGTGGCCGTGATTGCCGCATTTTCCGCCATGATGGCAGTGGTGATGCTGTTGCGACTGCTTCAGTTCGTCGTCGGTTGCCTCACGGTTTTCAACCACGTGGCCCACAAATCTCAGCACTCTTCCGGCAAGGGGGTGGTTCAGATCCATCCTCACGTTGTCGCTGTCCACCTCAAGAACCTGTCCTAAGAACTTGCGGCCTTGCTCATCTTGCAGTGGCACAATTGCTTCAGGGTGTATGTGTTCGCCGTCGAAGTGGCCGTTAAGTAAGAACATTGACTTTGGCAGAGTAAGTATTTGCTGGTCGTCATAGTTGCCAAAGGCCTCCTCGGGTTGCAGTGTGAAGTCGAAATCGGAGCCTGTTTCAAGGCTGATAAGCTTGTCTTCAAACGATTTCAGTGCCTGCCCTATGCCGCTGATGAAGGTCATCGGCTGTTCTTCGGTGGCTTGCTCCATCAGCTTTTCCACTCCTTCGCGAGTGGCCAGCAGGTTGTAGGTAACGGTGATATACCGGTTGTTTTCCATGTTTGTTGCTTGTTTTATTTGCAAAGATAAGACTTATTATCCACTCGGGCAAATAAAAACAAACAAAAAAGGATGGCCCGCACGTGGCGAACCATCCTCCTGTATATTAACAATGTGGGCATAAGCCCTTGCCCTTACATGTCAATGCCGCGGTTGTTCATTGTGGCGTTGAGCAGCATCAGGTATTTATGATACTGAGTACGGTCGAGTACCTCGCTCATATACTTTACGTTGCGGGCCAGGGCCTTGTCGACTATGGCTTTGCGAGTGGCATCATCCTTGGCATATTTGGCTTTGTTCATCTCGTTGCGGAAGGTTTCCTGGCCATTCTCGACGAGCTCAAACTGGCCTGAACCAAGCTCCAAAGCGTCAGACAAGCTGAACATATTGAAGTTCAAGTCATAAACACTGTTCAGATTCTTTGCGTTATCCTTTTCGTTAGCTGCAAATGCTGAAGTCATGCTGAGCATTGCAAAGAGAGCCAATACAATCTTTTTCATAATCTTTTCCTTTCTTTCTTTTCTTGTTAAACTTTAATTACCCTTTCGTTGGGTTGTTATCCTATTGTCTGGGGAATTGGCTTTTTCTTCCTTCCGACGGTGCAAAGGTAGCAACAATAGTTATGCGAACCAAACAATTTGGCATATTGTGTGCGTTAACAGTATTCTTTTTTGATAGAAATCAATATGTTTGCTGATATTTTGAAGTTTTTACGGCCCTGCGCTGGTGTTGCTTCCGTGTGGCTCGTAGTGGGGTTTTGCTTCCGCTGGCTCTTATTGCCTTGCCGCGGTTTATGGCTTATAGCTGCCGGTCCCGATGCTTTACGGCTGCCAACCGATGCCTTCGGGCTGCCAACTGATGCTTTACGGCTGCCAACTCTATGCTTTAGATGTGCTAAAACAATGCTTTCGGGCTGCTAACGCTATGCTTTGGAGCGGTGCTAACCGATGCTTTGCAGTGACTGACCGAGGCCTTACAGTGGCCACGCTGCTGCTTTGGTGGAGCGGTGCTGCTGTCGGGCTCTAAAAATAGCGTATTCTTTTGCATGTTTCAAATGTTTGCCTTACCTTTGCCCCTACATTTCCTAATACAAATGAGACGATTTATATATTATATGGTGTCGGTTGTGCTGCTTCTTTTTGCGCAGCAAAGCTTCGCACAGGGCGAAACTCCAAACTCAAAGCAGGCGCGCCGCATATTCAACACGGCTTTCAACCGTGTGTTTCACTCCTCGGGGTGCGCCTTCAACTATGATGTCAACCTCGTGGGCATATACAAATGCAGTGGCCGTATTTGGATAGCGGGGAAGAACTCACACTACGAGGAGAAGCGATACACGGCGTGGGATGACGGCACCACCATATACAGGGCCGACAAAAAGCGCAAGGAGGTGGAGATACACAGCTCGCATTCGCCTAAGAGAGATAAGTATTCGTCGAAGTTCAAGTTCAAGCCCGAAGACTATGACTACCACATTGCCGACAACGGCAACACCTATATAATATCGCTGAAGCTCAGCAAGCAGGGCCACAGCACCATAAAGCAGATTAAGGTGGAGCTGACCAAGCGCGGCTATGTGCCGGTAAACATTCGCTGCAAGGTGTATTTCATATGGTGCAAGGTGAGCATAAGCAACTTCTTTGTGGGCAAGTTGGCCGACGAAATCTTCGTATATCCGCGGGCTAAGTATTCGGGCTATAAGCTCATAGACAAGCGACCGGATTAATCGGGGAGCACCATCTTGCCCGAATAACTTATGGGGTCGCGCTCGTTGGCCCACACGTCGATGGAGCTGGTGCCGTCGTTGTAGACGCAGATGCGGTAAAACAATCTGTCTTCACCATTGTTAACCTCTGCCAAACCCTCCAGCATGCCGTCTTTTTTCCGGCTCAGTTGCCAGTTGCTGATGGTTGCGGTAAAGTCCAACCCCTTGCCACCGCCGTAGGGCACCATGTAGGCGCGCCCGAAGTAGGGCAGATACGAGACTATGCTGTCGCCCTTCATCTCGAGCGAATAGCCGTAGCTTATGTGTTTTGAGGGGCCATACTTAGGGTTCATATAGTCTATTTCTATCACGAAGCGGCGGTCATTCATCTTCTGAGCCACCACCTCGGCAGTGCGCTGAGCCTTCTGCTGCTTTTCTGCGGCAGTGAGCCGTGGGCCCGAACATGCGGCCAGCCCCATGGCAATCATGCAAGCCATTGATATGAACAAAACAAGTTTTTTCATAGATTTCACCTTTCTTTCATTGGCAAAGATACAAACTTTATGCCAGGAAGCGGCCCTGTGGGTGCTGATATCAGCAATAAAAAACACATATTTACGTTTTTAAGGTAATATGAATAAACAACTTGGAGAAATCATAACGCTGCCTAAGATAACCGATCCGCGTGGCAACCTCACCGTGGCCGAGGGCTCCGACGTGCCTTTCGCCATACGTAGAGTTTACTGGGTTTACGATGTGCCGGGCGGAGAGAGCCGCGGCGGGCATGCCCACAAGCGCCTGTGGCAGTTGCTCGTGGCCACGAGCGGTTCGTTTACCGGTACGCTCGACGCCGGCCGCCGCCGTGAAACCTACTTGCTGAACCATCCCTGGCAGGGCCTTATAATAAGAAACAGCACCTGGCGCACGCTCGACGACTTCTCGAGCGGTGCCGTTTGCCTGTGTCTTGCTTCGGAAGAGTTCGACGAAGACGACTACATTCGCGATTACGATCAATTTTTAGACTACGTGAATCAATGCTCCAAATAATAAGATATGCTGAAAGCGACAAGGCGGTGTGGAATGATTTCGTGGCCAAGTCACGCCAAGGAACCTTCCTCTTCGACCGTAATTACATGGATTACCACCGCAACCGCTTTACTGACCACTCGCTTTTGGTGATGCGCAACGGCAAGCTGTTTGCCCTGTTGCCCGCCAATGAGGAGGAAACAACGCTGTGGTCGCACCAGGGCCTTACCTATGGGGGGCTGCTTACGGGCGATGACGCAAGGGCCGCCGACGTGTGCGACGCTTTCAGGGCGCTCAACGGGTATCTCCTTAGCCATGGCTTCAGGCGCGTGGTTTATAAGGCTATGCCGTGGATATATCAGCGAATACCGTCGGAAGAGGACCTGTATGCGCTGTTCAACGTGTGCAATGCCCGTTTGCTGCGGCGCTATATTTCGTCGACAATCATCTTCAGCGCAGCCCCGAAGTGGCAGCGGCTGAGGCGCAGGTGCGCCCGAAGCGCAGCCGAAAGCGGTGTTGTGGTTGAGCAAGACGACGGCGCCTATGCTGAGTTTTGGCCCATTCTAACCCAGCATCTCGAGCAGAAATACGGCGTAAGGCCGGTGCACACGCTCGAGGAAATACAACGTCTGCATGCCAACTTTCCTGAAAGCATACGCCTTTACGTTGCCCGAATTGAGGGAAAGGTGATAGGCGGCATACTTTTTTACGTAACCCGCCAAGTGCTTCACCCCCAATACAGCTCGGCAACGGCCCTTGGCGACAAGCTTCATGCGCTCGACGCCATATACAGTGAGGTGCTTCTCGGCCACCATTATGGCTGCCCTATTTTCGATTTCGGCAACTCCAACGAAGACGGGGGGCACTATCTGAACCGCAATCTCATCTTTGAAAAGGAAGGGTGGGGCGGCCGCGGCGTGTGCTACGACTGGTACGAATACGATTTACATTGATTTAGCCCATGGAAATACCATATTTGTCATTGAAGAAGGTTACGGCTCAACATCTTGAAGAGATAGAGTCGGCCATAAGAAAGGTGGTTGAAAGCGGCTATTATCTGCATGGCGAAGCCACCGAAAGATTCGAAAAAGAATATGCAAGCTACATTGGCACCAGCCATTGCGTGGGCTGCGGCAATGGTCTCGATGCCCTTACGCTTATCCTGCGAGCTTATAAGGAGATGGGGGTGATGCACGACGGCGACGAGATTATAGTGCCCGCCAACACGTTTATAGCCACAATTCTGGCCATAACCGAAAACAATCTGCGTCCGGTGCTGGTGGAGCCGCGCCCCGATACGCTCGAAATCGACGACACACTCATAGAAAAAGCCATCACGCCGCGCACCCGTGGGCTCATGATAGTGCACCTCTACGGCCGCAATGCATGCACCCGCAAGATACTGGACCTGTGCCGTGAGCATGGGCTAAAGCTTATAGAGGACAACGCACAAGCTCAGGGCTGCACCTTCGGCGGGCAGCATACGGGCTCTATTGGCGATGCCGCCGGCCACAGTTTCTACCCCGGAAAGAACCTGGGGGCCTTGGGAGATGCCGGAGCTGTTACCACAAACGACGACGAACTGGCCCGCATGGTGCGCTCGCTGGGCAACTACGGCTCTTCCCGCAAGTATGTTTTCAGCCGCCGCGGGCGCAACTCCCGCATGGACGAGGTGCAGGCTGCGGTGCTTAGCGTTAAG
>CAZUWO010000061.1:0-17545 GCA_964623995.1 uncultured Prevotella sp. | reverse complement strand
CCATGTCCTCTATGGCTTTCTTGCACGCGGCTTCTGTGGCTGGCTTTTGGGCTTTCAGCTTCTTCTGTTTGTTAAAGATGTGGCGCGTTTGCCGGTTCATCTCCTTGTATTCTCTGAAGAATGCTGCTGCCTCAGCCGGTGTAAGATTGGCCTCGGTGGTGATGTATTGCTCCAGCTTCCGGTTGAATTCATCGGCGTTGAACTTGGGTTGACGCTGCTGGGCTTGTATGTTTGCTGTGGCGATGATAGCCAGCAGAAGCGTAAGTATGGTTTGTTTCATCTGTTGAATTACTCTGTTATGTAAGAATAAATGTCGTCACGATCTATCATTATGTAGTCTGCTGTGGCATCGAGAGCATCCTCATGAAATTCGTTTTGCGTGCTGTGGGCCACCACTTTCTGTTGCTCGCTTTGCTTGTATGATGATGGGGCGAATACAGTGGCGACCATGATGATAACGAAGGCAAGGCAAGCAGCGGCGGCAAGCATTGGCTTGAGCCATGCAACTGTCTTTCTGCGAAGCGTTGTCTCACGGTCGGGCAATTGCTTCATTACGGATTCGGTAAGTTCTTCGAAATAGCCGTCGGGAATCTTAAATCCGGTTTCATGGCCAAACCTTTCTTCCAAAAATCTTAAATCCTCTTCCATATTTAGTTTATATATTTTACTTTAAGACGTTATTGTGATGCTTCGGTTTAATCGTGCTTTTTTATATAGTCGGTTATTTTCTTCACTGCTATGTGGTAAGAAGCTTTCAGTGCTCCTTCGGTGGTATTCATTATCTCGCTTATGTCCTTGTAATGCATTTCTTGGAAATACCGCAAGTTGAACACCTCTCGCTGAACTGCGGGCAGTGTGGCTATGGCTTCGTGTAGCAGGGCCTTGCCTTTGTCGCCGTCGAAGTAGTCGTCTGCCATTAATCGGGAGACAACCGAGGAGTCGAAATCGCCTGACATTTGCTGTCGGGTCTTCTGCTTTCTGATAAAATCGAGGCTCTCATTAACCGCTATACGGTAAAGCCATGTTGATAGTTTCGAGTTTCCTTGAAAATAATCAAGTTTGCTCCACGCTTTTAGAAAGGTGTTTTGCAGTATGTCGTTGGCATCTTCGTGGGTCAGCACTATGGCGCGTATTTTCCAATACAGCAGCTTTCCGTATTGGCTGACAATCTGCCCGAAAGCTTTTCGGCGCAGTTTCGGGTCCTTCAGTTGGCTTATGAGTGCTTCCTCTCCCATGCTTCCGTCAATTCAACCAATATTTTAGAGCTGCAAATAACTTCTTGTCGTAGCCGTAGATGTCGTCGTAAGTTATCCACCTGTTGGTCTGTGGCGACTTGAACAGAGTCTGATAGTCTATCAAGACCGGCACTTTCCGCTTCAGCTTTATGTTGTGAAGCAGCATGGACTTGTCGGGTGTTTCGGTGTCGTATGTGAGTGAATACCACAGCTTTTGGGCTTGTTCTTCATCGCAATCGGCAACAAGACAAGCCAAACTGTAGGGTTGAGCCACGCGCACGCAGCCATGCGACTCGTCGCGCTTGTCAGAATCGAATGCCCATGGTGCATTGGTGGAGTGCAGATAGACGGCAAAGTTATTCTTGAATCTGAATATTATTCTTCCGAGAGAGTTGCCTTCGCCACCCTCTTGCACCATGTTTACGCTGCCCTCGAGCCGTTGCTCGGGCGTTGCGTAGTCGAGTCGCTTACCCGTTTTCTTATCTATGAAATACATGTGGCGCGACTTCAAGTAGCCTTCTCCTACGTGTAGGAGGCTTTTTTTCACTATGCTGTGGGGAATGAGCCACCGCGGATTGAGGTCGATGCGCTCAATGTGGCTTGCGAGAAGAGGAGTGGGAGTCTCTGAAGAGCCGCAAACCACTTTCATGTTTATGGTGCTGTCCGGTGAGATTGCCCACAGCCTGTAAGCCGGAATGTTTACCACCACATAGCGGTCGCCTTCCTTCACGTCGACGGAGTATTTCCATCGGGTGCGCTCTATGGCTATAAGATATTTCTGAAGGGTGAGGGAGTCGGAGCCTGGAATGGCTCTGCTCTCTTTGAGCAGTGCATAGAAGTCGCCGTTATTGGGCTTTGACGAGTGCACCAGAGCCATGATGGATCCTTTGTCGGCAAGCGAGAGGGCGTGGGCGAAGAAATCTTTTCGTGGTCTTACAATGGGCAGGTCTGAAACCTTTACCGAATCGTTTAGGATGCTGTTGGGGTTAATGAATCCAAATCTCTGGCCGCTTACGTATCGCAGCATGGCTTTGGAGAGATAGAATTCTATCTTTGCCACCGACTTGTTTATGTCGTCCGGCTTATGGAAGTCGAGGTTTCGGTATTTGGATATTTCCTTTCTGAGGGTTGAAACGTAGAAGTTCTGCTTATCCAATCCGTAGAGACTGACGCTGTCAAGGACTGCCAACAGCGAGTCGGCTGATGTCTTTACCCCATCATAGTCTACCCATACGAAGCGGCCACCATTCTTATAATACTTGCGCAGATATCTGTCGGCCTCGCAGCGGCCATAGTTGGCAGTGGCATAGTGGGTTACCCAATGCTGTACTTTGTCAGCACTGATGCTCAGCTCCTTCTCGGCCAAGGCATCATAGTAGCTGCCCGACAAATCTTTATCGATATTGGGCGCACTGCCACAACTTCCCATTAGCCAGCAAACCAACGGGAAAAGCAGCAAAAGTAAAGTTCTTGGCAGATGAGTTATCGGTTTAATGATATCTTACGTACAGTCTTTCCGACCTTTACAATATAAATACCCTTGTTCAGGTTGAGTTCGTAGTGCTTGTCGTTGCCCTCAACCTTGAAGCTCATTATCCTTACTCCCGCTACATTATATATATAAAGCATTTGGTTGTTGGCGCCGGTCACATGCAACACATTGTTGTTTATTGAGATTACAATGTTTTGAATTTCCTGCTCCAGCAACTCTATTGCTATGCCGGTGCTGGCCACACTTACCATCGGACGGGCCAACAGTAAGCATCCACAGGCTATAGCTGCAAGTAAATATGTTTTTTTCATAAGCAGAACACGTACGTTATTGTGCAAAGATAGTACTTTTTTCTTAAACCGGCAATATTTTTCTTCGAAAAAATGTATTTTATCTGTTCTTTTCCTGTTTTTGTGTTCTGCTTGTCTGTCTGCACCTCTTCCTTTTCTTACGGTCTATTGCTCGTCATAGCCTTTGTTTTGCGTCATGTTGCCGTTCATGCTTATGTAGCTGGAAGGTATGGGGAAAACAGTAGTATAGCCACTCTCCTCGCCGTCTAGAGGGGTGCGCTGGTCGTAAGCTTGTCCGAACACTCCGAATCGCACCATGTCGTTGCGGCGCCAGCCTTCCCATGCCAGCTCCACAAGTCTTTCCCTAAGTATGTTTTTGAGCGTTGCTTCCACGGTTGGCATACCTGCCCGCTGCCTCACCATGTCGAGCTCCTGCTGCCCGCTTCCGCCGTCGCGTATCTTGGCTTCGGCCTCCATCAGCAGTGCGTCGGCATAGCGGAAGAGCACTATGTCGTTGCTTTGCAGCTTGCCGTCGAGTATGGCATTCTTGTCGCGCTCATACTTTCTCATTCTTGCTCCGGCTGTCTGAACGTATTCGCTGCCGGTAAGGTTGAGCTTCACCTCGAGGGGCTGGTAAACGAGCGGATTGCCATTGTCGAGTCTTACCACAGAGCCGTCTATCTTCAGGGTGTCGCTGAAGTAGTTTATCCTGTAGCGCGGATCCTCGAGGGCAGTGCCGTAGCCGTTGGCTCTTACTGCCGTAATTGTGGCGCAGGGCCCGTTCTCTGCATCCTGGCCTATGGCTGAGCCGTGGTTGTAGTGGCGGCTGCGGAACAGATACCAGAATTGGTTGCCGTAGAGGTGGGTGTCCATGGGTATTACGAAGATGTTTTCGGTGCTCGACTCGTTGTGTACGGCAAAGTTGGCCTGATAGTCGGCTTCGAGCTTGTAGCCGGCGGCAGTGAGCTTGTCAACGTAGGCGATGCACGTTTGCCATGCGTTGAGACTTTTGCCGTCCACGTTGAACATTATATTCTCGCCCTTGGGGCGGTTGCCGTCTGTCCAGTCGTCGTCCATGTAGACTTCAGCGTTGAGGGCTATCTTTGCCATTAAGAACCAGGCTACGTGCTTTGTCATGCGTCCATACCAGTCGCCTTGTGTGTTGCTGCGGGCGTCGGCGAGCAGTGGTTCGGCGGCTTGCAGCTCCTGCATCACGAACTTGCACGTCTGGCTGCGCTCTGCCTGCCTGCAGCCGGCCACGGTGGCAGTGTCGGAAACCACCAGCGGCACTCGCCCGTACATGTCCATGAGATATGCGTAGTACATGGCTCTGAGGGCCCTTACCTCGGCTGTGGCGGCGCTGTACTGGGCGTCGGTTAGCAGCGTCTTGTACTTGGCCAGTGTGGCGAGCGACGAGTTGCAGAGCCCCACCACCTGGTACAGGTAGTTCCAGGTGTCGCCTAGCGACTGGTCGTCCTGCGTCCATGAGTGCCGGTACAGGTTCTCCCAGAATCCTCCGTCATACCAGTCGCCGCCCCTTATGGGTATCATGGCCTCGTCGGTGGAGAAGGTGTTGTAGTCGTACACGCCTCGTATGGTGCCTTGCAGCCCTTGGCTGTTTTCGGTGCCGCCTATGTAGTTGTACAGATTGCCCACGGCGTTGGTGAGCAGCAGCGTTGGGGTGCCGTAGGCTTGCTCTTCGTTGAGTGCGGTGCGTGGGCTCTCGTCAAGGCATGAGGCCATGAGCGATAATATGGCTATGAATGGGATTATGTGTTTCATGGTGCTGTGTCTCAGAATTGAATGCTTACTCCGATGCTGTATGAGCGGTAGGGTGGGTACGAGCGCTTGTCGTCGAGCCCCAGCGTGCCGTTTACCACGTAGCTGTTAATCATGGGTGTGAGCCCGCTGTAGCCGGTTATGGTGGCGAGGTTGTTGACCGAGAGGCTCACCCTGAGTGCCGACACCACGCTTCCGAGCCACTGCCGCGGCACGTTCCAGCCCACGGTTACGTAGTCGAAGTTAAGGTAGTCGCCGTCTTCGAGCCAGTAGTCGGTGGCCGTCTGGTCGGTTATGTTGGCTTCGGGCGCTCCCTTCATCACGTTGTAGTCGGGGAATGAGGTCATGTTCATGTAGGCCAGTGCCGTGGCGTTGTATATTTTGTGGCCGAAGGCTCCGTTCATCTGCACGGCTATGTCGAAGTCCTTGTAGCGGAAGCTTATGTTTGAGCCCAGAGTGGCTTTTGGCGTGGCTTGCCCGGCTATGTAGCGGTCGCCTCCGTCCTCAATGTTTACGGCTCCGTTGCCGTCAAGGTCGGCTATGCGGTAGTGGTAGCTGCCGTCGTCGCGCTTTTCCAGTCCGGTGCAGTGGGGCAGGTAGAACACTCCCAGTGGCTGCCCCACTATCTGGTATACTATGTCGTTGTAGCCGCCGTGGAATCCGGCTCCGTTAAGGCTGCCGATGGAGGTCATGTCGTTGGCCGAGAGGTGCATGCCGTTGTAGTTGCCCGAGAGCGATTTCAGCTTGTTTTTCTGAAAGCTGAGGTTCACGTTCACGTTCAGCTCCATGTCGTTCGTGCGCAGTGGCGTAACGCCCAGCCCGAGCTCGAAGCCGCTGTTGCTCATCTTGCCCAGGTTGGCCAGCAGCTTGGGGTAGGTGAATGGTGGCGTGGGCACGTCGTACTGGTACAGCATGTCGCGGGTGAGCGAGTAGTAGTATTCGGCAGTGAACACCACCCGGTTGTCCCACAGGGCCACGTCGGCGCCTATGTTGAAGGTGCTCCTCGTCTCCCACTTCAGGTTGGGGTTGTAGTTGGCCTGCTGCCCGTAGGTAACGCTTGTGCCTCCGTTCCATGGCACCACTCCCGTGGGGTGGAACAGCTGCATGGAGTTGTACGAGGCTATGCCGGCAAGGTTTCCGGTGAGTCCGTAGCTGGTTCTCAGCTTCAGCATGTTAAGCCAGCTTATGTCCTTGAGCCACTTTTCGGCCTTGACGTCCCACGAGGCTGAGACTGAGGGGAATATGCCCCACTTGTTGCCGCTGGCAAACATGCTCGAGCCGTCGGCCCTCATGTTGGCCGAGAGGGTGTAGCGGTTGCTCAGGGTGTAGCTTGCTCCGGCCATGAACGATGCAAGGTTGGCCCTCTCGTAGTCTGACGAGGTCATGCCGTAGAGCTGGAATGCGGCTCCGGCTATGTTGTCGTAGCCGTACTGATTGGTGGTAATGCCCCGGGCGCTTGTCTGGAAGCCCGTCAGCTTGGTGCTCTGGAATTCGCCCAGCAGCGTGGCCTGCAGCCTGTGTGGCCCCCAGTCGTGGCTGTAGCTGGCTTCGAGGTTGGCCAGCCAGTCTTCGGTTTTTCTCTCGCCCCGCCATATCTGGCCTTGGGCCCAAACCCACGTTGGGGTGAACATGCCGTTGCCTGCCGACGTGTAGCTGTACGAGCCGAAGGCCTTGGCCGTGAGCCCGTGGCCGAAGTCGTAGGCCACCTGCAGGTGGGAGTTGAAGTTCTGGTTCTTCTCGTCGTTCTTTTCCTGCATCAGTGCTCCGGGCGGATTTATCTGCGACGCGGTGCTGTTCTTGTCCCAGCTGCCGTTTTGGCTCATTCCGGCAGGGAAGGTGGGGTTCTGGGCTGCCGCCGAGTAGAATAGCTTTTGCTCGTCAAAGATGAAGTGGTTGCTCTGGCTCGAGCCGAACACGCCCATGTCTATTGTCATCCTGTCGCCGAAGGCCTTTTGCCGCAAGTCTATCTTGGCCACGAAGTTGTCGGTCTTGTTCACCTTCACCACCATGTTGTGGCTCATGTACGCCAGCGAGGCGCGGTAGTTGCTCTGCTCGTTGCCTCCGCTGAGCGCCACGTGGTGGTTCTGCACCAGTCCGGTGCGGGTCAGCGACTTGGCGAAGTTGGTGTCGTGGCCGCCGTCGTTGTAGCTCAGCCCCAGTTTCTTGGCGGTGCCTATGTACTCGTCGCGCCCCAGCATTTCTATGTTCTTGTAGGCGCTCTCAAAGCCCACGTTGCCGTCGTAGCTTATGTGGAAGCGGCCGCTGTGGCCCTTTTTTGTGGTAACCTGAATCACGCCCGAGGCTCCGCGGCTGCCGTAGGGTGCCGTTTCGGCGGCATTGCGCAGTATGGTGAAGCTCTCTATGTCAGAGGGGTATATGCTGCTCAGCGTGGCTATGTCGCTGTAAACCCCGTCAATTATTATCAGCGGGTCGTTGCCTCCGGTGAGCGATGTGGTGCCGCGCACTCTCACGCTCGACAGCATGGCCATCTGGCTCTCGCCGCTGCTCACCGTCACGCCTGCCGACTGTCCGCTCAGGGCTTCGAGCGAGTTGGTCACGAGGCCTTTGTTCATTCGGTCTTCGCCCACCACGTCGGCTGAGCCCGGAGTTTTTCTCTTCTTTGCTATGGTGTCTTGCCGCTCGGCTGCTGTGGGGGGCTCTTCAGCGGGCATGGGGGTTGCTGCCTCGGTGGCGGTGGCCGCGGTCAAGGCGAGTAGCAGATATAGAGGGCATGCTTTCATAGGTTGCTTTGTGTGTTGGTCCTTACCTGTGTTGTTTTGGTTATTAGCTGCGTCGCTTGCAATGCTAAGTGCAAAGTTAGGTATTTTTCTTGAATATCGAAACACTTTGCTTTATTATTATTTTTTTATTACTGATTGGTGGCTGGCGTGTTAATTACTAATTACTAATTGGAGACCGGTGGGCGGGCTCGACTCGTAACCCCGTAGCTGCGTTGAGGGCTAAATTAGTAATTCGTAACTCGTAACTCGTAATTATTTATATCTATTGCAAAGTTACTGAAAATTCTCCATTCCCGCAATAGGCAAAAACCCTCGGGAGCAGTTTTTTCGGCCAGTGGCTCAAAAAAGTGATTTACCCGCTGAAAACCAGTGTGTTACAGCATCTAAACCGATACGTTTTCAAAGCGGATATAAGGGGATGGGCTGCCGCCCCCCCTGCCTCCGGCCCCGATGAGCTGCCACGGATGTGAACGCTGCCGCTTGCAGGGGCCGGTCTTGTGCCGGCCCACAAATAATGCCCGGCTACTTTATTTTAATTGGTCGGCACATTGTCTTAGGACCGGCACAAGACCGCCCCTGCAAAAGGGATGGATTATTAATTAAACCATCAGCCAATTCAACATTCATCACTCAACACTCATCATTCATCACAGCGCCCTTGATGTCGGAGACATCACCGTATAGTAACCGAGGGTCGTCCCCCCGACCCTCGGAATAAGGCTGCCTTCCCTCTCTGCCGACTCCGGAGGAGTCGCCCATCAGCCGCAGGAGAAGCCACCGCAAACCTGTCAGCGCAGGAGGAGCGCCGCAGGGAGCAAAATGAGTCTTTGTTTTGGGAAAACGTCGGGGGTGCGCGGCAGGGCGCTTATGCTTGCGTTCTCTGCTCAATGTCAGGCAGTTGGGTGTAGAACCCCGTCGTTTCCGGCGCTTTGCGCTCCCCTGAAGTTGAGTTGTCGGGCATAGGGGGGGATGGCTTGGATTTACCTTTCTGATAGCGGAAATACAAAGATATTGCCTATAAAACTACTTGGGGCGCTAAAAATACGAGTTTTTCCTTACGTTTTCTGACACTGTTTCGGCAGTTCAGGTGGGGAGAGGCTTCCCCGCGGGCGGAGGGCAACATTTGGACAGATGGGCATATCTGCCTGTACATCAAGCTTTTATGTGGATTAGCGGCAAGAGGGGGCGCTGCACCGCTGCACCGCTGCAGCGCTGCATTTATTACTATCGGCACTGGAAGGAGGGAGAAAATGAGACTATAGGGTAAAATAATATTACATATTAATATTATTATATTATATATAATATACTATATATTAATTATTTACAGTAATTATAATTACTGTCATTTACTTTTATCATTTAACTTTCAGGAGTATGGAATAGGTATTAATGCAGCGGTGCAGCGGTGCAGCGGTGCAGCGCCTGCTGTCTTTCCTTGCCTTGTAAGTGGCTGACTGTCAGAGTGGAATTAAAATAATTCCGCCGCCCCGGCCAAAAATCTTCCTTTTCGGGGCAAGGGGGCTTGGCGGTCTCAAGTTTTTTTGCTATCTTCGCAGTGTATTATTAATTACTAATTACGAATTTGGAATTACTAATTGAATGTGGAATGTTGAATGAGGAATGTTGAGTTAATTTGAATGAGAAATGATGAGTGTAGAATGAGGAATTGGCTGATGAAAAATTGATATTTGCCAGTTCATAATTCATAATTCAACATTAAAAAAAATCAACATTCAACATTCATCATTCATAATTAAAGTCTGATGCCGTTGATGAAGCTTTGTGCGTCCATTCGCTTCTTTCCTGCCAACTGGAGCGACAGCACTTCGAGCAGGCGGTCGGCGGTGTTGAAGTAGAGGCGCTTGCCCGTTATGGTTGCCTCGCCCGGATTGCCATTGGCGGGCAGGTCGGTTTCGGCGGTGCGGTATATCTTCATCACTTGTGCCTTCTTGCCGAAGAGGGTCCACGCACCGGGGTAGGGGCTGAGGCCACGTACGAAGTTGTAGACTTGGCTGGCCGCTTGGTTCCAGTTTATGCGGCAGGTGTCCTTGAATATTTTCGGTGCCGGCTTTAGCTGTGCCGCTTGGGGCTGCACGTGGCTTTCCACCTTTCCGTCGCCCGCTATCACCTTGTCCACGGTTTCTATGGCGATGTCGGCTCCGAGCTTCATCAGTCCGTCGTAGACGTATTCCACGTCGGCGTCGTGTGGAATGTCGAACTCTTTTTGGGCTATGATGCGTCCGGTGTCGATGTTCTTGTCGAGGAAGAAGGTGGTTACTCCGGTCTTGGTTTCGCCGTTTATCACTGCCCAGTTTATGGGTGCCGCGCCGCGGTATTGCGGCAGCAGTGCGGCGTGGACGTTGAAGGTGCCGAATGGCGGCATGGCCCACACCACCTCGGGCAGCATGCGGAAGGCCACCACCACTTGCAGGTCGGGGCGCAGTGCTTGCAGCTGGGCCACGAAGCCTGGGTCTTTCATCTTCTCCGGTTGCAGCACGGGCAGGTTGTGGGCCACTGCGCACTGCTTCACGGCCGAGGGCTGCAGCGTGTCCTGATGGCGGCCGACGGGGCGGTCGGGCTGTGTAACTACTCCCACCACGTTGTAGCCGCCGCTGATGAGGCGCTCCAGTGTTGGCACGGCAAACTCGGGCGTGCCCATGAAAACTATTCTGAGGTCTTTCTTGTCCATTATTATATATAGAGTTGTTTTATTCGTCGCTCATGTCGGCCACCATTGTCGGTAAGCCTTGTACAGCCTTGCCCTGTCGACGTAGCCCACTATTTTTCCTGTCTTGTCGAGCACGGGCAGCACGTCGGCGTTGGTTTTGTCGAACTTGTCCATCACGCTCTCCATGTTTTCGTCTTGGTTGAGCACAGCAGCCGGCTTGCTCATCAGCTGCGACACCTCGAACCTGTTGTAGAGCTCGGTGCGGAATATAACGTGGCGCAGCTTGGTTATGTCAATCTCGCCCAGCAGCTTTCCTCCGTCGTCTACCACGGGCATGTATGGCGTGCGCGAGCGGCTTATCACCTCCACCATCTGCCACATTTTCATGTCGGGCTTCACGCTGCGGAAGTCGTGCTCCACCACGCTGTCGAGGCTCATCAGCGTCAGCACAGCCTTGTCGGTGTGGTGGGTGATGAGCTTTCCCTCGCGTGCCAGCCTCATTCCGTATATGCTGTGCTGCTCGAAGATGTTTATTGTGAGGTAGGAGCTGATGGTTACTATCATGAGCGGTATCAGGAGCGAGTAGCCTCCCGTGAGCTCGGCTATGAGGAAAATTCCCGTCAGCGGCGCGTGCATCACTGCCGCCATCACTGCCGCCATGCCGTAGAGGGTGAAGTTGTTTTCGGGTATGTAGATGCCTATCTGGTAGATGTTCCAGAAGCGGGCGAAGAAGAATCCGAAGAATCCGCCGATGAAGAGGCTTGGGGCGAAGGTTCCGCCACAGCCGCCGCTGCCGTTGGTTGCCGAGGTGGCAAACACCTTGGTGAATGCCACGAGGCCCACGTAGAGCAGGAGCATGTGGCTCTGTCCGGCGAAGAGCGAGTTGTCGAGTATGCGGTTCCAGTCGGCTTGCGTCTTTCCGCTTATGAGCACGTTAAGGCTGTCGTAGCCCTCACCGTAGAGCGAGGGGAAGAAGAATATGAGCGAGCTGAGAATGAGTCCGCCGAGCAGCAGCTTCACGTAGGGGTGGTCCTTAAGCCGTGCGAATACATCCTCGCACGCCGTCATGGTGCGCATGAAGTAGAGCCCCACGAAGCCGCAGGCTATGCCCAGCAGCAGCACTGCTGGCAGGCGGTCGAGCTCCCATGCTATCTGCATCTGGAAGTTGAACATGGGGTGGTAGCCGGAGAACACGAAGCTGAAGCATGTGGCCGTTACGCTCGATATGAGTATGGGCAGCAGCGAGCTCATGGTAAGGTCCACCATGAGCACCTCGAGCGTGAACACGAGTCCGGCTATCGGTGCGTTGAATATGCCCGATATGGCAGCCGCCGCGCCGCATCCCACCATGAGCATGAGCGTTTTGTTGTCCATGCGGAAGAGCTGGCCGAGGTTGGAGCCTATGGCCGAGCCGGTTAGCACAATGGGGGCCTCGGCTCCGACAGAGCCGCCGAAGCCTATGGTTATGGCCGATGCCACCACCGACGTCCAGCAGTTGTGGGCCTTCAGCCGGCTCTGCTTGCTGCTTATGGCGTAGAGCACGCGCGTGATGCCGTGGGATATGTTGTCCTTGACCACGTATTTCACGAAGAGGGTGGTGAGGTAGATGCCCACAACTGGGAATACGAGATAGAGCAGGTTGATGGTGCGGGCGTCGAACCCCGCCGTGAGCAGGTGCTGTATTTCGTGGATAAGCCAGTGCAGGGCCACGACAGCCATGGCGCAGAACAGCCCCGTGAGGAAAGCCAACAGCAGCACGAACTGGGAGTCGGCCACGTGATGCCGCCGCCACTCTATGAATCTGTCTAATACTGATTGCTTCTCTTGTAAGATAGCTGTTGCCAAAATCCTGATGCCTCTGTTTTTTTACCTTATTACCTTTACTTCGCCGTCGGGGCCTATCTTTATTATGCTCGAGGGCTTGTGCTTCTTCTTCTCGCCTCGCCTCGACATGCACACGTAGTCGACGGCGCTAACGATTTCTTCGCTTATGTCGCAGAAGTTGGCGGCGGCTGGCTCACCGCTTATGTTTGCGCTTGTGCTGACTATGGCTTTCTGAAACCTGTAGCACAGCTCGTGCGAGAAGGGCTCCCGCGTTATGCGAATGCCAATGCTGCCGTCGTCGGCTATGAGGTTTGGAGCCAGGTTGACGGCACCGTCGAGCACTACTGTGGTGGGGTCTACCACCGCGTCTATCAGGTCCCAGGCCACCGCCGGCACGTTTCTCACGTATTTTTGCAGCCGTGCGTCGCTGTCAACGAGGCAGATGAGGGCCTTAGAGTCGTCGCGGTGCTTTATTTTGTATACTTTAGCCACCGCCTCAGCGTTGGTGGCATCACAACCGATACCCCATACGGTATCGGTTGGATATAGGATTACGCCACCGTTTTTCATGCATTCGATGGCGTTTTTTATGTCTTCTGCTTGATTCATTATCGGTTTAATATCATATTCCCCATCCTATGGCCGACGCGCCGAGCACCGCCGCGCTGGCGTCGTCGAGGCTTGAGAGCAGGAACTGGGCCTTGCCGCGGAAGATGGTGAGCACGTGCTTGTCGTAGCTATTCTTGATTGGGTCCATGAGCAGGGCTCCGGCCTTGGCCAGTCCTCCGAAGAAGATGTAGGCTTCGGGCGAGGAGAAGGCAGTGAAGTCGGCGCAGGCTTCGCCCAGCATTTCGCCTGTGAAGTCGAAAACTCTCTTTGCGAGCTTGTCGCCCTTTCCTGCTGCAATGCTAACGTCGAGGCTTGTAATGTCCTCGGGCTTAATGTTTCTGAGCAGGCTCTCCTCGTCGCTCTCCTTAAGGAACTCTCTTGCGGTGCGCGCCACGCCTGTGGCCGAGCAGTAGGCCTCAAGGCAGCCCTTGCGCCCGCAGCCGCACAGCCGTCCATTCTCGCGCACCATGATTACGTGGCCCAGCTCTCCGGCAAATCCGTCGCATCCGTATACCAGATGTCCGTCTACGACTATGCCCGAGCCAACGCCCGTGCCGAGGGTGAGCATTATGAAGTTCTTCATTCCTCTGGCCACTCCGTATTGCATCTCGCCTATGGCTGCGGCGTTGGCGTCGTTGGTGATGCCCACGGGAATGTTAAGTTTCTTCGAGAACATGTCAGCCAGTGGCACCACGCCGTTGTGGGCCCAGCATAGGTTTGGAGCGTATTCTATGGTGCCACGGTAGTAGTTGGCGTTTGGCGCTCCAATGCCCATGGCCTTTATTTGCCCTATTCCGCCCACCTTATCTATGAGAGGCTTGAGGGCGATAACACCGGCGTCGACAAAATCGTCGACGTTTTGGTAACTCTGAGTCTTGATAGATGTTGAGCCGAGAATCTGTCCTCTCTGGTCAACGATTCCAAACACCGAATTGGTACCCCCCAAGTCGAGGCCAATCACGTAAGGTTTAGGTTGCTGAATGTCCATAATCAATAATTGTTAGTCATAAAATTTGTAGGGCAAAGATATGAAAAGTTATCTTATTACACAAAGATTAAGCCTGTAAATTTGCTTAATTCGCTAATTTTTGCCAATTTTGCACACGATTATGAACTCACTGCTTCCGTCATATTTGCAAATAGACATTCTCTCCCTGATTTTGAAGGGCATGATCATCGGTGTGGCCGCCTCGGCTCCGATGGGTCCTGTGGGCATTCTTTGCGTGCAGCGCACCCAGAAGAAGGGGCGCTGGTTTGGCTTCGTAACGGGCGTGGGCGCCGCTTTCAGCGACCTCTTCTACGCCATCATCACAGGCATTGGCATCAGTTTCATCCTCGACTTCATCAACAATCCGGTATACAAGTTCTACTTCCAGCTTGCGGGTGGCTTTATGCTTCTTGCGTTTGGGCTCTACAGCTTTCTGAACAACCCCCTCAGAAACGCTCGCAGCGGGGGGCAGCAAAGCAATGGCACGCTGTGGTACAACTGCTGGACGGGCTTTCTCATCACGTTCAGCAATCCGCTGATAGTGCTGCTGTTCATGGCCTTGTTCAGCATGTTCAACTTTGTGGTGCCCAACCACCCTGTGGAGATGTGCATAGGCTACGCAAGCATCATCTCAGGTGCCATTATATGGTGGTTCGGGCTGACGTGGCTCATCGACAAGATACGCGAGAAGTGGGACGAGCAGGGTGTGGTGATCATTAACCGCATCATTGGTGCCATTGTCATCATCTTCAGCTTGATAACACTCATTGGCACCATCTTCAACATATATCTTTTACCAAAATTCTAAATGTTTGTAGCAAAGAAACTCAGAGATGAGAGCATAGTGGAGTATCTGCTCTACATGTGGCAGATAGAAGACATAATACGGGCCTATGGCTGCAATTTGCAAGCCATCAGGGACCAATACATCAGCCGTTTCAACTACCCAACCGACAAGCTTGAGGACGAAACCGACTGGTTTGGCAACCTCGTAACAATGATGAACCGTGAGGGAAAGCGAGAGAAAGGCCACCTGCAGATAAACGAAGTGTTGCTGTCTGACCTGTCAGAGTTGCACTCAAGACTGCTCAGCAGCGGCAAGTTTCCTTTCTACAACTCGGAATACTACAAGGTGCTGCCCTTCATAGTGGAGCTCCGCCAAAAGGGCGGGCAGAACGTTTCGGAGATAGAAACCTGCCTCAACGCGCTCTACGGAGTGATGATGCTGCGATTGCAGCACAAGCCAATCACGCCCGAAACCCAGCACGCCATAAAGGAGATAACAACATTCATGGGCATGCTGAGCGACTACTACAAGAAAGACAAGACCGAGGGCCTCGACTTCGGCGACGACGACTGAAAAACGCAAAAACTTCCGCATTATCATGAACATATTAGTAACCGGAGCCAACGGACAGCTTGGCAACGAAATCCAAAGGTTTGCCGACAAGAGCGCAAACCACTACATCTTCACCGATGTTTGTGAGGGCTACACCCATCTCGACATAACCAAGGCCGACGACATAGACCGCATGGTGGACGAAAACCACGTGGAGTGCATCATCAACTGCGCAGCGTGGACCAACGTGGACAAGGCCGAGACCGCGGGCGAAATAGTGGAAACGCTCAACGCCACAGCCCCGGCTCTGCTCGCCAAGGCCATGAAGAGGGTGGGCGGACTGCTCGTCCACATCTCGACCGACTATGTCTTCGGAGCCGATCCATATAATACTCCCTGCCGAGAGAATCAGAAAGGTACCCCAACTGGCGTATACGGACTTACCAAACTACATGGCGAGCAGAAGATTCAAGCCGTGGGGGGCAACTACATCATCATACGCACGGCGTGGCTCTATTCTGAATACGGCCACAATTTCGTGAAGACTATGCTCAACCTTACCTCGACCAAGCCCGCCATAAAGGTGGTTTTCGACCAGTGTGGCACTCCCACATACGCCGGCGACTTGGCCAAGACCATTCTCAACATAGTGGAAAACCACAAGTTTGAGGGCAACACCGGCATCTATCATTACTCCAACGAGGGCGTCTGCTCGTGGTTCGACTTTGCGAGAAAGATTGGGCAGTTGGCGGGAAACACTCAGTGCGACGTGCAGCCATGCCACAGCGACGAGTTTCCGAGCCCTGTGGTGCGCCCCGCTTATTCGGTTCTGGACAAGACCAAGATAAAACAAACATTCAATATCACTATTCCTTACTGGGAAGACAGCCTAAAGGAGTGTCTTGCCAATATGAACACCAACAATAACAAGTAAGCTTTGATGAACGAAATAGAACGCCGCCGCACCTTTGCCATCATCTCTCACCCTGACGCTGGTAAGACCACGCTCACCGAGAAGTTTCTTCTCTTCGGTGGACAGATTCAGGTGGCAGGAGCCGTAAAAAACAACAAGATACGCAAGACAGCCACCAGCGACTGGATGGACATAGAGAAGCAGCGTGGCATCTCGGTGTCGACCTCTGTGATGGAGTTCGACTACCGCGACTATAAAGTCAACATCCTCGATACTCCTGGCCATCAGGACTTTGCCGAAGACACCTACCGCACGCTCACCGCCGTTGACTCGGCCATAATTGTGGTTGACTCAGCCAAGGGCGTTGAGGCTCAGACAAGGAAGCTGATGGAGGTTTGCCGCATGAGGAATACGCCGGTAATCATCTTTGTCAACAAGATGGACCGTGAGGGGCGCGACCCCTTCGACTTGCTCGACGAGCTTGAGCAGGAGCTTCACATTCATGTGCGCCCCCTGTCGTGGCCAATTGGTCAGGGCATGAAGTTTAAAGGCGTCTACAATATATATGAGCAGCAGCTCAATCTCTTCACCCCTAACAAGCAGAGGGTAACGGAAAAGGTGGCCGTAGACGTGCAGTCGAGCGATTTGGACAACCACGTTGGCAGTGACATGGCCCAGCGCTTGCGCGACGATCTTGAGCTTGTCAACGGCGTTTACCCCGACTTCGATGTCGAGAAGTATCGCAGCGCCGAGATGGCACCGGTCTTCTTTGGTTCGGCCCTCAACAACTTCGGCGTTCAGGAGCTGCTCGACTGCTTTGTTGAGATAGCCCCCAGCCCCCAGCCAACCAAAGCTGAAGAGCGTATGGTGCTGCCCACAGAGCCTGCTTTCACCGGCTTCATCTTCAAGATAACAGCCAATATCGACCCCAACCACCGCTCGTGTATAGCCTTCTGTAAGGTGTGCTCGGGGCGGTTTGAGCGCAATCACCCTTACTATCATGTGCGTTTGGACAAGACCGTGCGCTTCTCCTCGCCCACGCAGTTCATGGCTCAGCGCAAGTCTACAGTGGATGAGGCGTGGCCGGGCGATATAGTTGGTCTCCCCGACAATGGCATTTTCAAGATAGGCGACACCCTTACTGAGGGCGAGAAGATACACTTCCGCGGCTTGCCGTCGTTCTCTCCGCTGCTGTTCAAGTATATTGAGAACGACGACCCTATGAAATCGAAGCAATTTCAGAAGGGCATAGAGCAGCTGATGAACGAGGGCGTGGCCCAGATGTTTGTCAACCAGTTCAACAATCGCCGCATCATCGGCACCGTGGGGCAGCTGCAGTTCGAGGTTATCCAGTATCGTTTGGAGCACGAATACAATGCCAAATGCCGCTGGGAGCCCGTGCACCTATACAAAGCTTGCTGGATAGAGGCCGACGATGAGGCTGAGCTCGACAACTTCAAGAAGCGCAAATACCAGTACATGGCAAAGGATATTGAGGGTAGGGACGTTTTTCTTGCCGACTCAAGCTATGTGCTGCAGATGGCGGAAGAAGACTTCAAGCACATCAAATTCCACTTCACGAGCGAGTTTTGAGCAATATCGGAATGAGGGCAAGGGCAACAGTATTAATAATATTCTTGGCTTGTACTTTTACATTGCATTCT
>CAZUWO010000060.1:0-17557 GCA_964623995.1 uncultured Prevotella sp. | reverse complement strand
GGATTCACCATATTTTGCTTCCATCCGCTTGGCCCATTTCCTTAGCCCTGGCAGATGGCCTAAGGCGTGGAGCAGCTTCAGCAGGAAGCCGTTGCGGTAACCTTTGCGGAAGATGTAAATACCACCCAAGATAAACACCGCACCCAATAGCAATATGATGTCTAACCCAATGGTTAAGCTCACGTAACCCACCGCTACAAGCACCATAAACAATAGCAAGGCGGTGAGCCAAAACCAGAAATGGGAGTAGATATGCATCATGGTGAATAGCAGAACCGACGATGTAGCCCTCTGAGTGCCTACTCTCTCCTTGAGCTCCACAATCTTGTAAGGCTCGCTGCCAAGCAGGCCCATGGGCGTAAGACTATTGAGCGCAAAGCCTGTTATGGTCCATCTGTACAAGGTTGGTAACCCAACGTTGCACGGACCTTGCCCCCGCAGTATGACCAGCCACGCATAGGCGCTCATCAGATAGAGCGGAGCCCACATGAGCAATACCGCTATGGGTAGCCACCACGATTCGAATAGTATCTTGTGGAGTTGGCTCCAGCTGACATCGAAGGTAAAAAGCATGACAACAATCGACACCAAGCCGATGATAAACATCAGCCTCTTGAAAATTATTTCGCCCGAAATACGCTTTTGTGTCGTTTCTGTCATCTTACCAAATGTCTCTTTTTTCCGAATTTGGGTGCAAAGGTCATACTTTATTTTTAAATATTCATATTCTATTTTGACTTAAATATGTTCCAAATAACAATTATTTTAGATTTAAATGCTATATTAAGAGAATTTTAAAACAATTTGCATTGTCTGTGGTCAGTTCTTATAAAATATTTCCTTCAAACGGTGCTTTATGCCCTTTTTAGCCTTTCCTATTTTGCGATTTACCATGAATGAGAGCGCAATGTCGTCGAAGCTCTTGTCTGACAGATTGGCAAAGTGTGAAAGTACTATGAAATTTTCATTATTGTTCAGCCCCAATTGGTCGAGCGCACGGGTTTCGTCGGAGAGCGATATTTTCGATTTTTTCAGTCTGTTGATGTCTATCATGGCAAAGTTGTAGCCCTTTGGAGTGGCATAAGCCAGTATGTTGCCGGCGTTGAAGTCCTTGTTGGTGATGTGCTCACGGAAAAGATTGCTCACGAACTTGAAGAAGTCTGTGGCGAACCTCTTGCGTATGTAGGTGCTGGTAAGACTGTTATAGACTTCCTTGGCTGACTTGTAGGGCAGATATCGGGCTACGAACCAGCCAGTGTGGAAGATGCCGTGTTTGAAAGACTCTATATAAGCCACGGGCTCAGCAGTCTCTATTCCGAGATTGCTGAGCAAGAAGGCATTTTCGTAGGCCTGTTTTGGCTTGGGCTTTCTGAACCAAGTGTAGATTACACAGTTGGCAAGTGTGGGGCGCTTGTAGCGCTTCACCACGAACTGTTCGCCGTGAAAAATGACCAGCTCCACGGTGTTTCGACTATTACAAAACACTTTCTCCACCTCATAATCGTGTGTGGGTATGCGGTAGATGCAGTCTGAGAGATAATCGAATTTAGGATTAATCTGCACTTTAGTCATTTCTTTCTGCTATTTAAGTATAAGCAACATGCCAGGACGCAGGCCAGAAATATTGTCAATGGGCCTTGCCCTGATTTCGAAAGTCTTCATGTCATAGCCTTCATCGGGCTTCACGGCCTTCCATGTGGCATACTCGTCGGCGGCTTTCATGTAGTATACACGCATGCGATATTCCTTCTTGAACGATGGAGAATAAGCCATGATGGTGCTTCCTTGCCTTATGCCATTGAGTCTGTCTTCACTTATGTTGAATTTGCCCCAAACGTCGTTAAGGAGGTTTATGCTCATTATGGGAGAGCCGTTGGTAACAAGTTCACCGGTGTGGGCATATATTTTGTCGACTTCACCCTCTATTGCAGCTACTTGAACTGTCTCTTTCAGCAGTGAACTTACCACGTCCACTCCGCTCTTGGCGGCCTTGGCTTGCTCGGCAGCCGACCGCTTCTCCTCTTTTCTTGAACCGTTTACGGCCATCTCGTATTGGCTTCGGGCAGCACCAACCTGTGCTTCGGCAGCCTGGTAAGCGGCATCAGCCTCGTCAAGCTTTTGCTCGGTGGTAACCCCTTCCTTGTAAAGGTTGTTCATGCGTTGATAGTTTTTCAGCGCTATGTCCCGTGCGGCGATGGCTTGTCTCAGCAGTTCGGCAGCAGTTTGTATCTGTTCCTGTCGGCTACCGTTGTCCACTTGCTCACTCAGAGCCTGTGCGGCGCCCTCTGTGGCTTGTGCTGCCCGTTTCTGAGCTTCCATTTCGGGAATTTCCAATATGGCTAATGTATCGCCTACATGTACGTATTCACCCTCTTCAACCATAATCTTAACGATGCGCGCATTCAGCTTAGACGATACGCGATATTCGCGTGCTTCCACCTGCCCTTGTATGTCTTCGGGTTCATTGCCAAAGGCAAAATACCCTATTAAAGCCACACCGGTAACGACAATTAGAAATGCCGATACTGCCATTACAACGTTAATGTGCTCTGCTTTGTTAGCTTTCTTATCCATAGTTGGTTTGTTTTTAATTGTTCAAAGTTCCTTTTGCCTTACGCAGGTTAACTTGCGCCATCTTTACATCAATTTCTGCGTCTATCTTTTGTGAATGAGCCGACTGCCAGGCTGTCTGTGCTTCCATCACGTCGGTGGTCTGCATCACTCCTTCTTTTAGTCCGATGTTGGCGCAACGTAAGTTTTCGTCTGCGCTTAAGAGGTTGTGGTTGGCCATGTTCAGCTTCTTATAAGCTTCCTTAAGTCTGAATTCTGCTTGCTGAATCTGCAGCTCTACATTCTCACGCATATCGTCGAGAGCAAGCTGAGCCATGGCTGTAGCATTTTTTGAGGCTTGAATCTTGTGCTTGCCCTCGCCCCAATTCCAGATTGGAACCCGCAAGGTAAGCCCCACGTGAAATAGACCTGAAAATGTGTTGCGGTAGCCATTGAGTACGTTAGGATTGGACATGAAGTATCCACCCGTGGCAAACACTTGAGGAAGGAAGGCCGAGCGAATAATTGTGGTGTTTTGCCGACTCATATCGACAGCATCGCTTAGCATGCGAAGCTCTGGCCTTTGTTCATAGCTTTCACCTGAACTAGCAGATATGTCCTCACTGCTTCCATTGGTAAGCATATTGTCTTCGTCGGCCAGCTGAATGTTGGAGTTGAGTTCGAGCCCGCATATCTGACACAGATGCATGCGTGCCAGTACCAGCCCATCGCCCACTTGGGTTTGTGTCATCTCTGCCTCGTTCACTCTTACGGCCACTTTCAGCTCGTTGGCTCTTGTTGCAACTCCTTCCTTGAGCATCTTTGACACGTCACTGTGGAGCTTTTTTACCAAATCGAGATATTCGTCAGAAAGAATTTGCTTCTGCCTCAAGCTGACCACAAGCCAGTAAGCTTGATCCACGTCATAGTACATATTCTGTGTCATTAGGTCTATATTGTCGTTGGCAAGGTTTATGTTCAAGTCAGCTATTTTATTGGCAGCCTTTACCGAACCACCGAGGTAGACAGGTTGACGCACCATAATGTCGGCCCCAAACAGATTGCGGGTATTAGTGCGGAGGGCTTTACGCAGTTGTTCTCCACTGTTGTTGAGTGCCGAGGTGAAACTTGGGGCCAGTTGCGAAGCATAGTTGCTGAGGGCTTGGGCCTGTGCTTCAGTGATGGTTCCGTTTTGCACGAGTCGTGGAATAGCTGTGGTAAAATCGCTACTGAGCGAACCGCTTATATTAGTACCAAGATTGTTGAGTGCGTTTTGTTGACCTTTACTGAGTAGCGAAACCTCACGGCTTGTGAGCTGATAAGTACCGAGGGCATCGACCTTGGGCAAGTAATCGGTGCGTGCTGCCGATCTCATTTCCTTGGCCTTGTCAAGGTTTACGCGTGCAATATTGAGCTTCTTGTTGTTACGAATGGCCAAAATACGGCAAGAATCAAGATTGAGCATGCGTTGCGCACGGCTTTCCACTGGGCTGCAAATCACGGCCCAAAGCATGATGAATAGTATGTTTGACTTCTTGTTCATAATAGTTTTCTTCTAACTTCTGTATAACATCTTACGTATATTCCTGATGTAAACCCAACATGAGGTGGCAAAATAGACTGCCACTTGAATCCAGGTTCCTAGGTAGAGTGGCGCTATATCATGTAGGTTGCAACCCATTGTCATTATGCGTGGATAAGCATTCATGCCGAGTGTGGAAGGAAATATATAGGCGAAATACTTCCAAAATGTGGGCATAGCCGATGTTGGCCATGACACTCCTGAAAGAAAGACCATGGGCACCGACATGAATACGAAAATTAGTATGCAGTCTTCGCGCCTATAGATGAGCGATGAGAGTGTGATGGCAAAGAAGATGCAAGCTAAAATGTATGGTATCACAAACGCAATGTAGGTCCAGTAATTGCCTATCTGCGGTAAGTGGAAAGAATGGTTAACGAAAGTGGCCATGTAGACTGCTGCAATGAAGTAAATGGGCAGATAAAACAAGGCTTTCCCCCATACTATTGGCATGATGCGCTTGTAGTGGGAGTCGAATGGGATAACGCATCCTGAATACTTCTCTCGTGTGTTTCCCATTTCCATACCGATGCCGAGGAGTAACGTCTGTTGAATGATGAGCATCAGAATGGGTGGAATGAGAAATGCTGCAAAGCCTGATTGTGGATTGTATAGCGATACTCGCTCATAGAGGATAGGCATCTTGGTTATTTCCTCGTCGCGGTTGGTTGTGGCACCTATGCGCTCCACCTTTATGTCATTGTTTATTTGCAGCGAAACATCGGTGCAGGCAAGGAGCAGAGCCTTGTAGTAAAGCATTGAACTCATGTCGCAGTATAATCCGATATATGTCTGATTGCCAAGCCAAGGATCATGGTTGAGCGACTCTGGTATGCGTATTATGCCGTAAGCGTTGTGTTGTTTTATTTGTTGCTGAGCCTCCTCCATGGTTCGGTAAGTGCCTATCACTTTCACGTCGGGGGTGGCATCCACTTTACTTATGAACTCTCTCGATAACGAAGAGTTGCAATCATCTACCACGGCAGCTGGAACATCGCGGCAAACCTCGTTGGTGTAGACATAGGAGTAGAGTAGCGGATATGCCAAGGGTACAAAGATAATGAATATGAGTATGCCCTTGTTGCGTAGCACGGTGCGACACTCGTCGTACCATATATATATTGTGTCTTTCATTTTAAGCCAGGTATTTGAATTTCTTGAAAGCTTTATGGTAGCGTGGCAACACTATTAGTGGCAGCAATGTGAATCCTATTAGCACCACTACTGACGGCCACACATATTGCAATGAGAAACCGTCAAGACAACTGTTGACATATATGAGATAGTAATGACGCAGAGGAAACCATGCTGCAAGAAACCTAAGATAGGGCGACATGGCAGTTACCGGAAACGTGAAGCCTGCCAGCGAGAATGAGAGTATGCCCCATAGCGAACAGATGCACATGGCAAGGCGCATTTCACCCGCCATGAGCCCGAACAAGAATATACCGAAGCCCTGACTCGCTACTACGGTGAGGAGTCCTAGTCCCATCATCAGCGGTAGTCCGCAATTGCAGGGATAGCCTAAATACTTGAAAAACCACACGTCCATGAACCATATTATGATGGTGTAGATCACTGTCTGTGGCAGCAGTTTGGCGACCAAAGCCAATGCTGGGCATTTGCCCGAACTGATGTAGAGCATGGTTTGCTGCTTCTGTTTCCATTCCAACCCTATGGTGTATGTAGTGGTAAGCATGATGAGTAATATTATTATGCCAGGTACGAGCATGTTACTCAGATAGACGGAGTAGTCGAGAAATGAGTTTTTCAGCGGGTGAGTCTCTATGTTAATTGGCTGCAATAGTCCCATCACTTGGTCGTCTCTCACACCGTGCCCCCACAAGTTACTTCGGGTAAGAGCCAGTCCAGAGAGTACCGAACCAGTCTTGAAATCCTTGAAAAGTAAGTTTCCCGGCACGTAGTATGTGTCGTTGGTATAGAATGATATTGTGGGTTGTCTCGATGACTCACACTCCTCGGTTAGTCCTTTAGGCAGATAGAAGAAGGCATAAATCTTGCCCTCCTGCATGGCCTTGCGTGCCTCGTGAAAACTACGGTAGACGTATTTCACATCAGTATCCTCGAAAGCATCGAGAAGACGTACAACTATGCGAGTAACGTGAGTGTTGTCCTCGTCCACTATTGCTGCTGGTAGCCTTGTTGGTAATCCACGGAACATCAGCGTAGTGAAGAAAATGATGCAGAGTAGTGGGGCTATTATCATACAATAGAGAAATAATGGCCGCTTGCTGTACATCTTTAGTTCGCGCCGGTTGATATAGATGAACCGCTTGCGTATGAATTTTATCTTCTTAAGCATATTTCTTGAAAGTTTTTATTTCAAGAGCACAGCCGACTCTCCGCCGTGTGGACTCTTAATCTTTTTGATGGGTGTGGCCCTCACATCGAATACCTTTAGGTCGAGGTCCTCTAGTGCCCTTGTAGCTTTCCATGCGGCAAAGTTGCCGGCATTATTGATGCGAGTTATCTTTGCTTCTACGGTGTCTCCCGATGCCGGACGATACACTTTGACGTGTTGTCCGTAGTCAAGCCCTTGCAATTTATCCTCAGTCATGTAGAATGAAAACCATGACTCGCTTGTCTCTATATTCATTATAGGAGCTCCGGTGCCAACTATCTCGCCTGGCTCTACGAATACTTCTGTTACTACTCCATCTTGCGGAGCCGTTAGCACTGTTTCTTCGAGGTATGACTTCACTTCTTCTACTTTGGCGGCAGCGTTGCGGTTGATGGCTTTTGAGGCTTTTCTCTCTTCCTTGCGTGCACCCTCTACAGCAATATGATATTGCTGTTCCAGTGCTGCGGCAGCGGCCTTGGTTGCGTCTCGGGTGGCTTTGGCCTCGTCTCGTTTCTGCTCGGTAATTACGCCTTCTATAAACAGATTCTCCATTCTACGATAGGTCTTCTCTGTTATTGTCACTTGTGCTTCAGCTTGTTGCCACCGTTGATAAGTGCTGTTTATCAGTTCGTGGCGTGTGCCGTTGTCTACTAGTTCGTCGTTGGCCTTGGTAGCTTCTTGGGTAGCTTGGGCTGCTTTCTCCAATGCATTCACTTCTGGAGCCGATAAATAGGCTAGTGTGTCGCCACGGTGAACATAGTCGCCCTCGGCCACGCACAGCTTCACAACACGGCTTGCTACTTTGGTTGCCACACGGTAGTCGGTTGTCTCCAACTGTCCTTGTATTGTGGGTTTATGCTCAGGTAAGCAGATACCAATTATTATAGCTGCGGTAATTGCGAACAGCAATATTACCGCTATGAGCAATACATTGTTGTGAAAAATGATTTGTGATATTCGTCGCTTATCCATATTTTCTTTTTACGTTTTATGTATGCAAAGGTTGGCCTTTTTCATGCAATTGTGGTGTTCAAATTAACTATAAGAGTAGTCAGAATGGCTACTTGTGGTCAAATAAAACAATTTACGAGAAATTCAAAACACAAAATTTGTCAGATTGTTCATATCTTTGCATCAAAAAAGTAGGAATTATGAAGAACAATCAACTTGAACTGAAAGAACTAAGTTTGGAAGACATCAACACTAGCAACCCGCTGGTTGAATATTTTGACGGTGACGTTGCCATAATTGACAACATCAAGGATTTGACCAATATAGCGCCATTCTACGCCAAAATGAACTTTATTATAATGTGTACTAAAGGGCGTATACAGTTCAACATAAATGACACACGGCTGCTACTTGAGGCCAAGCAGATACTGCTCAGTGCCCCATACGTGATACTCGACAACTATCTTTTCAGCCCTGACTTTGAATGTAAGATACTCTGTCTGAGCGACGACATAATACATGCCATGCTTGGTGAACAAGTGAATAATTGGAACATTTCGGTGCACAACCAACGTACTAATATAATAAAACTGCCGGAAGAGGACCAAGAGCAGTTCGTATATTACTACGAGCTTATAAAATTCAAGATGAAACATCAAGAGCGTCGCAACAGTACAGTAGTAATGCAGTCCATAGTGCAAGCATTGCTGCTTGACGTTCTTAGCCTCATGGATGATGGACCTGTAGACGAGAAAGTGGCTGCAGCTTCTCATGGCAAGGCTCTTTTCAATGACTTTCTGCGCCTTTTGGCCGCCGAAGATGTGAAGCATCAGCCCGTGGACTATTATGCGGCCTTGCTTCACATCACCCCAAAGTATCTCACAATGCTATGTACAAAGTATAGCGGGCGTCCTGCTTCAGACTGGATAGTGCAGTACACCAAGGAAGACATACGCTATAATATTTTACATACCGATTTCTCTATAAAGGAGATAGCCTCGCAACTTGGTTTTCCAAACGTTTCATTCTTCGGTAGTTATGTACGTCGTCATTTCGGCATGTCGCCCACTCAGCTCCGCAACCATACCAATGGAGTTTCGGCATGAACAAATAAAAATCATATTTTCCCAATTGCTATTCCCAACTAATCTCCATAAGCGAAACGTATACTGTAATGCGCTTCGCTTTTTCTTTATTACAATTTTCAATTAGATGAAGACATATAGAAAGGTATGGTGGTTTTAACTTTGACGGAACTGAAGAGGCGTCATGCCGAAATGCTCTTTAACGTAGCGTCCGAAGAATGATGGATTAGCAAAGCCTAGCTGATCGGCAATTTGCTTCATTGGCATGTCGGTCTGTTTTAGATAATAACGTATCTCCTCAAGTATATGTTCCCTGATCCACTCGTTGGCTGTCCTGCCGGAACTTTTCTTACATACCACAGTTAGGTATTTGGGCGATACGCAGAGTGCGGAAGCGTAGTCCTCAACGGTGCGACACTTTGAACGGTTGGAGTTTATGAGGTCGAGGAATCTCTTGAACAGGCTGCTTGCTTGGTTTTGTGCGGTCTTTATGCCTATAGGTGCTATTTTACTAAGCCTGCCTGCCAGTCCGAGAATGCCACTGCGAAGAAGTGACTGTATCACCTCTACTCGATAGGGGTGGTAGTCAGATGGTGAATCAATTACTATCTGCAAGGTGTCGTAGAAGCATGATATGAATTCTATGTCGCGTGGATTCATTGTTACCACATGCGTTTTGTGAATATACATCATCTCGTTCCAGATGGTTATTTTTTCACGTAGGAAACTTTGAATGATTTTGTTGCTTAGGAATATAGCTTTGAACTCAAAATCAGGACTGAACATAAAGTCGCTCAATACGGTGTTTGGAGGACACAATAGTAACTGGTTGGCATATAGCTTTATTGGCTCTCCGTTCAGATAGCCTTGTCCCTTGCCCACTTTTACAGCTACAATCATGTTCATTTTCAGTCTTGTGGCACTCGGTTCTGCAAACTGCCTGATGCTGTCTATTATAATAATGTCATCGTCAGAGTAGTCTACTACTATCATCTGATTATCGCTCAGCGAGTCGATGGTCATTCCTTCATGTTGCATTTCTTTTATTTCTTGTTCTGTTTCCGAATACAAAATTGCCAATATTTTTTTATTTGGCAATGTCCGTTGTAGGATTTTTTCTATCCTATTATGGAATAAAAGCCCTAAAATGATATTTTGGAATACAAAAAGAACATCATTTCTTCGGGAAATATGTCCAATTTTGCACCATAAAAATAAATACAAACAATAAAAAACATGAGGAAAGTATCATTCTTATGGTTGCTGGCATTACTTGCTGTTTGCAGCTGTGGTGAAAAGAAAGACAATGCCAAAGAAGAAGTACCAGTGAAGGTTAAGTTGGAAACTGTAGGATCAGCTAGTTTGGTTGGTGGTGAAATCTATACTGGCACGGTGGAGGAGATGAATGGCGTGGCGCTGAGCTTCAATGTCGGTGGCACGCTTATGCAACTGCTTGTGGACGAAGGGCAGACTGTGAACAAGGGACAACTCATAGCCGTGATAGATGGGCAGGATGCGAGCAATGCACTTGAAATGTCGCATTCGGCAGTGAGAACGGCTCAGGCCGCTTACGACCAAGCTTTGGATGCTTACAAGCGCATGAAGATGATTCACGATAAAGGCTCTTTGCCTGACATCAAATGGGTTGAGGCTCAGAGCAAGTTAGATCAGGCTCGTTCGGCGCTCGAAGGTGCTAAGGCTCAATCGCGCATAGCAAGCAAGGGACTTGGTGACACTCGTCTATATGCATCATTTGGAGGCTATATATCACGTAAGAATGTGGAAATAGGTCAGGCAGTGATGCCAGGCCAAGCCATTGTGAATCTTCTGCGAATAGACCAGGTGAAGGTGAAAGTGAGTGTACCGGAAAATGAAATTTCAAAGATAAGCCAAGGCTCTATTGTGAAAATAAGTGTTGATGCATTGGGTGGACGCGTTTACACAGGTCGGGTTACGGAGAAAAATGTGAGTGCCGACCCGCTCAGCCACACCTATGAAGTGAAAGCAATAGTGGCTAATGCCGACCATAAGCTGCTTCCTGGAATGATTGCTGAAGTGCAGGTGCCAAAAGCTGTCACTACCGTTGCAAAGGTGACGCTCCCAGCTGGTATAGTTCAGCTAGACTCCAACAACCGCACCTTTGTATGGACAGTGAGGAATGGTAAAGCTTATATGACTTTTATTAAAACAGGTGAGAATATTGGCAATGAAGTGAACATCACCGATGGGCTTAAGCAAGGCGACAGAGTTATAGTAGAGGGGCAACAAAAGGTTTCTTCAGGTATGGCTGTAAGTGAATAAGGAGTTATAATCATGGAGAAAAAGAAACGCAATATAATAGAATGGGCAATGCACTATCATAGCATTGTCATTCTCATTACCACTTGCTTGATAGCATTTGGTGTGTTTGGATTAGCTGAGATGAACAAGAATGAATTTCCAGACTTCACTATTCGGCAGGGCGTAGTAATTGCAGTCTACCCCGGAGCTACTGCTCATGATGTGGAGGAGCAGGTAACCAAGCCACTTGAGGATTACATATTTACTTATAAAGAGGTAAAGAAAGCCAAGACAAAGTCTTACAGTCGCACTGGCATGAGCATAATACAAGTAGAGCTTAACGATGACTTAAATAATAAGGATGAGTTTTGGTCTAAGTTTAAGCATGGCATCAACGCTTTCAAGTCGCAGTTGCCGCAGGGTGTTCTTGCTATTCAGGTGAACGATGATTTCGGCGATACATCGGCCTTACTTATTACCATGGAGAGCGATCAGAAGACCTACCGCGAGATGCATGATTATATGACTGCGCTCAAAGACTCTCTGCGCAAGATAGAGGCTGTGGGCCGTATGAAGGTCTTAGGTGAACAAAAGGAGCAGATATCAGTATATCTCGATGCTGACCGCCTGTCAAAGTATGGCATATCAGAGCAGACAATAGCCCTTAATATTCTTGGTAAAGGCTTTGAGACAAGTGCCGGAACCATAAAAGAAGATGGTCATGACATGCCAATATATGTGAGTCGCTCGCTCAATGCCGTAAATGACGTGGAGCAGACTATAGTCTATACTTCACCTGATGGAAATATAGTAAGGTTAAAAGACGTGGCTACCGTTAAGCGTGAGTACCCTGAACCCACATCGTTTGTAACCAATAATGGTCACAAATGTCTTTTGCTGAGCGTTGAGATGAAGCAGGGCAAGAACATAACCAAGATGGGATCCGACATAGACAATAAGCTCCAAGCTTTCAAGAATACCCTTCCTAAAGATGTAACTCTCTTTAAGGTTACCGATCAACCACAGGTTGTTGGTGCATCGGTGTGGAATTTTTTGCGTGAGCTTCTCATAGCCATTGTGGCAGTGGTGATAGTAGTATTGCTTCTCATGCCAGTGCGTGTGGCATTGGTTGCGTCAAGCACCATCCCAATAAGCATCTTCATATCGCTTGGGCTCTTCTATGCCTTTGGTATTGAACTCAATACAGTTACGCTGGCGGCGCTTATAGTAACACTCGGAATGATAGTGGACAATTCAATAGTGATTATCGACTCCTATGTTGAGCTTCTCGGTGAGGGGATGCCTCGTTGGCAGGCTTCTATTCAGAGTGCAAACCACTTCTTTCGCTCCATACTTTCAGCCACGCTTGCTATCTCTGTAACATTTTTTCCTTTCCTTATCACAATGCATGGCACCATGGCCGACTTCATAAAGCTATTCCCATGGGCTATAACACTGATATTGTTCATCTCGCTGTTCGTAGCTGAACTGGTGGTTCCATTCATGCAGTTCCACTTCATACGCAAACCGATGAATTCTGCTACCGGAAATAATAAGAAACACCGTTCGTTCCTTGAAATATTGCAATCATCTTACAATTGGCTTATTGACCGTTGCTTTAAGTATCCGCATATTACCATCGGAGTTGGTGTGGCAAGTGTAATAATAGGTGTTTTGATGATAGGTAAACTGCCACAGAGGCTTATGCCTTTCGCTGATCGCAACCAGTTTGCTGTGGAGGTTTATCTTCCAACGGGTACTTCACTTAAGCGTACCACGGCCATTGCCGACTCTTTGGAGCACATAATCAAGAAAGATAATAGAGTGGTGTCAATAGCTTCTTTCAAAGGCATGGCTTCACCACGCTTTCAGGCTGGCTATGCACCACAGTTTGCTGGACCTAACTATGCGCAGTTCATAGTTAATACAAAGTCAAACGACGCTACCGTGGCAGTGCTTGAGAAGTATCGTCCGATGTATGAAAATGGTTTTCCGGGAGCTTACGTAAGGTTTAGGCAGTTGCGTTATGGTACCACTTCTAATGATGTTGAGGTCCGTCTCTCCGGAGATGACTGGGAACTTATCCGCAAAACCGCCGATTCACTAACGGCCGTGCTTCGTAAGAATAAGGACCTCCGACTTGTACGCAACGATGTTAACGAGCCTATGCCGGCTGCTCAGATTACTCTCGACCCTATTATGTCATCGCGTCTTGGCATCAATAACCTCGGAGTAGAATCGGCTATGGCCATGCGCTACAATTCTAATGGCTTGCCTGTAGGTGCAGTTTGGGAAGGTGACTATAAGGTAAATGTAAGTCTTAAGGGTAATCATGCCGACAGTGCGACCGTTACCAATCTTACAAGTGAGGAGATACCTGCTTATGGTGGGCAGGCTTCACTTCCTCTCCGTCAGGTCGCAAAGGTAAGGCCTACATGGTATGATGGTCAGATTCCTCATCGCAATGGCATGCGTTGCGTTACTGTAATAGCCGATGCTGCACAGGGCCTTAACCCAATGGCGGTAAACACTAAGGTAATTGAACAGTTGAAGGATGCAAAGATACCTGTCGGTGTAAACCTCTCTTATGGTGGTGAGGTGGAGGATAGTGGTGAAAATATGCCTACGCTTGTTGGTGCTCTCATAATAGCCATCGTAATCATATTCTTTATACTTCTTGCCCACTTCCGTAAGATTTCCACAGCCACTCTATTGCTTTTGAGCCTCTCGCTTACTCTTTTTGGAGCCGCAATAGGAGTGTCGGTTACAGGCGTTGACTTCTCTTTGACATGCTTCTTGGGCATTATTTCGCTTATGGGTATCCTCGTGCGCAACGCCATAATCATGTATGACTATGCCGAGGAATTGCGTAGCGTTGGAACCATCGATGAGCAAGGCATACACCATCCTACAGCTAAGGAAGCAATACTTGAAAGTGCCAAGCGCCGTATGCGCCCCATTTTCCTAACTTCAGCAGCAGCTTCAATGGGTGTAATCCCTATGATTCTCGGCCGCTCTGGGCTTTGGATGCCGATGGGAGCCGTAATATGCTTTGGCACTCTCATAACCATGTTCTTCATACTCACCATTTTACCCATAGGCTATTGGCTCGTAATGAGCGGTAGCACAAGGCGCAGACTCGCAACAGAAAAATCAGAGCAACAATGAAAAAGATAGTCTTATTAATTTTTGCAACAGTGATTTGTAGCCTTGCTAAGGCTCAAACCACTTACACACTCAATCAGATTCTGGACAGCGCTCGCCAGAATAACATTGCCATACGCAACGGTCGGCGTGATATAGCCGCAGCCTCAGAGCAGCGTCGCGAGGCTTTCACCAAGTATTTCCCTACCGTAAGTGGCATGGGTGGATGGTTTGATGCAGGCAAATCCATAGTTTCGGCCAACCTGAATGTACTCGATAATCCTTTCAGTATCAACCTTGTGAAAAACGGAGTTGTGGGTGGAATAACGGCAGTACAGCCTGTTTTTGCTGGCGGGAGGATAGTTAATGGCAATAGATTGGCCAAAGTAGGTGAGGAGACAAGCCAACTTCAGCTGCGGCTATCTCAAAACGAGGTGGACAAAACTGCTGAACAGTATTACTGGCAGATGGTTACCTTCGAGGAGAAACTAAAGACAATAAACGTCATGCAAACTCTTTTGGCCGACATACATAAAGATGTCGACGTCTCGGTCAAGGCTGGAGTGGCTATGCGTAATGATCTTTTGCAGGTGGAATTGAGGCAGAACGATGTGGAAAGTCAGAAGCTTAAGCTCGATAATGGACTGGCTTTGAGCCGTATGTTACTTGTTCAGTTCTGCGGATTGGCCGATACAGCGTTCTCGCTCCAATACAGTAGTGAGGCCACAATGCCTCTTTCACTAAAGCAAGACCACAATTCGGCTTTGTCAAACACTGCCGAATATCAGTTGCTTGGCAAGCAAGTCGAGGCTGCCGGTATAGAGAAGAAGCTTGCAGTGGGCCAGTATCTGCCATCTGTTGGCATTGGTGCGGGTTATAATTACAACGACGTGATGGGCAGTGGCCGCTCAAATACGCTTGTATTTGCCACGGTTAGCATTCCTATTTCCGACTGGTGGGGCGGCTCTCATGCCATCAAGCGCAAGAAGTTGGAATACCAAAAGGCCGTTGACAATCAGCAAAACCAGTCAGAATTGCTTGTAATAAGGATGCAAAATGCCTGGAATCATGTAATAGAGGCCTATAAACAGCTTGGCATAGCCGAGCGAAGCATTGAGCGATCTAAGGAAAACTTGAGGCTGAATCGCGACTTCTACGATGCGGGGACAAGCAAAATGTCGGACCTTCTTGAGGCTCAGTTGCTATATCAGCAAGCTCTCGACAGTCGCACTGAGGCTTTTGCTGACTATCAGAACAGAATTTTGGAATACGAACAGGCCGTGGGACACTGACCGTTGGCATGAAATAAAATCAAGATTACAACGTTTTTAACTAAAAAAAGAATCAATAATTATGACATTACAAGAAGCAATAAAGGCGCGTCATGCCGTGAGACGCTACACTGATGCGCCTATAGAACAGCAGAAACTCGACGCTCTTAATTCGCTTATGAACAGTTGCAATGAGCAGTATGGGCTGCATATACAACTTGTTATCAACGATCCGAGGGCATTTGATAGTCGCCTTGCCCATTACGGCAAGTTCTCAGGAGTGAACAATTACTTTGCCATGATAGGCCCAAAGGATGACTATCTCGACGAAAAGCTTGGTTCTTGTGGCGAGCAACTTGTTCTCAAAGCTCAGACCTTGGGACTGAACACTTGTTGGGTAGGACTCACTTTCAAGAAGAATCCGGCAGTACTACAGATAGAACCTGGCGAGAAAATGCGTTGTGTCATAGCCCTTGGTTACGGAACCACGCAGGGAGTGAGCCACAAAATCAAGTCTGTTGAGGACGTCAGCAAGGTAAATGGTCCTATGCCCGACTGGTTTCGCCGTGGCGTAGAGGCAGCCTTGCTCGCCCCAACCGCCGTCAATCAGCAGAAGTTCACGTTCATTCTTGAAGGCCAAAATCAAGTAAGCGCTAGGGCAGGGTGGGGCTTCTTCTCCAAAATAGACCTCGGAATAGTGAAATATCACTTTGAGTTGGGAGCGGGGAGTGATAACTTTATATGGAAATGATATATAGATTGATTATCAACAACTTATAAACTAAACGGTGAAAAATACATGAATGATTCAAAGAGCAACTAACAAATATTACTAAAAAACATTGCTATAAATGTCAGTTTTCTGACAAATTGTACCGCTATTGGTTCCTGGCTTTCTGAGAGGCCGATGAACATTGGATACAAAGCATTTCTTGACGAAAAATGTAGAGCTACTTAGAGCTACTTATAGAACTCTTGCATCTATTTTTAGTTAGATAGACTACCATGACTATTATTTTATATCTTATGTGATACGAAACAAAATGATGCCGATATTGATCCTGTTAAAGTCGAAGAATACACGGCAGTCTTAGAAAACAGTATTGACTTGGATTTCATAGCAGGAACATATTGCGGTATATTACCGTCAAATGTAGAAACAATACTCACGTTAAATGCTTATGGCACCTATTTGTTGGCACGGATATTCAAAGAAAAGCAGAACGAACAGGAAAAGTGCGGTTCCGCATACGGCGGTTTCGTGCTTTCTCTTCTTGCTATGTGTGGCAAGTTGTTTCAGCTATCCCTATGAGTAGCGCCACCCCTATCCTATTGTCGGATTCCGTCCTATCGTCTTGGATAGAGAGTTCCTTTCGGACATCTGACGAGATGCCTCACAAGGTAACATTCATTTACTATTGCACTGCACGATTCGATCCTTCCCTATAGGCACACGTACCTTGGGTACTATGACCTCTGCTGACTTCTCACGACAAGCTTTACTCCATGACTTTCGTAAAAGCAACTAATTGCCATGTCCGTGAGACTTCCTCGGATAAGGGCTTACTCTTTCCATCTTATACCCACAACACCATCCATTCCGAATAGCTATAGGACTTTGACTTGTTTGACAATCTCATCCATGGTCAAATGCCTTATATAAAGTTTCTGTACGTTAGGTCAGATGTTTGTCGCTAGCTTCTTTCAGATTTCACCTCGCAGTGGCCCCCTTGATATTGGCTTTACAATTCCCGCTATTAAGGCTTGTTAGGGACTTGCCCCATTAGATAAGCTCATGCCGAGCATACCAACAAAAAAACCGTGGGTAATCATAGGCTTATCCACGGATTTTTATTTAAATGGAGAAAATAGTATAAATCTTCATTATTGGGAAAACTATACTGAACAAAATGCAAATAAACCGCATTAAACTATAACAGTGATAGCATGACACAGTTTAGCTTACACTCTCGAACACGCTACGATGTCTTGAATGTACAAGTTGTGCAATATTCTTAAGTTCGTCATTGATGCTTTCTATGACAGATCTTTTGCGCAACAAAATCTTGTCATACAATGGCATGAGCTTGTTTTTCATATTGCATGGAGACAATATATTCTATAAGGTGAAGGATGTCTATAATATCATTTTGCTTGACTCGTTTGGTAATGAACCTAAAAAAGAGGATAGGAAAAACTATATTCTGAAGAAAAGGTAAAGTTTAAAAACAGTGTTTAAGTAATATGCAAAAAATAACTTGCGCAACTTTTCTCGTGGAGGGCGTCATTTCAACTGTGTCAAAGCTAAGACAATAAAAGTATAACAATCCGA
>CAZUWO010000059.1:0-17583 GCA_964623995.1 uncultured Prevotella sp. | reverse complement strand
TCCCTTACGTTTGTAGAAAGGAACTGAGGCTGTAAGCATTAGTGTATGGTGGCTTTGGCGGAGCAGAGTGGCCAGTTTCGGGAATCCACGTTTGCCGTCTTCGCCGAGATTTGTAACGCATTCGAGCAGATGTATGGTACCTATGTTGAACGACTTAATGCCTAACAGCTCGTTGTAAGTGTATATATGGCCGAACTTTTCCTTATATTCGCAAAGGTCCATTACCTGCTGATAGTTGAGCAAAGGTATCTGTTCGAGGTCTTCTCGCGTTGCTTGGTTCAGGTTGATAGGGTTGTCTTCCAGTTCGCACATACGTTCATAGATGTCTTCCCACTCTGGTATGTCCTCCTCGTCTTGCATCTGTTGTGAGTAGAATTCTTCCCATCGGTAGCTTTTCTGTGCGCCAGCGGCAACAGTTATTGCCATAAAACCAAGCACAAGTATGAATTTAAAAGTATTGTTTAGGTTCATTTAGATTAGTATATTAAGTTTATGGCCACCAGAAAGTTCCTTTATGAAAACTTTCTAATGGCCATATTGCTGGTTTTAAAGATATTCACCGAAGTCGGTAAGCCTCATGTCTCCCTTACGCAGATATGTATCGTGGAAGGCCAGAGCTGCCCTCATAGACTGAGGTTCGTGACCCATAGGAGCCACATGTTTGAGATATTCGCGCAGCAACGGACGATAATCGGGATGTGCGCAGAGCTCTATTATCTCGTGAGCGCGGTGCACCGGACCCTTGCCACGCAAGTCTGCATAGCCCTGTTCGGTAACTATTACGTCCACGTCGTGCTCTGTTGAGTCAACATGACAGCACATTGGCACTATTGCAGATATCTTACCGTCGCGCTTTATAGATGGTGTAGTGAAGATACTTACGTAACCATTGCGCTCATAATCGCACGAACCGCCAATTCCATTCATAAGTGCCGAACCGCAAATATGGCTTGAATTCTCGTTGCCATATATGTCACATTCCACTGCTGTGTTAAGTGCTATGACCCCAAGTCGGCGTATTACCTCAGGTGAATTGGCTATTTCGCTCTGCCTTATGGTGAGTCGCTTGCTGAAGAAGTCCATATTGGAGTACACTCTTTGCAGGCAATCGTTGGTTACAGTCATGGCAGTGGCTGAGGCGGTGCGTATCTTTCCTTCGAGCATATAGTTGATAGCAGCGTCTTGAACCACCTCAGAATATACGTCAAACACAGGAATGTCGGGGTCTTTGCCGAGTGCTTCGAGCACGGCATTACCCGTTGCTCCTACTCCACTTTGTATAGGCAGGAACTGTTTTGGTATCTTTCCTGTTGCCATATCAGACTTAAGCAAGCGAGCTACGTTGAGTCCCATCTCTGTTGTGGTAGGTGTTAGGGCCTTGAAGGCGCGTGCTTCTTCCGGAATATCGCATTCTGTAACGGCCACTATTTTGTTAGGGTCAATGCTTACGTAATCTTTTCCAATGCGGTCGTAGGGCGACATGATGGGGAAAGGAGCTCTTCCGAATCCGCATTCTGCAGGTTCGAAAGTGTCGTGGAGGAATCTTGAGTTTGGATTATGAAAGTGATTTACCTCGATTACTATTTTTTTTGCAAGTCTTACTGCTGTTGCCACGATGCCACCAGCCGATGTCAGGAAGGCTCTGCACTCATTCGGGTGCTCCTCAAAGCCGCTAACCTCTATTATGGCCCAATCTATTGGCCCGTAAAAACCACGACGCATGCGCTCGGCCATGTGGCCAAGGTGCATGTCTTCGTATTCTATTTCGCCCAAATTGGTGTGGTCGCGGAAGTCTTTATTGGTGCTAAAGGGGGCTCGAAACGCCAAAGCGTGGGCATTGGCCATATCTCCCTCTACGCTTTGGCACGAAGATGCGCCGGTGAGAACACCCACTTTGAATGGCTTTCCAGCTTCATGCAACTTGATGGCGCGCTTAGACAAGGCTCTGAAAAAACCCAAAGGGTTGCCGTTTGGCGTAAATCCGGACAAGGCAAGAGTATCACCGTCCTTTATCATAGCGGCGGCTTCGTCTTCTGATATTCTGTTGTAGGGCATAAATTTAGTATATTTTTATATTTGTCGCAAATTTAGGAATAATATCCGATAAAAGGGCTTTTGAACAGTAAGTTTTTTTGTTTCATGCTTCTTTTCTATCTACTTTTGAGTGCTTTCCGTGTAGCTATACACTTAGTTTGCAATATTTATGGAAATAATGTAGGGTGTTTTTGCATATTGTAATGGTGCTTTCCTACGCATAAACCATTACTTTCTGTATTGAAAAGAGCTGGTTTTGCGGTCAAAAACCAATGGTTTTTCTTTTTCTTTATATTGTTTTATGATAAGCATCGTTTTATAGAAAAAAACAAAAGGCCACAAACAAACCACTGAGTGGTTGGCTGTGGCCACATTAAATTATCAACTAAGACTTACTTTAACTGTATTTTGTATGCTCTTACTGTTTTGTCTCCATTCAGTTCCCGTACAATGTAGACGCCTTTCAGTGGATTGTTCACTTTCATTCCGGCCACATTATAGTATTCACGCCTTACTTTTGAGGCTTCATAGCTTAGCTGTGATATGGCCGTAGCATAGTCAGTGATATAGAAATTTATTTGTCTGGTCATACTTCCATTATTGTCTGCATCGGTTGCTGTGATGGTAATGCCCGACAGAGTCTTGGCATTGGTATTGGCTTTGATAGTGTATGTGCTGTCATTATTGTCTGCAATGCAAACTAGATTGTCGTCATTAGGTGTCACTACGAATTTAGGTTGATTATCATATCCACGAAACAGCTGCTTCAAATTTATGGTTGCTTGGCTTCCGAAAGTAATAGTGTAGTGCGGAAGTGCCATCCAGTTGAGGTAATCCTCAAGGTTTGTATATCCGTCGCCATTATTGTCGGCGTTGCTTTCCGTAACTCCTGTAACCTCTTCCCACCAATCCGGCATACCGTCTTGGTCGGTATCGAAGTCTGCAGGGCGGCTTGCCTCGTAGATATTGAGCCCACTGAAGCCTTCTGAATCGCTCTCTTTGTCTATCTGTCCATGCAATTTAGTGTAGCTGCCTATGGTTGAAGTGGTGCCATTAAGGGTTTCACGAATCATCCGTTGGTCATGATTGTCAAGTTCAGGCATGTTGCATCCTACGTCGGAAAGCACCTTCTTGTAAGCATCTTTTGCAGGGTCAACAGTGGCATAGGATGGGAAGAAGGGTTCTTTTGACCATGTTTCTTCAGGATAATCGCCTGTTGCACGGTATGTAACATTTATCTTATCCTCGGTGAAAGAGCCGTCTTTATTCACTCGTATGTTACCGCTGACATAAGCAAACTGGCTTCTGTGACCTCCAATCTCATTGTCGGCGCTGAATAGATTGGTAAGTTTGGTGTCGGGTCCCATCTTATAGTAGTTGTTGACAAACTGCATCAAGTGGCTCCCACCATCAGTAGTGCGCGTATACCAGTCATAGCAGACGTTGTTGAACATATCCAATCCACCGGTGGCTTTGCCTGCTCCGTCAAGTCCTCCGCTCATACTCCAGTTTCTTCCAGCACAGTGGGCAATAAGATTGTGATGATATGAGCCATACATTCCGCCGATAGTAGCGGCAAATCCATGCTGAACGTGGTATCCGTGGCGGTCGAATTGTGTGGCGTGGCCAGCATAATTCATCGCTTCTGAAATTAGAGTGCGCTGCAAAGTCATATTCTTGGCGTTGCGACTGCTGAAGGATTCGTCAATGGTCCAGCTTATTGAGCAGTGGTCCATTATGGAATTGTCGTTTCCTGTCATACCCATTCCGTCGCTGGTGTTTTGGTTTGGCGACACGCCATCCCAACTATCGGCTCCGCCTATGCGTGCTCTGATGAAGCGTGTGACGCCTTCGCTTTGCATTCCGAATGGTTTACTGCGCAGCATGATGCCCCTTCCGGGTGCTGTTTGGCCAGCTATAGTTACGAATTTACTAGAACAGACGAGCCGTTTTTTAAGAGTTATCACTCCTCCTACATCGAAAACGATGGTGCGAGGTCCCTTTACGGTTTCAATACCATATCGAAGAGTTCCTTCAGAGCCATCATCAGCGAGTGATGTTACATGATAAACTTTGCCACCGCGACCTCCTGTGGCGTAGCGTCCGTAACCTTCGGCACCCGGAAAGGCTAAGTGACGTGGGCGGAACATCCACGCTTCGCCCTGATATATAGTGCCATCGGTATCCTCTTCGTCTATTCTCCAGTAGTAGGTAAGCAGATTTGTGAGTCCTTTCATGAGGTAAGTAGTGTCAGTAAGCGTTGCTATTTTCTTGAAGTTTATGGAATCGTTGCTCATCATAAGATGATGTTTGACGGCTGTTTCTGATGCTGTCCATTTAAGTTGGCATGAGTTGTTGTCGCAAACGGCATGTATATCGTTATTCTCAGGATATGGATCATGAGCCGTGGTTATAGGGTTTGATTCGTCGAATATAAGGGCATTAATGCATGGCATGTATGCTTTATAGTCGATATTGGCTTCAGGTGTGGTGATATATTGGATGGTAACGGGTTCATCTTTGTCCACATTGAACTTTATATATGAATAACCTGAATTACTGATCTTTGTGGCTCGAGATGTCTGTATTACGTTTGTTGCGAGTGTTTTTCCATTGCATACGACTTTAAGAGGAGCTATATTGCCTGCAAAAACGTCCATAAGGTTATGATAAGCTAGCAGGGTGTGCTCGCCGACACTTAGCCCTCTTATAGTCAATTGAATGCCACTAGAGCCAGAAACGTCGGTATAGTCATTGCTTCCTCCTGTGGTGTCGTCGAGATTGATAGTATAAAAGCCATCGGCTATTAGCTTATAACCCAGGTTTACCACTCCTTGCTTCCAGTAATTGGTGCGTACAGCGTTGCCGTCAAGCCCCGAAACGCTTGTAGCTGTAATGCTTATGGTGTCGCCATAGGACGTTACAAACTGTTCTTCGGCATTAGTTACGCGTCCGAAAGTCCATGGTTGATATCCCGGTTCCAGTCCTTCAGACACTTGCCGGCCTGAGTTGTTGATGTCAATGCGCTGAGCCATCATGGTCAAAGTTGAAGCTACAAACATTGTAACTACAAAGAATCTTTTATTCATTTGCATGATTGTTTAATAGTTTTACATGATTTTTATAGTGCAAATTGTGAATTTACGGTTGCAAATTTAATTTTATAGAGAATAAACATGGTGGATTTTTCGATAAACGAGGTGGATAATGCATAAAAATAAACCATGTTTATTTGTTTAAGAGAATAGGTTAAGACTATTCTTGGCAGTAAGATTTATGTTTTTTCAGCGACATTATTTCTTATAGTTATTAATAAGTGGTGTAAAAAATATTTAATAAGCAAAGGCCAGATTCCAAATTGTAGGAATCCGGCCTTGTTTTTGAACTCTTTATGAGTAGAAATGTTTAGCCTAAGCTAATGGTTACTTCACAATTTTGCATGTGCTGACGTTTCCGTTTGAGTCAGTAGTTTTTATGATAAAGACGCCATTGCCAATCTTTGCCAGCGGCAGGTTGTTAACATTGTGCCCCTCTGCACTTCCCGAAGCGATTTTCTTTCCGTCTAGCGTGTATGCTTCGAAAGTCTTGAGCTGACAATTCTTGCTTACGGAAATGATGCCTGTGATGCTTGCTTCTGTTATGGCGACATATAGAGGCCGCTCGTATGTGCTGCCCTCACTGTCGGTTACCTTCATCTTTGCGCTGACAATACCCTTCGCTGTTGTCGGAACCTTGACGGTAAGTGTTGAGTCAGATACACTGAAACTAGCATTATCGTCGTTGCTCATTACGGAGAATACAGGTCCTGAAGTAAATCCACGGAAGTATTGGTTTAGGTTTAGAGTAGCGGAAGAGCCGGCCTTGATGCCGAGATGCGGATGAGCCATGAACTCAAGATAGTCCTCAAGCAGTGTGTACCCATCGCCGTCAGGGTCGGAATTAGAGTCTGTGAAGTCTTCAGAGGGTGAGTTCGGGTTGGTGCCCACAATGCTTTCAAACCAGTCGGGCAGTCCGTCGAGGTCAGAGTCGAATCCTTCCGGCCAGTTTTGCTCAGGATAGGCCTCATATCCGCCGCAGTCATCCTCGCTGTCTATCTGTCCTTTGTATCCCGGTTTGCCCTTGTAGTGCCAAGTGCCGTTGATGGCTTCGTCCACCACTCGCTTGTCATGGTTGTCAAAAAGCGGCATGTTTGCGCCATTGTCCGACAATACAATCTTGAAGGCATCCTTTGCTGAGTGAATCGTGGCATAGGAAGGGAAGAATGGTTTGCCCACAAAAGTTTCGTAATCTATCTTCACTCCGTCAGAGACATCTATCTTATAGGTGTCGTTAAGCTTATCTTCAGTTATAGAACCGTCCTTGTTTATGCGAAGATTACCATTTACATAGGCTTTGCAAGTGCCGGCTCCGTAGCCTTGATGCTGCATCTCTAAGAGAATCTTCTTATTGCTGTCGGGTCCCATCTTGTACACATTGTTTACGAAGTTCACCTCATGCGCACTTCCGTCAGTGGTGCGTTTCCACCAGTTATAGCAGACATTGTTGAACAAATCGAGTCTTGTTATGTAGTTTCCACTGCCATCTACGTTGCCCGCCATACTCCAATTGCGACCCGAACAGTTAACAAGGAAGTTGTGATGCCATGAACCTATGGTGCCGCCAATAGTGGCAGCAAACCCGTGGCTTATGCCCAACGCCTCGGCAATCATACTGTATTGGAAGGTAACATTCTTTGCATTGCGTCCACTTACGGTTTCATCAGTACCCCAACTCGTTGAAAGATGGTCGGCGATGGTGTAGTCGCAGCCTGAGATTCCCATGGCATTGCCACGGTTTTCGGTGAGTCCGCGGCGCAGTCGCATGTGTCTCCATATATTGTCGTTACCCAATCCGAGGTTGCTATGGGCAATACAGATTCCCTTTCCCGGTGCAGACTGACCCGCAACGGTTATGTTGTCATCGGCAAATATAGCCTGTGTTCCGAGGTCTATTACTCCAGAGACCATGAAAAGCACTGTGCGGGGACCATCACCACGCTTTATTGCGTCGTAGAAAGAGCCAGGACCCGATGAGTTAAGATTAGTAACGTAGACCACGCGGCCACCCCTTCCGCCTGTGGCAAACCTGCCATAGCCTTCTGCTCCACGGAAAGCGAGGTGGCGTGGGCGGAACTTCCATAGCGTTCCTTCATGTATAACTCCGTCTGAAGTCTCTTCATCTATTCGCCAATAGTACAGGCTTAGGTTGTTCAGAGAGCTTACAGTATAAGTTGTGTCAGTTACAACGGCTACCTCAGGGAGTGCATTTGGGTCCGTGCCGAAATAAACATGGTGTTTTACTGCGGCCGTAGCGCCCTTCCATGACAGTGCATACGTGCCATCGTCGGCTGCTACATGCTGATCGTCATAGGCAGGATTTGGGTCAAGAGCCACAATATCCGGACTGCTTTCGTCAAAAACCAGCGCATTGATGGTAGGGCTTGTGAACTTATAAGTAGAGTCTGGCTCCGGCTCGGATACATATTGTATGATAACGGTTTCGCCCTCTTTACAGCTGAAAGTAACGTAAGAGTGTCCTGCTTCTGCTTCCTTTGTAGCTCTTACGGTCTGTTTTATACCGCTGAGCACTTTGTTTCCGTTTACAAAAACGCTGATAGGCGGTGGCAAAACTTTCAGTCCGTCGGTGGCATTGTGATAAGCCAGCAGGCTGTGTTCGCCGGCTTTGAGTCCCTTAATTTGCAGTTCTATTCCACAACTGCCCTCAGAGGGTGTGTCGCAGTCGGCCATATTGGTCGTGTCTGGGGCATATATTGCATGGCACCCATCAGCCAAAAGCTTATATCCAAGCGACGTAACGCCCTGCTTCCAATAATTGGTCCGCACGCCGTTTGCAGCCGACAACTCCTTAACAGCACCGATTCTGATGGTTATAGAGTCTCCTCCGGCTGTGGCAAACTTGCCCTCCGCGCTTTTCACTCTGGCAAAAGTCCAGGCCGTATAGCCAGCTTCAGTGCCCTCGTTTACGTTTCTCCCCCACATGTTGATGTCTATCCGCTGCCCCCAACTCATTGTGGTGAGCGCTAAGAATGTTAGGGTTAGAATTTTTCTTTTCATTGTCTTGTTAGGTTGTTGTTTTATAATTGATATATCGGAAAATATATTAAAGCTTATTTTCTGCCCACGTTGTTGAAGTCGATGCGCTGTGCTCGGCCCATGGAAGCAAGCTGGAGCATGATGAAAGATAGTAGTTCTTTTTTTCATTGTTTTAGGTATAAGTGGTTGTTTGATGTGCAAATGTAAGCATAAAAATGCGTTGAAGGGTGGATTTTCCAATAATACTGGTGGACGGTGTTATTACTTCTTTAGGGTATTAAGAAAGCAACAGGTGGATTTTACATTCACATCGGTGGATAAAAATAACAACTTCGGAGTTGGGCTTAGGTTATTCTGACAAATAAAAGAATTATTCCTTTTAAAAAATAGTAGTGCATTAACAGTAATGTAACAGAATTTTAGTATTTTTGCAACGGCTTAAACAGGCCCTTCTGTCACAGCATGACCGAAAACATTATTATATGACAGTTTATCTTTTAACGATTGTCGGCGCGCTCGCTTTACTCATTTACGGAATGAAAGTAATGAGTGAGGCCCTGCAAAAGATGGCCGGCTCGCAGCTCCGACATATACTCGGAGCAATGACTACCAACCGTTTCAGCGGCGTGTTGACCGGTATGTTCACCACAGTAGCGGTGCAATCGTCGACAGCTACGACGGTGATGACGGTTTCTTTTGTCAACGCCGGACTCCTCACCTTGGTGCAAGCCATAAGCGTTATTATGGGTGCCAACATCGGAACCACGCTTACTGCCTGGATCATGTCGGCGGGTTTCTCCTTCAACATCACCTCTCTCGTGTGGCCGGCGTTTGTCATTGCCTTGCTTCTCATATACAGCAAGAAGCACCGTTACGTAGGAGACTTTATCTTTGGTGTAGCATTTATGTTCTTCGCCTTGGGCACTTTGAGCCAGACAGGCAAAGAGATGGACTTGGCACACAACCAGACTCTAATCAACTTCTTTGCCGGATTCAACCCCAACAGTTATGGCACTATACTGCTGTTCCTGCTCATTGGCACTGTGCTTACGTGCATACTGCAGAGCTCGGCTGCCCTTATGGCCATTACCATGGTGCTCTGCACGAGTGGAATACTGCCCATCTATCCCGGCATAGCACTGGTTATGGGCGAGAATATAGGCACAACGCTCACGGCAAACCTTGCCGCACTGACTGCAAACACAGAGGCTCGGCGCGCGGCTTTTGCCCATTTCTTCTTCAATGTGTTTGGTGTTTGCTGGGTGTTGATATTCTTCTATCCGTTCGTTAACTTTGCTTGCAGCCTCGTTGGACTTGATCCGGCTGGCACTCACCTTGACCCTATAAGGCTGAGTTTTGCCCTAGCATCGTTTCATACCTGCTTCAACGTTACCAATACAATTATACTTCTGCCATTCGTCAAGCAGATAGCAAAGCTCTGTTGCTTGGTTCTGAAACCCAAACCCAACAAGGACGACGAGGATTTCCGCTTGCGTTTCATTCAGGCTGGTATAATGAAGACTCCGGAACTCTCTGTGCTGGAGGCCTCAAAGGAGATACATTCGTTTGCCGAACGCATACAGCGCATGTTCAATATGGTGCGTGAGCTGGTGGGAGAGAAGGACGAAGACAAGTTCACAAAACTGTTCTCGCGGGTTGAAAAGTATGAGAGCATCAGCGACAACATGGAGATTGAGATTGCAAACTATCTGGACCAAGTGAGCGATGCCCACCTGAGCGATGAGACTAAGGGCAAGATTCGCGCCATGCTCAGAGAGATTAGCGAGATAGAAAGCATAGGAGACTCGTGCTATAACATTGCCCGCACGTGCAGCAGGCGCATGAAAGGTAAGGAGGACTTTACGGAAGACCAGTACGATCATATAAATCAGATGATGGAACTTACCGATGACGCGCTGACGCAGATGAACAAAATGCTCGTGGGACATAAGGAAGACAATGACGTTAACCGTTCTTTCAACATCGAAAACGAGATAAACAATTACAGAAACCAGCTGAGAAGCCAGAACATAAACGACGTAAACGACCACAAATATACTTATGCCATCGGCACAATGTATATGGACATCATTCAGGAATGCGAGAAACTGGGCGACTATGTGGTGAATGTGGTTGAGGCCCGCATGGGCACCAAGAAGCGTAGCGCATAGCTCTTGCTGCCGGTAACAGTACGTTGCAGGCATAAAAGCGGACTCACCGTATGGCGGGTCCGCTTTTTCTTTGTCCTGTTATCAGCTTTGGTGGCTTTCGGTTGAGACTGTACAATTGGGCGTAGGCACAATGCCATACGGCTAAAGATGCCGGACGGCTTCACTTTATGGCTAAGAAAAAATTTGGAATCGCACTTCTATTTTTGTACCTTTGCGTTTGCTTGGATGGTTTCTCTTTATTCTTTTTGTCCGGAAGAGAAAACAAGGCATAAGCAGAAAGATTTTCAGTAAATTTATTACAGAATAGCCGTAATCGTGTTACGGCTGTCTCGTAATGCGATTACGGCTGTTCCGTAACGTGATTACGAAAGCCTCGTAACGTGATTACGGCTGTCCCGTAACACGATTACGAAAGTTCCATAATAGAATGACAACAGATATTGGTCTCATTGCTTATAATAAAGCGGTTGCAAATATGATAAAATCCTTTTTTCGGAATACTGTCTACTGCCAGCGGAAGGGGGTAAAACAGCAACCTGTTTGAACCGTAAAAGAGGCTTGGCTTTTATCACTTTGCGCCACTATTTTGCTGCTTTTAATTTGCTCTGTCAGTTATAAATAAGCCACGGAAGCTGAAACGTTGTGGGTCAAATATGGCAAAAAGGAAAAGCGGACCCTATGTGTTTAGAGGGTCCGCTTTAACCATGTAAAAAATAAACCTAACCTAAATTACCTATGAGAAAGCCAGTTTTCTGGTCTGTATTTCTTAGCTGTAGCCTCCCATTTGTTCAGTTCCTTAACCGGTTTCCAATTTGTAAAGGCTATGTTCACGCTGTATCTGGCAGCCTCATCCGGAGCTAATGACGTGTCGGCAAGCTTTCTGTCGTGGTCCTTATAGAACTCCACCATGTTGACAGCTGGTGTAATGGTATGGCCAAGCGAATCTTTCGAGTTGCATTCAAGGAAGCTTTCCGGCATGCAGTTCATGCCTTGCGGAGTAAATCGGGTAGGAGTGAGGCGGTCGGGGTCGAGCAACACCGTATTAACATAAATGCATTTGGCCGGCGCTCCCCACGAACGGGCCAGACTGTAGGTCTGGGTCCTATTCTCTATGGTGCAGTCATAGAACAGCATTCCAAACGTTTTGCTCGTGTTTGGGGCTGCAATCACGCATCCGCCAGTACCGTCAGGGTTACGCTTTTCCACAACTATCCGGCACCGGTCGAAGTATATGTCGCCTCTGCCACAAATGAAATCTACCGTTCCATGTATCTCAGAGTCGCGCCAATAGTAGTCGCCCAGTCCGTTCTTGGTGTAGTAAGTGTCTTGCCGTGAGTCCAGTTTTACTCGGTTGCAGATGGTTCTCGAGCCCAGGTCCTGAATGCAAACAGCCCGTCCGGCCTGTCCTGCCGAGTAATAGTCCATGGCATTTCTCACCGTCAGATCCTGCAGATAGCAACCCTCTGCCGTTATGAGCAGGGTGGCAGTACGGCTTATTCCCTCGTTCTCCACCTTGGGTCTGTTCATTATTATGGTCCGGTCTATGCCCTCACCTATAATTGCTGTGCCGTTGCCGGCAACGAGATTGAGAGTGCGTTCGCCCAAGTCGTAGACGCCGGCGGGCACGTAGATGAGCATCGGAGAGCGGCCATTGGCCTCGGCAAGAGCATGAAGCAGGCTTTCAGCACTGCCAGCCTTCACCACGATTTTGTTTGGCTGATTATCGGCTCTGAGTGCCGGCGTGCTGCAAATGCAACACACCAGCATCAGAGTTAGCTTGAAAAGACGCAAATTCATGCTATGTCTGTTTTGTAAAAGACTACTGTTGGCGGAAGCCGTAGCCGTTGGTTATCTTTGAGGTTGTGAGGTCATTGTAGATGAATGGCTGCACATGGATGGGCGGATTCTTGGCTGCGTAGTCGGCATCGCTATATCCTGCGAGCAGCTTTGTAGCGTAAGAGTCTCTGTATTTTGGCATATCCACGGCCCAAGGTGTCTGCTTGTAGCCTTCAGCCTCAAGAGCTTTAGCCTCAGCACTACCCGGAGCGATGTACTTGAAGAGGCCCTTTATGGCCACGTTAGTATTGCCGGTGGAGGCGTTTGCGTTAACTGCGGTCCAGTTGTTGTTCTGTCCTCGCCATGCGGGATATAGCACAGGGTCATCCTCTTTGCCCTCAGGAGTATCTGCGGTGAGGCGGTATCCGTATTCGTTCTTGGCGTCAACCATCTTTGTCCAGATGTATGCTGGCAGCTGATTACCATTCTCGAAGGTATAGTAACCGTCTTTTTCTACTCCGTCAACCACTGCTGTCATTATCTGACGGTCCTTTACTGCGGCCTCAGGAAGTAAACCTGTGCGCACGAGATCGAACCTACGCATGCCCTCACCCAGGAATTCGAAGGCGCGCTCCTGCCAAACTGCGCGGAGCAGAGAACCACTCTTCTGTATGAATTGCTCAAAGTTAGGATCAACACCGCCCTTGTAGTTGCGGTTGTGCACAATGCTAAGGTAGCGCCTTGCGCCTGCTTCGTCGCCCAGTGCTGCGTCTACTTCGGCCAGCATCAGGTATACATCAGATATTCTCATATAAGGAGTGTTGATGCCTGATGTGCCATAACTCGACGTGACAGGCTTGTCAATGCGGTTCCAATCCCACTTATTGGTACCCGGACCTGCACCTTTGCCCCAGTCAGAGCGGTTGAACGACTGTATCTGCTCGTTGCCAAGACCGTCGCTTCCCGTTACACTTACAGAGGCGTCGCGGCGCTTGTCCTGTGGGTCATAGGCTCCATAATAGAACCAAGCCTGTACTCTGTCCTGTCCGCAGGCAATACATGGGGCGCCGCCATTGCTGCCGGTAGAGGGCCGTCCTATATATGCGGGGCGGTCAGAGCCGTTGTTCCACTCGAAGGGACACTCGTAAACGCTCTCGTCTGCCAGTGTTTCCTCGGGGCCACTGTGCATTTGTTGGAATGCATATTGGAAGGGATTGTCGTACACTTCACCGTTAGTGCCGGTAGAGCGTGGGTCGGTTAAGTGGAGCACAACAGTGCCAGGATTGTCTACTGCTGCCTGTAAGTACTGCTTGGCTATCTGATACAGGTCTTTCCAGTCGCTGCGACGGCCGTATATTGCATGATTTTTCTCTACGCTCCAGTCATCGAATGTGAGGCGGTTACCATTGCCATCCACGTTGAAATCATCACCCAAGTCGGTGCGTCGGGTTGAGTATCCGCCATCCTCAAGGCACAGACGGCCTATTAGTCCCTGTACAAACGTGCGCGTCATTACGTCGGCCCGATGGCCGTTTTCGCCCACTCTGTACATGTGTGGCTCCACTTCGCGCAGCTTGTTGATGTGGTAATCGAGTATGGCATAGCGTGAAGTGAGGCCTTCTGCTTCCTCTCCGGCTACCAAAGAATGAGGTACGTCGCCATAGTGGCGTATCAATTCCCAGTACATATTGGCACGCAGAGCCACGGCTTGGCCGTAAAGGTCGGACCATTCGTTAGGTTCGCCGGTCATAATCTCCTGGAAATTGGACTTCTGTTCTACGTTATTGATGAGTGAATTGCAGATTGATATAACCTGATAGCACTGCGAATAGAGCTCCACAAGGTCGCCACCGTTGATGTTAAAGTTCTCTGTGCCACCGGGATAGAAGGTCTTTTCCTGGCAACCGGCATCACCATCGTTGTATGTATCCTGTGTATCCTCAATGTCGGAGCCCCAAACGAGGGTCCAACTCATGTGCAACCCGCGTGTATCATGGAACTTTTGATATCCGTAATACATGGCTTGGCGTGCTGAAGTAATATCAGAGAACACGAAATCTTTGTCTACGACACTCGAAGACTTAGTGTCCAGATAGTCAGTACAACCCACTGTGCCAAACAATAGGGCTGCTGCGGCTACATATAATAATGTCTTTTTCATTTTGATTTCTTTTGTTTTTGGTAAAGGTTAGAATGTGATATTAGCTCCGAGGGTGAAGGTACGTGCCCTTGGATAGGCACCCCAGTCCATGTTGAGCGTTGGGAATATCTGCACGTTGCTCACGAAAGAGGAGCGTCCACTTGTGTAAGCGTTGACCTCTGGGTCCACTCCTGAGTAGCCGGTGATGGTAAACAGATTGGTGGCTGTGAGGTAAAGGCGCATGTTACTGATATGTATCTTCTTAACAAGGTTCTTTGGGAGCGTGTAGCCAAGTGTGAGAGTTTGCAGGCGGAGGTATGATCCGTCCTCAAGGAACTCATCGGTTACGATGCCGTTCTGATGGAAAGGCACTGCGTATTTGGCGTGAGCATTGAGTGAAGCCAGCTCATCAGGGTCGGTTACAGCATAAAGGTCGCCGTTGGAGTTTATGTTGTACATCTTGAAAGCGTCTTTAATGAAGCGCAGTTTCTGTGCGCCAACACCGTTATATTCCTGGCCTGACTCGTTCATGAAGGCCACAGCATTGTAGATTTTGCCTCCAAGAACCCAGTTGAAGTTAGCACTGAGGTCCCAATCCTTATACTGGAAGTTGAGCGAGAAGCTGCCTGTGTTGCGTGCAAGCACTTCTCCGAGGTCGGTAGCATCGTCCATATTCACCTGTCCATCACCGCTAACGTCCTTCAGTTTGATAGAGCCTGGGAACGCATTTTGGCCACTTGGAATGTTGAATGGGTTCAAATACCTTTCAGTTATAGTCCTTGCAATGTCTGGTATGCCCTCTTTGAGCACGTATTGGCCATTAGTGTAGTTGAAGTCATTAAGGGTGTACCAACCGTCAGACTTGAATCCACGCACAACACCAATGGCACTGCCCTCTCGAAGCATGTAATCTTGGTTTGGCATTGTGTTTACCGACATCCAATATGATGAATACAAGTAGTTGTCGGCATTGGTAAGCTCGTCAATCTTATTGCGGTTGTAGTTGTAAATGGCACCTACGTTGAAACGGAAGTCCTTGGTACGGATGATGTCGGCGTTGACAGAGATTTCAAAACCCTTGTTACTCGTTTGTCCGAAGTTCTGATACTGATATGAGTAACCGGTGGTAGTGTTGATAGGAACAGCCATGAGCAGGTCCTTGGTGGTGTTCCAGTAGAGTTCGATGCTACCGTTGATTCTTCCGTCAATGAATCCATAGTCGATACCGAAGTTGCGGCTAATGGTAGTCTCCCATTTCAGATCGTTGTTGGCAAGCATACCGTCTGGAGCGAAATATGGGGTGCGTTCGCCATTGATAAGCATATTATTGTTGCTTGCACTTATAGATCTCCAAGTCTCACGCCACAGGTTCGGGCTGATGTTGTCGGCACCAGAAGCGCCAATAGAGAGACGAAGCTTAAGGTTGCTGAGCCAGTTCTTTGTTGATTCCATCCATGGTTCGTCGCTCAAACGCCATGCTAATGCGGCAGCGGGGAAGTAACCCCAGCGATGATCTGGTGCGAATTTAGAGCTTCCATCGGCACGCATAGTAAGAGTAAGAAGGTAGCGATCGAGCAAGCTATAATTGAAGCGCCCAAAGAAAGAAACCGTGCGCTCAGGTACTCCTATTACGTTTTGCGAACTGTAAGTCTGGGTAGCGTTTTGTATCATGCCCATAGTCGTTTCGAAATCGTAGTTCTCCGGATAGCCCACACCTCTGAGAGTGGTGTACTCACTTGTGTTGTTTATGAGCTCGTGGCCAAGCAAGAAGGTGAACTTATGAATCTTGTTGACGTCAAAGTTATAGTTTATTGTGTTCAGCCAACGTACTCCATTGCCATTGCCACGTGTAAGAGTGGCTTGCTTTATGTCGTCACCGTAACCACCGTCAAAGTACTTGTTGGTGTATGAACTGCGGGTAAGGCTAATTTCTGAGCGTGCAGTCAGGCCCTTGATTATTTCCCAAGAGAGAGCGGCACTGCCCCTAAGGTTGCGGTTTTTGTTCTTTTGAGTGATTGTCATTACCTGTTCGTATGGGTTGTGGCTGTTGTCTATGTTTTCAATACCAAATCCCCAGCCCTGTACTTCGGTAAAATCAATACCTCCAAGCGGATTGTCGATAGGACGATAGCGATAGGCTCCCGAAATTTCAGAGCCACGACCATTGACTACTCCTTCGCGACCGTTAATCAAATCCTCAGCATAGCGGAAGTCAAAGTCCAATACGAGGTTCTTTCGCAACTGCTGTTGAAGCTTGAAAGATGCCGAGAACTTCTGCAAATCGGAGTTTATCTTGATACCTTTATCGCTGATGTAGTTTACATTACTTATAAAGTGGGTCTTCTCTGTACCACCACTAACCGACACGTTGTGGCTGTGTGTCCATGCAGTACGAAGAAGATCGTCGGTGTAGTTGTGCGTTTTCACGTTGGCATAGTCGGCATAGTGATTACCATACTTACTTCCCAGACCGTAGTATTTGGCAAAATTGTCGCCTGTTGCTTCACCCCTCGAGGTAGCATAGCTCCATCCTTGCAGCAGATAGTCCTGTGCTGAGAGTGTTTCAAGCTTCTTTGCCACGTGCTTTACCTGTACATATCCGTCATAACTCACCTTAACCTTACCGCCTTCGGCCTTCTTTGTTGTTACAAGTATAACGCCATTGGCACCGCGAGCACCGTAGATGGCTGTTGAGGAAGCGTCCTTCAGCACGTCGATACTTTCTATTTCGGATGCAGGAATGTCGCTAATGCTCGATACGGGGAATCCATCGACCACAAAGAGAGGGTCGTTTGACTGAGTGATTGAACCGCCTCCGCGTACGCGTATTGAAACAGAAGCGTCAGGACGGCCATCTCCTGAGACTACATTTACACCTGGAAGCTTGCCTTGAAGGGCCTCTGCCACGTTGTTAACAGGCATTTTCGCAAGGTCTTTGCCCGTTACTGAGGCCACGGCACCGGTAAGATCACGGCGCTTTACAGTGCCATAACCGATTACAACGACCTCATCGAGGCCGATATTATCCTCTTTTAATTGTACGTTGATGGTACTTTTACCGCCTATGTTTACGTTTTGCTGCAGAAAACCAACATAAGTGAAGGTGAGAGTGCTGACATTTTTGTCAACGTCGATACTGTACTTACCGTCCAGATCGGTAGTAGTGCCATTGTTGCCTGGGGAGTTTTGCGGCACAACCGTTACGCCAATAAGTGGTTCTCCACTGTTGTCTGTAACGGTACCGGTAATCTTCCGTTGTGCAAATCCGGCCAGACACACCAATAGCCATACTGAGAATGAGACTGTCAATATTTTCTTATGGTTCATGACATTTAATATATGAATAACAAATAGTTCCTATTCAATTAAA
>CAZUWO010000058.1:0-17771 GCA_964623995.1 uncultured Prevotella sp. | reverse complement strand
GTTCACGTCGAGCACCATCACGTTCATGCCAAGGTTCATTGCGGCCTTCTGAGTTGATAAACGGGTGCGCAAAGAGTTGTTGAAGAAAATCATCAGCAACGTCTTGTTCTTGCCGAGAGACTGGAATCCGAAACGGTTTTGCTTCACTTCCTGTGCCTCTGCCAATGCTTTGTTGAGGTCGCCTATGTCTTCTACGTTGAAGAAAGTTTTCATATTGTATTGTATTTTCGTTTAATTTAAATCTGCGATTCAGGTTATTCGGGCTTGAGGTTTATTCCCTAATCTGCCCGTTTCCCTCTATTAGCCACTTGTATGTGGTAATCTCTTCAAGTGCCATAGGGCCGCGGGCTCCGAGCTTTTGCGTGCTGATGCCTATCTCGGCACCCAGCCCGAACTGTGCCCCATCGGTGAAACTGGTGGGTGCATTGACGTAGACGCAGGCCGCATCCACCATCTGCTCAAACTTGGTTTGGGCACTTTTGTCCTCTGCCACTATGCTTTCGCTGTGGCCGGAGCCGTAGGTTGCTATGTGGCTTAGGGCCTCATCGAGGCTTCCTACGGTCTTTACGCCCATCTGCAGGCTGAGCCATTCGCGGCTCCAACAGTCTGAATCGGCCTGCCGGAGCAATTCTTCGGGGTAGTGGCCAAGCAGTGAGCGGTAGGCTTCATCGTCGGCATGGATTACTACTTTGTGTCCGGCGAGAGGCTCGCACAGCTGTGAGAGGTCGGCCAAACGGCTGCGATGGACTAACAGAGTATCAAGAGTGTTGCACACGCTGGGGCGCCTTGTCTTGGCGTTGCATACGATGCGGCGGCCTTTTTCCAAATCGCCTGATGCGTCGAAGTAGCAATTAACCACTCCCGCACCAGTCTCAATGACAGGTACTTTGGCCGTAGAGCGCACGAAATTGATAAGTCCCTTGCCGCCACGGGGTATGCAGAGGTCTATGAAACCGACTGCACTGAGCATTGCTGCTGTGGCTTCGTGGGTGGAAGGTAGCAGTTCTACGGCATGAATGCTTATTCCGAAGCGATTTAGAACATCGTGAATTAGGGCCACTTCGGCCTTGCAACTGAAGTCGGCATCATGGCCTCCTTTGAGCACACAGGCATTACCACTCTTGAAACAAAGTGAGAATACATCGAAAGCCACGTTAGGCCGCGCCTCGAACACCATGCCTATTACACCGAAAGGCACACTGATGCGGCGCAGATGGAGCCCGTTGGGCAGTGTCTTTTCCTTAAGGGTACGCCCCAGTGGTGATGGCAACCCGGCCACGTGACGCATGTCGGCGGCTATGTCGGCAAGTCTTTTGGGAGTGAGTTGCAGTCTGTCGTATAACGGATTGGCCTTGTCCATGCGCTCCAAGTCACGCTTGTTTTCGGCCAAAATTGCGTCTTGGCGAGCCACTATCCCGTCGGCGACGGCACGGAGCACCTCGTTGCGCTTGCTGTCGCTTAAGAGAGCAAGACCTGTACTTGCTTTTTTTACGGCCTTGAAAATATCGTTGTAGTCCATAAATGTTATTCAACAAAGAGATAATCGTAATGAACCAACGGCTTGACATCGTGCTTACCGATAAGGCTTCTGGCCTCGTCGGCCGAGTAAGAGCTGCGCCCCACGCCGATGAGTTTGCCCGATGGGTCCTCGATACTTATGATATCGCCCTCCTCAAAGTTGCCTTCCACAGCCGTAACGCCCACCATGAGCAGACTGACGGCTTTGGTTCCGGTAAGTCGAATGGCCGCGTCGGCGTTGACGTGGGCCACACCTTTAGAGAAGCTCTCACTGTGAGCAATCCATTTTTTCATGCCCGACGTGGGGTTAGGGTTAGGCCTGAACTCGGTGTGCATAGTCTGTTGGGCGTTTGTTGCCAGTTCTATCAGAATGTTGTCGGTGCGCCCGTTGGCTATCATAACCTTGATACCTTCTTCGGCTACCTTACGTGCAATGTTGCATTTGGTAATCATTCCGCCCCGCCCAAAGCCGCTATGGGAGGTCTGAATGTACTCGCTGAGGTCGCGATCGTAGCTTACCATGGGTATGACACGGGTGTTGGGAGCCTTAGGATCGCCATTATATATGCCGTCAACATTGGTCAATATGATGAGGGTTGAGGCGTTCATCATTGATGCTACCAGACCGGACAGCTCGTCGTTGTCGGTGAACATCAGTTCGGTTACGCTTACGGTATCGTTCTCATTTACCACAGGAATGATGCCGTTTTCGAGCATTACGGTCATGCAAGAGCGCTGATTAAGGTACTCCATACGTGTGGAGAAGCTCTCTTTCATTGTCAATATCTGTCCGATGTTGATGCCGTATTCACGGAAAAGGTCGTAGTAGAGGTTGACAAGTTTTACCTGTCCAATGGCGGAGAATAGCTGTCGCTGGGCCACTGCATCAAGTTTGCGTTGTGCTTGGAACTCTCCGCGGCCGCAAGCTATGGACCCTGACGACACGAGAATTACCTCATAGCCGTGCTTGCGCAGCCATACTATCTGGTCGACAAGCGACGACATGCGTGTGACGTCGAGTTTACCATCTGGTCGTGTGAGCACGTTGCTGCCCACCTTTACTACAATTCGCTTCATGGTTATGTGGGTTGTGAACCCCTAAAATAGGGTTGTGGAATACTTATTTTGACTGCTTACGTTCGTCGTTCTCCCTTATTTCCACTCGCCGAATCTTGCCGGAAATGGTCTTGGGAAGGGAATCAACGAATTCAATCTTGCGTGGATACTTGTACGGAGCCGTTTCATGCTTGACGTGGTTCTGAAGCTCTTTGATGAGCACATCGCCGGCTTTGTCCTTCCAATCCTTTGCAAGAACCACCGTGGCCTTTACTATCATGCCGCGAATCTCGTCGGGAACGCCGGTTACTGCGCATTCAACCACGGCTGGATGGGACATGAGAGCACTCTCAACTTCGAAGGGACCGATGCGGTAACCACTCGACTTGATGACGTCGTCGGCACGCCCTACAAACCAGTAATAGCCGTCTTCATCGCGCCAGGCAAGGTCGCCGGTGTGGTAAATGCCATCCTTCCAAACCTCGTGAGTCTTGGCTTCGTCGCGGTAGTAACCCTTGAATAGGCCAATGGGCTTATGGTCTCGGGTGTCGATGCATATTTCACCTTTCTCACCATCCTCACATTGTGTGCCGTCAGGCTTGAGCAAAAGAATATCGTATTGTGGATTAGGCTTGCCCATACTGCCTGGTTTCGGATCGATCCATGGGAAGGTTCCAAGGGTCATAGTGGTCTCAGTCTGACCGAAACCCTCCATCATGCGGAGTCCGGTGAGCTCATAGAAACGGTTGTAGACGGCAGGTTCGAGAGCTTCTCCCGCAGTGGTGCAGTACTTGAGGCTGCTGAGATCGTATTTGGAAAAGTCCTCTTGAATCATGAATCGGTATATGGTGGGAGGAGCACAGAATGAGGTTACGTGGTACTTCTCCATCTGGCGCATGATCTTTTCGGCAGTGAACTTCTCGTGGTCGTAGACAAACACCGTGGCGCCGGCAAACCATTGACCGTACAGCTTGCCCCATACGGCCTTGCCCCAGCCGGTGTCTGCCACTGTGAGATGGATACTGTTTTCATTGAGATTGTGCCAGAAAACGCCAGTGGTAAGGTGGCCAAGAGCGTAAAGAAAGTCGTGAGCGACCATCTTTGGCTCACCACTTGTGCCGCTGGTGAAGTACATCAGCATTGTGTCATTGTTCTCATTGACGAAGCTTGGCCTATGAAACTCTGGAGCTTTTGGCCATTCTGAGTGCCAGTCGTGAAACCTTTCGGGTACTGGATGGCCCACTTGAGCCATGGAATTGACTGCTACGAGAACCTCAACCGACGGACTTTCGGGCATGGCATTGAGCACTTGGGTGGTAACATACTCGTCATTGACGCAGATTATGGCCTTTATGCTTGCACGCTGGTTGCGGTACACGATGTCGTTGGCAGTGAGCATGTGGGTTGCCGGAATGGCTATGGCGCCTATCTTGCACAGGCCCATCATGGAAAGCCACCACTGATAGTGGCGCTTAAGTATAAGCATCACCTTGTCGCCACGTCCTATTCCGAGGCTCTGAAAGTAGGCTGCGGTACGGTCTGTTTGTTCTTTGAACTGCTTGAAGGTAGTCTTTACCTCCTCGCCACGCTCACTTGTCCAAAGTAAACACACCTTGTCGGGCTTTATCTTTGCCCACTCATCCATTACGTCATAGGCAAAGTTGAAGTTCTCAGGTATATTAAAGTGCAGATTCTTCTTAAAGTCCTCCTCTGAGGTAAAGCTGGTCTGCGTAAGAAATCTCTCTATCATTTTAAGTCGAATGTTACGGTTCTGAATTTTTTACTGGAAAATAATGGCAAGGAAAGTTACCTGCTTGTCGTCAAGAGCCCTCATGCAATGGGGCTGTGTGGAGTCGTAAATAATGCTGTCTCCCTTGGCTAATGTAAGAACTTTGCTGCCTATGGTGAGTTCCATACGGCCACCCAGAACCATGTCGAATTCCTGTCCGGGATGGGAATTCTTCTGCAATGGTGTATCGTCAGGTTTGGGTTCAACGCGAACAATGAACGGATCGGCTTTGCGCCCACGGAACCCCCAGGCCAGACTTTGATACTTATAGGCCTTACAACGCTCAACACTCATGCCCTGACCACGGCGGGTCAGGAAGTAGCCATGCATGTGAGGCTCTTCGCCGAAAAGCAGTTCGTTGAGGTCAATATTGTACTTCTTGGCTATCTTTTGAAGGGTACTGACCGACAATTCAGTGTCGCCGGTTTCCATCTGACGGTACTTTTCCGTGCTTATTCCGCACACTTGAGCTACTTCTTCCTCGCTAATCTCGAGCGCATCCCGAAGTCCTCTGAGCCGTTGGCCTATCTGTTTGATTGCTTCATCCATAATTACAGTTTTATCATTTTTGGTTACAAAATTACAAATAAAATTTAGTTTGAATGAAGATTTGATAGAGATTAACACGTATGGGCATTATGCTCATGTCGTGGTTTCAGGCTTTCAAACCGGCAATAACGGCTGAGGAGAATCCTGCTGCCTCCATGGCGTTGAGCCCACGAATGGTTAATCCGCCGGGCGTTGTAACCTTGTCAATTTCGGCTTCGGGGTGATTGCCGGTTGATTCGAGCAATGCCACGGCGCCTTTCATAGTCTGCAATACAATGTCCTTTGCAGTATCGGCCTTGAATCCCAGTTCTACGCCGCCCTCAGATGCAGCCCTGACGTAACGCATGGCATAGGCTATGCCACAGCCAGATAGTGCTGTTCCGGCGGAAAGTTGCCTGTCACTGACTACAAGAGACTTGCCAAGGTCGTCAAAAATCTCCTTGACGAGGTGGGTTTGCTGCTCGGAGGCTTTCATAGGAACAATAAACGTCATGGACTCTCGCAACGCTATGGCAATGTTGGGCATTATCTGGAACAAGGCCGGACTGTTGCCTTTGCTGTCGGAAAGCCATTCACGGAGTTCTGATTCTTTTATTCCGGCAGCAAGATTGAGTATAATTTGGCTTTCAGAGTCGATAACAGGGCTAATTTCTCGGGCTACTTTCTCAACGAGCCAAGGCTTTACCACGATTGCGATAATGTCGGCTCCGTCGGCTGCTGCTACGTTATCGGTGGTTACACTTGCCCCAAGCTTTGACAGAGGGGCTAACTTATCTTCGTGCGGATTGGCTACAGTGATGTCTTGAGGCTTAAACTTGTTGCCCAAAAGTAATCCTCTAGCCAGACTGCCACCCATGGCTCCTGCGCCTATAATTGATATTTTCATGTTGTTAAAATACTGAATGATGGTCAACAAATGAAAGATTCTGTCGGCTGTTATGCCAGCTTATTTAATCTTAAAAGATGGCTATAACAGGCAATCAGTTAGATAATCCAAGCTTGTAGCCGCCCCACATGGCAGCAAGACCTATGATAATGCTCAGAGCTATATAGATAATCGACGTTAGAGGCATTTGTCCTGCAATCAGATTATGGCTTTCTTTCATGAATGTAGAGAATGTAGTAAAGCCTCCACAAAAGCCTGTGGTGAGCAGAAGCCGCGCTGATGGCGACAGCCAATGCTGGGTAATGGACAGTGCAGAAATAAATTCTATCAGCAAACAGCCAATAATGTTGACTGTGAAGGTGCCAAGTGGGAAAGTGGTAGTTACGCTTGAGGATACCATTTTTGATATTGCGTAACGCAAACCGCCACCTATGCCAGAGCCGAAAAACACCAACAGAAATTCTTTCATTATGCTATGGCGAAATGAAGTTTATGGCTTTGTCTGACGATTCCTGCCTTAAAGGCCCTCTCTTTAGAACGTGGCGAGCACCTTCTTGAGCCGATACATGAAGTCGTCTACGTCAGATTTTGATATCATCAGTGGTGGAAGAATACGCAATATGTCTTGTCCGGCGGCTCCTGTGAAGCAATGCTCGTCGAAGACAAGCTTCTTACGTACTTCCTTTTGTGGAATATCCATAACCACTCCTATCATAAGGCCACGCCCACGCACTTCTTTTATGTGCGGTTCTGACTTCTGCAGCTCCTTTAGGGAACTTATAAAGTAATCGCCAACAACGCGAGCGTTGTCAACAAGATGTTCTTTTTCGAATACGTCGAGCACTGCCAAGGCTGCAGCGCAGGCAAGATGATTGCCTCCAAAGGTGGTTCCAAGCTGGCCATAGACAGGTTTGAACTCGGGAGATATGAGCACTGCGCCCATAGGGAAGCCATTAGCGATGCCCTTTGCTACAGTGATGAGATCGGGACGGATGCCCAACCACTGATGAGCGAAGAACTTTCCGCTGCGGCCATAACCACATTGAATCTCGTCGCAAATTAGGAATGTGCCATGCTTGCGACATGCTTCCTGCAAGCCTTGGGCAAATTCTGGCGTTGCCATGTTAACTCCGCCAACGCCTTGGATGCACTCCAAAATGCAGGAACTTACATCTCCCTTTTCTATTTCGGCTGTCCAAGCGTCGAGATCGTTAAGAGGCAGATAAGTTACATTGCCATTTGAGTTTACCGGGGCTTGTATTTTGGGGTTGTCTGTTACCTCTACTGCCAGCGAAGTGCGGCCATGGAAAGCTTTTTGGGCAGTGAGGACACGACTTCGACCATTGGCAAACGAGGCCAGCTTTAGAGCATTCTCGTTGGCTTCGGCTCCACTGTTGATGAGGAAAAGCTGATAATCATCGTAACCACTGATGTGTCCAAGCCTCTCGGCGAGTTGACTTTGCAACTTGTTGACAACGCTATTGCTGTAGAAAGGCAAGAGATTGAGTTGCTCGGTAACCTTGTTCACGTAGTGAGGGTGGCAATGACCGATGCTGATAACGGCATGGCCACCATACATGTCAAGGTATTGCTGACCCTTGTCGTCCCAGACGTGGCATCCTCTACCTTTGACAATGTTGACATCAAACAATGGATAAACATCAAATGGTTTCATATATCGTATTCTCTTTTTTATCGATCGGTGTTTGCAAACCAGTAAGTTTGGCTCACTAAACCGATGCTTTTATTGTTTCAAACTTACTTTTTCTGTATCAGAAAGCAGTGGCTTTGAGGCGCAAACCTGCAGTTTCGTCGAGTCCGAACATAAGATCCATGTTCTCAACGGCTTGTCCTACGGCTCCTTTCAGCAGATTATCGATGGCACTGCTTATAACTGCCTTGTTGTCGAACTTATCGATATGTACAAGCGCCTTGTTGGTATTGACCACTTGTTTCAAGTCTATTGGCTTGTTGGAGTAATGGGTGAAGGGCGCATCAGCGTAGAACTGGCGGTACATATCTTCAAGTTCTTCGGGTGAAGGATTCTTATCAGCGTCAAAACGCACCACACTGGTGGCAAATATGCCACGTGGGAAACAGCCACGGTAGGGGATGAAGTCGACCGAAGCTACCTTACTGCCTTGCAATTCGGTAAGAGACTGGCGTATTTCGTGCAGATGCTGGTGAGTGAACACCTTATAGATGCTTATGTTATTGTCGCGCCAGCTGAAGTGAGTGGTAGCTCCTGGCTTCTGACCTGCACCAGTTGAGCCAGTGATGGCATTGACACTGATGTCGTGAGTGAGCAGTCCGGCCTTGGCTAAGGGCAACAACGCCAACTGTATGCATGTTGCAAAGCATCCCGGATTGGCCACATGATGGGCTTGTGCTATCTTTTTGCGGTGTATTTCCGGCAGTCCGTAGACGAAATCATGCTTTTCAGCCGTGGGGTGTTGAGTGATAGTGTATTCCTTTGGAGTAAGGCGGAAGTCCTGGGCAAGGTCTATTATCCTGACGTTTTCAGGAATATCATGTTCCTGAAGGAAAGCTTCGCTTTTGCCATGGCCAAAACAGAAGAAAACAACATCGGCACTTGCGAATGGCAATTGGTCAGTAAACCGGAGGTCGGTATCGCCAATAAGACCCTCGTGAACATCGCTGACGAGATTGCCTGCATTGCTTCCTGAGTTTGCAAATGCTATCTCAACATTGGGATGACAGAGCAACAAACGGATGAGTTCGCCACCCGTATAGCCTGCTGCCCCTAGAATTCCTACTCTTATCTTACTCATTTGTCAAGTTGTTTCACCTTCCGCATAAGGAAAAAGCATTAAAACTGCGTTACCTTACTTGAACTGTTACACATTATATATTAATATCTTGCAGCTTGATGAACTGATATAATGCCGAAAAATAACTGACTTGGCAGTCTGTTATTGCAAACTGAAACTGCTGGATAAAATCCTTCGGCATCTTGGTTCTGCCTCTTGCAATTTATCGTTTCTCGTCTTTGTGGATGCCATAGTACACCCTGAGTGGTGTGCTGCTTACCTTTATGAAGCCCTTAGCATCTTGAGCGGTCCATCCATGCTGCATTTCTCCATATTCTCCGAGCGGAGATTTGGTGAGATCATCGGGTGAATCAACGCCAACAGTACTGAAACCGTAAGGGCGAAGCCGTAGAATGGCAGTGCCGTTCACGTTGCGCTGCGAGCTGGTGAGCATAGCTTCAATATCGGTCATTACAGGTTCGAGGTACTGACTCTCATGTAGGAACATGCCATACCAGTTTGCCACTTGGTCTTTCCAGTATTGTTGCCACTTGCTTAGGGTGCTTTTCTCGAGCAAACGATGAGCTTCGATGATGAGTTTTGGAGCTGCGGCCTCGAAACCGACACGTCCCTTAATGCCGATGATGGTGTCTCCTACGTTGGCATCACGTCCAATGGCGTAAGCTGCGCCTATTTCCTCAATCTTTTGGATAGCCTTTACCTTGTCGTCAAACTTCTCTCCGTTGACGGCAGCAATTTCTCCCTTTTCGAAAGTTATCTTAAGCAGGCTTTCGTCATGGCGTGTTACGTGCTTCAGATATGCCTCTTCAGGAAGGTCTTGGGTTGGGGCGAGCAGTTCGCCACCACAAATACTGGTGCCCCATATACCAACATTGTAGCTGTATTTCAGCTTGGCGAAGTCAGCTTTGAACCCATGTTGGTTCAAGAAGTCAACCTCTTCTTGGCGTGAAAGTGCGTGATCGCGAGTCAGTGTGATGATTTCCTTACCCGGAGCCATAACGAGGAACGTCATGTCGAAGCGTATTTGGTCATTGCCGGCACCGGTAGAGCCATGGGCTATGGCATCGGCACCCACTTCATTGGCATATCGTGCGATGGCTATGGCTTGGAAAATGCGCTCACTAGATACACTTATGGGGTAGCAGTTGTTACGCATCACGTTGCCGAATATCATGTATCGGAGCGACTTTGCGTAATATTCTTGTGTGACATCGAGGGTAACATACTTGGCAGCTCCCAGTTTGTAGGCGTTTTCCTCATTCTTTTGGAGCTGTTCTGGACTGAAACCGCCCGTGTTGGCACATGCAGCGTAGACTTCCCACCCGTCTTGGGCGAGCTTCATCACCGTATAAGATGTGTCAAGGCCACCGCTAAAGGCGACCACTACTTTCTTCTTGCTCATATTATATCCTTTCTTTTGGTACGAAGCACAATGGCTTACGCGCCTTGTAAGTTATTCTTTGCCGTCAATTTTCCTTATGCGTTCCATCACGTCCTTGGGTATTTTGGCCGGCAAATGCTCTTCCGGGTCGTAGAGCATTGCCGTACAAATGCAGTAGCGGCGGCCTGTTCGGTGGAGTACATCAACATTAATGCAGCCCTCACAGCCGCGCCAGAAGCTCTCGTCGTCGGTGAGATCGTTGAACGTTACTGGCAGGTAGCCCAGCTGAGTGTTCATCTTCATCACCGCCGAACCACTTGTAAGGGAGAAAATCTTGGCATGGGGCCAGCGCACTCTCGCCAGCGTGAATGTCATGTTCTTTATGCGTTTGGCCAGCCCTAAGCCACGATAGTCTGGATGAACTATAAGTCCGGAAGTGGTAACATAGTGCTTGTTGCCCCATGTCTCAATATAACTGAATCCGGCAAACTTGTCACCGTCGAGAGCTATCACAGCTTTGGCCTCGCGCATTTTTGTAGCCACATATTCATGGCTACGCTTTGCGATGCCGGTACCGCGCACTTTGGCGGCCTCTTCAATTGTTTTTAGGATGGTGTCGACGTAGCATTCGTGCGACGAGTCAGCCACCAATACCTTGATTTTATCCATTTATGATTTTAAAAATTATGTACAAGCGTGCCTTCTTCTGTAAGTTCCGGCACCACGGTAGAGAGTGCAAGCGTGGCTTGTTCACGGCTTGTGTTCTCTGCAAGCACTATAACGATGGTGTCATCGCCTGCTATTGTGCCCAGAATCTCGGCAAGACTGGAGTTGTCGATGTCGTAAGCCACGGCGCTGGCATAGCCAGGGCGAGTCTTCAGAACAGCGATGTTGTCAGAGAATGAGAGCGAGACGATGCCAGAACTCTTGTCCTTTATCTTTGTGGAGTTAGTTCTAACGCGACGATACATCGTGTCATTTGGCAACACATAGACGTAACTTCCGCTCATTGTAGCGGCTTTTGCCACCTTCAGCTGCTTCATGTCGCGACTGAGAGTGGCTTGGGTTACGTAGAATCCTTTTTGGGCCAGAGCTTCCAGCACCTCATTTTGCGAGCTAAGCTCGCGGCTTGACAACAACCGTTTCAGTGCGTCAAGACGTTCACTTTTGAGTTTCATTTTGGGATAATTATTCTTGTTCAGCTGCAAAAGTATTCAAAATATTTGATGTAACCAAATTATTTACACCTTATTAGCTTACATTTTGTGCTTTTAATGCTTTTATTCCATTATTATGCAGAATAAATACCGTTGTCTTGATTTTATTTGATTATAATAGCACAGTAATGTTTACTTTTTGTCAGAATATAACTTTCAGCTTTATGCATCATTGCCTTCGCCATCTGCTATCGTTGAACTTGCTATTAGATGTTCAATATATGGCGCTATGATGTTACAATACTCAAAAAATCGGTCTGGAGCTATTGTTGACAGAATTTCTTGAGTCGGTTGGAGATTATGGATGTATCGCTGTTTGTTTCAATCTTTAACTTGTTTATTTATGCAGTATGTTAACATCAAAAAACCGCTTCCTTTTGAGTTGGAAAGCGGTTGTTTGTTGCAGTTAAACCTATGCTATCAATTGTCCCTACCGAAGAATCTGAGCAGATAGAGGAACATATTGATGAAGTCAAGATATAGGTTCAAGGCTCCGAGCACAGCCAATTTCTGTGTACCTTCGCTGAGATCGCCAGTCTGCATGAACACTTGCTTCATCTGCCATGTGTCATATGCGGTGAGGCCGGTGAACAACAGCACTCCGATAATGCTGATAATAAGGTCCAACATACTGTTGCCCACAAATATGTTCACCACCATTGCAATGATCACACCTATGAGAGCCATGGTCAGTATGCCACCTAGCTTGGTCATGTCGCGCCGCGTTGTGTAGCCCACAAGGGCCATTACTGCAAACGTTCCGGCCGTAATCAGGAATGTGGTGCCTATGCTCTGAATGCTGAAGGCCACAAAAATGGCCGACATGGTTACTCCGTTCAGTATCGAATAGATGATGAACAGGGTTGTGGCCGTGGTAAGACTGAGCTTGTGTATACGTGCTGTGGTGTAGATAACCAGACCTAACTCAACCAGCATGAGCCCGATAAATGTAACCTTACTGCTGTAAATCATCTGTAAAAGCCCTAATGACTGCGATACGCCGTATGCAGTCAGCCCGGTGATGATTAGCGCAAGGGCCATCCATGTATACATCTTGCGCATCAGTACCGGTACGGCGGCTTGCAGTTGCAGGCCTCTTTCCTTGGCATCTATTGCGGCATAAAGGTCTTTTTCTTCCATCATAATGCTTAAAGATTTAATAGTTTTGTTTGCAAATTTATGTCTATAATTTCATATTTGCAAATCCTATGCCACAGTTTTAGTTTCTTTTCATAAAGTTTCCGTAACTTAACTACACTGCAATTCTTTCCTTACAGAAAGAAAAGAAGCCCGCATTTGCTTGAAGGAAGAATCCCCAACACAAATCCGGGCTTGGAAAAGGGCAATAAAAAATAATTGCACTGGAGGCCTTGAAGGCCAAAAATGCCCTATTTCCTATTATTAATCTGCGATATACTAAATATTCATATCAAATCAAAGCCTGTATCAAGTTCTTCTTTTTATCACCGTTTTCCGCGCATAATCGCCCTGCAATTAATGCCGGCTATCGGCTTAACAGTTCCTGAAAACTATACCTTAAGGGTTTATTTGGCTTTTACGGTGCAAAATTACAAACAATAAATGTTACGGCAAAGAATGCAACGAGTTTTAGCAGAAATTTAGAACATATTAGCATATATTGCCCGAATATGGCTGTCTTGAATGTCTTTTTTTTGTGCCATAACGGCAGAAATAGTGTCTGATAATGGTTATTAAGACTTACTGCTGCCATAATATAAACTGAAACATCCGCAGTCGGCATTAGAACCAACCACGGATGTTGTCAACATTGAGGTTTACGGATGTTACCGCAAGCCACTATTTCGGAAGCATTGTAATCTCCAGTCTGCGCTTTGCGGCCAGCATTCGTGCTGCCATCTGCTGTATATCCGACGGGCTTACGGCCTCTACCATCTTCACATAGTTGTTGTCGAAGTCCACGTTGTGGCGCAACAGGTTGTAGATCACGTAGTCCCAGTAGTCGTTTGTTATCTCAGCCTGTCCGTATTGCTTCACAAGATACTTCTTCACCTTGTCAAGACTGCTGTCCAGTGGACCACGTTCCGCAATATTGGTTATCTGCCTGTATACCACGGGAATAAGCTCTTCGTAGCGGTTAGGGTCGCAAGTAAAGCTTATCTTTATCAGAGTCGTTGGCTCACTGCTCTCCACGCAGCTTGCCTGCACACTCACTCCGTACACTCCTCCCTTCTCTTCGCGCACGCTGTCAGTATAGGCTATTTGCAGCACACGTGTGAAAATGTCAAGGTCAAGGTCTGTCTTTGCGTTGAAGGGTTCCTGCCATGAGTAGAAGATGTTTACTGTAGAAGTCGGCGTTTTCATCTCTCTTGTAAACCGATGCGTCATGTCGCCCGCGCTTACGTGTGGGTAAGTCTTGGCAAATGTCTCCTTCTTGCCTGTCGATGGCAGCGAGGCCACATAGCGGCAGAGCAGCGGTCTCAGCGAGTCTATGCTTATATTGCCAATCAGTATCATCTTAAAGTTGCCAGCATTGCTGAATCTCTCCTTGTATATTTGCATTATCCGGTCGTAGTTCACCTTGTCAAGCGTCTTCACTTTCACCGGTTGCACGCGCGGACTGTTATTGTATACTATTGAGACTATTGAGTCATTGTAGGTTACTTTCGGGCTTGCCTCGCGGTTGGTAAGGAAAGAACGCATTCTGTTAAGTTCCCCATTGAAGGCTTTTTCGTCTCGTCTGGGCTGCGTAAAGTACAGGTATAGCAGTTGGAACATAGTCGGAGCGTCCTTGATTGCTGAGAATCCGTTTATGGCTTGGGTCTCTTCGCCCACTCCTGGCTCTATTCTTACGGTCTTTCCTGCAAGTATCTTGCCTAGGGTCTCCTCGTCAAAGCTTCCCACTCCTGCCTTTTTGATGGCTGAAGATATAAAGCTGAAGTTCGGAACGTCGCTGTCTGGATAGAGCGAGGTACCGCCTTCGCCCCAGAAGCGCATCGAAAGGTTGTCCTTGCTGTAGTCGGTTTGCTTGAAGTACACTTGCACTCCGTTGCTCAGAGTCAGCTCTGTGAAGCCGTGGGCAAAAGGCTTTTCCGATACTATCTTGCCGGCTTTAGGCTCCTTGGCTATGAGTTTTGTGGGCACTTTGTCCTCTTTGTAGGGCTCATACTTGCGGGCTTGGGCTTCCAGTACGTATTTCTCGAGTTCGTCGTCCGACGGTATTTTAAAGTCGGGTTTGTCCGGAGCGTACACCACGAGCACCTGATTCTTGTCTGTTATAACCGTCTTCAGGTATTCGTTGAGTTCATTGAGCGTAACCTCAGCTTCAAACTTGTCGGCCAATTCCTTCGTAGTCTCAGCGCTTATCAGTGGCTCAAAGTCCAGGAAGTTGTTCTGTGCGCGGCGCACGTACCATGAATTTCTACGGTCTAAACGGTTGTTGTATTGCCGGTTGTTGTTCTTTGCAACAAAGGCCTTTGCCCTTTGCAGCTCAGCTTCGGTAAATCCGTGTTGCCTTACTCGTTCTATCACGCCCACGGCGGCATCAAACGAGCCGCGCACGTTGTCCTGTCTTGCACCGAATGATAGTGCGAAGGCATCCTTTGTACGTGAAACGAAGAACTGTCCGTTGCGGGCCGATGCACTCAGGCATGGTGGAACGGCAGATTTTTGCATTTGGTCGAGCCGTTCACCTATTATATAATGTAAGAGCTGATCCATGTAGCCGTCCCGCTGATATGCCACGGTGTTCTTCTCGTTGTCGGGTGTTGCGTCGCGCTTCATGTATAAAGTGGTCAGCATTATGGGCTGCTCGGCATCCTTCTTCACCGCCACAATCATCTCCTTGTTGTCTGGAACAGGGTAGTAAATGCGCTTTGCAGGGTTCTGAGGCATAGGTATTGAGTCGAACATGCTCACTATGTGCTGTTTCATGCGGTCCACGTCAATGTCTCCCACCACTATTATGGCTTGCAGGTCGGGCCGGTACCACTTGTTGTAATAGTCGCGCAGGTCCTTGTATGGGAAGTGATCCACAATATCCATGGAACCTATTGGCATGCAGTCTTCATACTTGCTGCCCTTGTAAATTATAGGCATCACTTCTTCTGTGAGCCTTTGGGCGGCCATGCCACTGCGCCTATTGCGCCACTCTTCGTGTATAACGCCACGCTCCTTGTCTATCTCCTTGTCGGTCAAGAGCAGGTAATGGCTCCAGTCATGCAGTATTAGCAGGGTTGAGTCTATCACGTTCTCGCTTGTAACAGGAACGGCAGATACGTGATAAACAGTCTCATCCACCGATGTGTAGGCATTCAGGTTGGCTCCGAACTTAACGCCGTGGCTTTCACACCAAGGCACTATGTTGGGGCTATCCTTAGTTCCACGGAAATTCTGTGAGCCATTAAAGGCCATGTGTTCAAGGAAATGGGCAAGTCCGCGCTGCCTTGGCTCCTCCAGAATTGAGCCCACGCGCTGGGCGATATAAAAGTCGGCAATGCCTTTTTCCTTAGCATTGTGGCGAATGTAGTAGGTGAGTCCGTTACTGAGTTTGCCCGTTAGGAAGCTTTTGTCCTGTTCTACTGTCTGTGCAGAGAGTGCTCCCGGCAGTGCAAACAACAGCAATAGGCTGATAATGGGTTTGTTCATTGTCGTTTATTTTTTAATTTATTCATAATGATTTTTGTGTCAGAACTGGCAACCGAAGCTTAGCCTCAGCGTTGTATTGTCGCGTCCATCTACGTATTCTTTGGTTGCCATGCCGTTGGCCTTATGCGTTTCGGCATACAGGTCTACGTAGGTCTTGAGCCGTGTTTTGGGAAAAACGAACGAGTATCTTGCGCCAAATCCGGCCTTGTATTGCGGTGCCGTGAGCCAGTAATATTCCCGCATTAGCCACACGGGCATTGTATCAGGGAATCGTTGCTTGTCACTTGGCGTTGCCATAGTACCGTCGTCAGCCGCACTGCCGTGGCCCCAAAGGAACGAACCGTTGGCTCTTAGGGACAATATGCCTTTCCTCAGGAATATGTTGCGCTCCAGTCCTATGCTCAACTCGGTGTTGTCCAAGTGCTGTCTGCGGTAATATGGATAGAGGTATGATGTCTGTTTTCTATGGCCGAAGGTGGCTTTGGCCGTTGCTTTCCACAGTGCTAATTCGTCATGGAGTCCGAACCATCCGGTATAGGCGGCGGTAGTTGTGGCCCAAACCTTATTTGCAGAGCGCTCAGGGTCAAAATACTGGTAGTAGGTGGCGCCCTGTTCGTTTATGCTTGAGCTGTAATGGCTCATCCGGTTCACCAGGTTCTCGGCGTCAACACTCAAGTCCAGATGGTGAATGCTGCGGTTCAGGTTCAGCTGCAAGCGTGTACTATATGTGTAAGTATGGCTTGAGAAGTTGGCATATACCACTGTGTAAGGCGACTTACGGCCATAATAACCGTCACGATAGGCCATATTGAATGTGTTTTGCCATGCCAGCTGTGGTGTTATGCGCCATTCTGCCTGTACTGAAAAACCGTTATAGTCGTTAACAAGTGGCAATTCTCTGTACTGATCGGTAAATCCCGTGCCGCCGTATGGCTCTATCACGCCCATGAAAGCACCGTAATCTATGAACGAAATATACGATTTGTCGGTCTTTCCATAGGTTGAGAACTGCACGCTCTCGGTGTTTCGGTGATAGAAATAGTCGGCACCCAGCGAGAAAGGACCCACCGGCACATACACGCCTGTGGTAAACACGAGGTCCATCAGCTTGTTCTTATGGCGCAGGTCCTTATATTTGGCGTAGTTGGCAGCAGTGTAATCGGCCCTGATACCGATCGAAATCCCGCGCCATACATCTACTCCCACGCCTCCGCTTATCTGGTATGTGTCAAGATGTTTGCGCCCCCTGTTGGTCACTGAGTCTTCAACAAGATTGAATGGCAGGCGTTCGGTGTTGATAAAGTAGGAGCCCATCATCTTCTGGCCTGTGAAATTGTTGTACGCCATGCGTCCGTAGCCAACCACACGGTGCGACAACCTGTATATCGACTCCACCTCAGCGCCTGCCTCAAGTGTTTGTTTCGAGCCGCTGTAGTTTGTGAATCCGCCGTGGCCTATAAGCCCATAGACCTCCGCACGTGATATATTGCGACTGCCAAAGCGTGTCATTGCGGCCGGGTTTGGCCCCATTAGCCACACGTCTCTGTCTGCCACGAGGCTGAAGTCGCGGTTAAGGAGTGAGTCTTGGGCCGACATTGCGAGTGCTAAGCCCAGAGTTGCTGTAAGTAATAAAGCCTTTCGGTGCAAGAGTGTTACGTTTTTGTGGGGTTAATTAGGCAGGGATCTGCCTCGGCAAGTCCCTGCCTTTATGTTGTTGTTATTCTCCGCGTATAGAGAATTTCTGGCGCTCGTGGAAGTCGTTGGTGGAGTTGTTGGTGTCCATGTAAACTATCTTTGCGCCGTTCTTGATAGAAGCTTCAGCGTCGATGCCGCTTGGATCGGTCGAGCCATCCACGCCTAAGCTGTAGTTGTACACCAGCTTGTCGGCGTTGCCGCTTATGGCTTTAGTGGCCTCAGCGTCCACATTGCGGTACAGTGTGTGGCCCAAACGGCTGGT